>NZ_CP134771.1:3644166-3975833 GCF_031880315.1 Pseudomonas baltica | reverse complement strand
CGGCCAGCCGTGCATCCTCGTCGGCACGCAGATGCTTGCCAAGGGCCATCACTTTCCGCGGGTAACGCTGGTGTCGATCCTGGATGCCGATGGCGGCCTGTTTTCCGGGGATTTTCGCGCCAGCGAGCGCATGGCCCAGTTGATCGTGCAGGTCGCCGGGCGTGCCGGGCGCGCCGAAGAGCCGGGCAAGGTGATCATTCAGACCCACCTGGCGGAGCATCCGTTATTGGTGCAATTGACCGAGCAGGGCTATTTCGCTTTTGCCGAACAGGCCATCAGCGAGCGGCGCGCTGCCGGCCTGCCACCCTTCTCGCACCTGGCGCTGTTGCGGGCCGAGGCACACAAGCCGGGCCAAGCCGAAGGCTTCCTCGATGAAGCTTGCAGCGCCGCCGAACAACTGCTGGCGCAGATGGGCCCGAACAGCATCGAGCTGCTGGGCCCGGTGCCGGCACCCATGGAACGCCGCGCCGGGCGCTATCGCGCGCAATTGCTGGTTCAGGCCAGCGCCCGCGCGCAACTGCACCGCCTGCTCAACGCCTGGATGCTGCAACTGGAGCAGATGCCCAGCGGCCGTCAGGTGCGCTGGTCGCTGGATGTGGACCCTGTCGATCTCTATTGATCCGGCCGGCCTCTACACGAGCAAGCTTTGCTCCCACAGAGTCGGCAGATCTCAGTCGTCCTGTAGGAGCAAGGCTTGCCCGCGAGGGGCCATCAGCGCCACCGCCCGTATAAAGCCCTGCCATAAATCTCGCCGCCCAACACCCAAGCTCTCACAGGGATTAACCTCTCGCTAAAACCCAAGGTTGGCAAGCTCGCCCCGGCAACGGATAATGGCCGATTTTTCCACCTGCGCTCTTTGGGCGCGACCGTGCCGCGGTCGATTGAGAGAACCATGAAAGACACCATCCGCCAGCTGATCCAACAAGCCCTGACCCATCTCGTCAAAGAAGGTGTCTTGCCTGAAGGGCTGACGCCGGCGATCCAGGTGGAGAACGCGCGCGACAAGACCCACGGCGACTTCGCCAGCAACATCGCCATGATGCTGGCCAAACCCGCCGGCATGAAGCCCCGCGACCTGGCAGAAAAGATCATCCAGGCGTTGCCCGCCGATCCGCAGATCAGCAAGGCTGAAATCGCTGGCCCGGGCTTTCTCAACTTCTTTCAGAACACCCAGGCGCTGGCTGGCCGCCTTGACGCCGCGCTGGCCGACCCCAAGCTGGGCGTCAGCAAGCCAGGTGCCGCGCAACGTGTAGTGGTCGACCTCTCCGCCCCCAACCTGGCCAAAGAGATGCACGTCGGCCACCTGCGCTCCACCATCATCGGTGACGGCGTGGCACGGGTCCTGGAGTTCCTCGGCGACACGGTGATTCGCCAGAACCACGTGGGCGACTGGGGCACTCAGTTCGGCATGTTGATGGCGTACCTGCAGGAAAATCCGATCACCAGCAATGAGCTGTCGGACCTTGAAAACTTCTACCGCGCCGCCAAGAAGCGCTTCGACGAATCCCCAGAGTTCGCCGATCGCGCCCGCAGCCTGGTGGTCAAGCTGCAGGCTGGCGATGCCGAATGCCTGGAACTGTGGGGGCGCTTTCGCCAGATATCCCTGTCTCACTGTCAGGAGATCTACGAACTGCTCAATGTCAAATTGACCATGGCGGACGTAATGGGCGAAAGCGCCTACAACGACGACCTGATCAACGTGGTCAACGACCTCAAGGCCAAGGGCCTGCTGGTCGAGAGCAATGGTGCCCAGTGCGTGTTCCTCGAAGAATTCAAGACCGCCGACGACGAGCCGCTGCCGGTGATCATTGTCAAGGCCGACGGTGGCTATCTCTACGCCACCACGGACCTGGCAGCCGTGCGCTATCGCAGCAACGTCCTCAAGGCCGATCGCGCTCTGTATTTCGTCGACCAGCGCCAGGCCCTGCACTTCCAGCAAGTGTTCGAGGTCGCCCGCCGCGCTGACTTCATCAGCAACGGCATGCAGACCGAACACATGGGCTTCGGCACCATGAACGGCGCCGACGGCCGCCCGTTCAAGACCCGTGACGGCGGCACCGTGAAGCTGGTCGACCTGCTGACCGAAGCCCAGGAGCGTGCCTACAGCCTAGTCAAGGAAAAGAACCCCGAGGCCGCCGAAGCCGACCTGCGCGCCATCGCCAAGGTGGTGGGCATCGGCGCCGTCAAATACGCCGACCTGTCCAAGCACCGCACCAGCGACTACAGCTTCAACTTCGACCAGATGCTCAACTTCGAAGGCAACACCGCGCCCTACCTGCTGTATGCCTATACGCGCGTGGCCGGGGTGTTCCGCAAGCTGGGCAAGGATTTCGACGAAGTCGGCGGGCAGATCAACCTCGATGCCCCGCACGAGCAGGAACTGGCCGCGCGGCTGGCACAGTTCGGCGAGGTGCTGAACAACGTCGGCGAAAAAGGCACGCCACACGTGCTGTGCGCCTACCTGTATGACATTGCCCAGCTGTTCTCGAGCTTCTACGAAAACTGCCCGATCCTGACCGCCGACAGCCCGGAACAACAAAACAGCCGTCTGCTGCTGGCCGCTCTGGCCGGTCGTACCCTGAAACAAGGCCTGCAACTGCTGGGCCTGGATACACTGGAGCGAATGTAAGTTGGCCGCCAAGAAAAAACCTGCTCCCAAGCGTGGCGCCAGCCGCAATTCCGCTCCAGCGAAGAAGCCCATCCCCGGATGGCTGTGGATGGCCATCGGCCTCACGGTGGGTGCGTTCGTCGTCTTCCTGATGAAGCTCGAACCAGGCAAGGAAGACGTCAAGCGCAGCCGCGAAGAAGCCAAGGCGGCGAAAATCCTCGAAGCCAACAAGACGCCTCCCAGCCCGCAGGTGCCGGTCAAGCCCAAGTACGACTTCTACACGCTGCTGCCTGAATCGGAGGTCATCGTGCCGCCTGATGCCGTGCCGGAGAAAACTCCGCCGGTGCCAGCACAACCGCCGGTCACTCCGGCTGAAGCGGCGAAGATCGACACCGCCCGCGCCCAGGCGGCGCTGAGTGGGCAAACGCCGCCGCCAGCACCTGCGATCGTCAAGCCGGCTGCGACCACGCAGTTCTTCCTGCAGGCTGGCTCGTTCCGCAACAAGACCGACGCCGACAAAGTGCGGGCGCAGATTCTGTTGCTGGGTCAGGGCGTGAACGTCGAGTCCGGCACCGTCAAGGACGATACCTGGTACCGCGTGCTGGTCGGGCCGTTCAGCAACCGCGAGCAGCTCACCACCGCGCAGAAGCAACTGGCGGGCAGCGGCTTCAACAATCTGCTGCTGCAACAGCGTCAGACGCGGCAGTAGTCAGCGCTTCGAACGGCCCCTTCGCGGGCAAGCCTCGCTCCCACAGAATCGAGTGGTACACCTGTGGGAGCAAGGCTTGCCCGCGAAGAGGCCTGTGAGAACGCCACACATCCCGGATGAAACCCGTCACCGCCAAAGCTTGAAATCCCCCCTCACACCCCCATATGAGTTTCCATCAGGGCATTTTCGCCCCGCTGCGTGGAGACTCTCCCTTGACCACCATCGTTTCAGTCCGCCGTCACGGCAAAGTCGTCATGGGCGGCGACGGCCAGGTTTCCCTCGGTAATACCGTGATGAAAGGCAACGCCAAAAAGGTCCGTCGCCTGTACCACGGTCAAGTCATCGCCGGTTTCGCTGGCGCCACCGCCGACGCCTTCACCCTCTTCGAGCGCTTCGAAAGCCAGCTCGAAAAACACCAGGGCCATCTCGTGCGCGCCGCTGTCGAACTGGCCAAGGAATGGCGCACCGACCGCTCCCTGAGCCGCCTCGAAGCCATGCTCGCCGTGGCCAACAAGGATGCCTCGCTGATCATTACCGGTAACGGCGATGTCGTCGAACCTGAAGACGGCCTGATCGCCATGGGCTCCGGCGGCGCCTACGCCCAGGCGGCTGCTCGCGCCCTGCTGATGAAAACCGACCTGGGTGCACGGGAAATCGCCGAAACCGCCCTCGGTATCGCCGGCGACATCTGCGTGTTCACCAACCACAACCTGACCATCGAGGAGCAGGATCTCGCCGAGTGATCAGTCAGGGACGCTCCCTCAGGATCGAACCACACTGAACCTTGCCGAGACCGACACACGCCATGTCCATGACCCCCCGCGAAATCGTCCACGAACTCAACCGCCATATCATCGGCCAGGACGATGCCAAGCGCGCCGTCGCCATCGCCCTGCGCAACCGCTGGCGCCGCATGCAGCTGCCTGAAGAGCTGCGCGTCGAAGTGACGCCCAAGAACATCCTGATGATCGGCCCGACCGGCGTCGGCAAGACCGAAATCGCCCGGCGCCTGGCCAAGCTGGCCAACGCCCCGTTCATCAAGGTCGAAGCGACCAAGTTCACCGAAGTCGGCTACGTCGGCCGTGATGTCGAGTCGATCATCCGCGATCTGGCCGATGCCGCCCTCAAGCTGCTGCGCGAGCAGGAAATCGTCAAGGTCCGCCATCGCGCCGAAGACGCCGCCGAGGAACGCATCCTTGACGCGCTGCTGCCACAGGCCCGCGGCAGCTTTAGCGAAGAAGCCCCGGCGAGCGATTCAAACACGCGCCAGCTGTTCCGCAAGCGCCTGCGCGAAGGCCAGCTGGACGACAAGGAAATCGAGATCGAAGTGGCCGAGATGGCTGGCGTCGATATTTCTGCGCCGCCAGGCATGGAAGAGATGACCAACCAGCTGCAGAGCCTGTTCGCCAACATGGGCAAGGGCAAACGCAAGAGCCGCAAGCTCAAGGTCAAGGAAGCGCTCAAGCTGGTGCGTGAAGAAGAAGCCGGGCGCCTGGTCAACGAAGAGGAGCTCAAGGCCGCAGCCCTCGAAGCGGTGGAACAGCACGGCATCGTGTTCATCGACGAGATCGACAAAGTCGCCAAGCGCGGTAATGTCGGCGGCGCCGATGTGTCCCGCGAAGGCGTGCAGCGCGACTTGCTGCCGTTGATCGAAGGCTGCACGGTGAATACCAAGCTGGGCATGGTCAAGACCGACCACATCCTGTTCATCGCCTCGGGCGCGTTCCACCTGAGCAAGCCGAGCGACCTGGTGCCCGAGCTGCAAGGCCGGCTGCCGATCCGCGTCGAGCTCAAGGCCCTCAGCCCGGAAGATTTCGAGCGTATCCTCAGCGAACCGCACGCGTCGCTGACCGAGCAATATGTGGCACTGCTCAAGACCGAAGGCCTGCATATCGAGTTCGCCCCGGAAGGCATCAAGCGCCTTGCCCAGATCGCCTGGCAGGTCAACGAGAAGACCGAGAATATCGGTGCCCGTCGCTTGCACACGCTGCTGGAGCGCCTGCTGGAGGAAGTCTCGTTCAGTGCCGGCGACCTGGCCAGCGCCCACAGCGAAACGCCGATCCGCATTGATGCCGACTACGTCAACAGCCACTTGGGCGAGCTGGCGGAAAACGAAGATCTGTCGCGCTACATACTGTAGAGCAGCGGCAAGCGGCAAGCTATAAGCTGAATACTTGTAGCTTGCAGCTTGCAGCTGCCCAAGAGCCCCTGGCCATGACTAACCTCCCCACCGCCATCAACCTGCACAAAGCCTCGAAAACCCTCACCCTGCAATACGGCACGGGGGAGTCCTACACCCTGCCCGCCGAATTCCTGCGGGTGCACTCGCCTTCGGCTGAAGTGCAGGGCCACGGCAAGCCGATCCTGCAGTTCGGCAAACTCGGAGTCGGCCTGACCAAGATCGAACCTGCCGGGCAATACGCACTCAAATTGACCTTCGACGATGGCCACGACAGCGGTCTGTTCACCTGGGAATACCTCTACCAGCTCGCCGTTCGTCAGGAAGATCTGTGGAACGACTATCTGGACGAACTGCGCGCCGCCGGCAAAACCCGCGACCCCGCGCAATCCGTGGTCAAGCTGATGCTCTGAGCCCCAGCAGGGCTTTCCAGCATCCGTTTTCCAAATCTATTTGCTTGAATACCTTGCCAACTGGCGGGGATAGGCTTTCTTGCGCATTGGCTCGAACTCGCGTAACCACTGGTAACTGGCAGGCTCCGTGCTTCACTTTGGGGGCAATAGCGATCACTGGTTACCCGAGCGCGGTGCGCGGCAGGCCCGTCAGAGCAGCCGCCGCCGCACGCCTCTGGACAATGGAGCGTCGTGGATGAGCAGCAAGAACACCGATGACATCAAGCAGCAAGCCTCACATAACACCCTCGGCCTGAACCCGGTGATCGGCCTGCGCCGCAAGGACCTGCTGACCTCTGCACGGATGGTCCTGCGTCTGGCCTTGCGCCAACCGCTGTTGAGTGCTCGCCACGTGGCACACTTCGGCCTGGAACTGAAAAACGTCCTGCTGGGCTCGTCCACCCTGCAACCGGAAAGCGACGACCGCCGCTTCGTCGACCCGGCCTGGAGTCAGAACCCCCTTTACCGCCGTTACCTGCAGACCTACCTGGCCTGGCGCAAGGAACTGCACAGCTGGCTCGACGGCAGCGAGCTCTCGGCTCAGGACATCAGCCGCGGCCACTTCGTCATCAACCTGATGACCGAAGCCATGGCGCCGACCAACGGCGCTGCCAACCCGGCAGCGGTCAAACGCTTCTTCGAGACCGGCGGCAAGAGCCTCCTCGACGGCCTCTCGCACCTGGCCAAGGACCTGGTCAAGAATGGCGGCATGCCCAGCCAGGTCAATATGGACGCCTTCGAGGTCGGCAAGAACCTCGCCACCAGCGAAGGCGCGGTGGTGTTTCGCAACGACGTGCTGGAGCTGATCCAGTACGCCCCCATCACCGAGCAGAACCACGAGCGGCCGATGCTCATCGTGCCGCCGCAGATCAACAAGTTCTACGTGTTCGACCTGAGCCCCGACAAGAGCCTGGTGCGCTTCTGCCTGCGCAACAATGTGCCGACCTTCATCATCAGTTGGCGCAACCCCACCAAGGCCCAGCGCGAATGGGGGCTGTCGACCTACATCGATGCCCTCAAGGAAGCAGTCGAGGTGGTCACGGCGATTTCCGGCAGCAAGGACATCAACATCCTCGGCGCCTGCTCCGGGGGGATCACCTGCACCGCGCTGGTGGGCCATTACGCTGCGCTCAAACAACCAAAGGTGCATTCCCTGACCCTGCTGGTCAGCGTGCTCGACACTACCCTGGACACCCAAGTGGCGCTGTTCGTCGACGAGCAGACGCTGGAGGCCGCCAAGCGTCATTCCTATCAGTCAGGCGTGCTCGAAGGCCGGGACATGGCCAGGGTATTTGCCTGGATGCGCCCCAACGACCTGATCTGGAATTACTGGGTCAACAATTACCTGCTGGGCAACGAGCCGCCGGTGTTCGACATCCTGTTCTGGAATAACGACACCACGCGCCTGCCCGCAGCCTTCCACGGCGACCTGATCGAGATGTTCAAGAACAACCCGCTGACCCGCGCCGGCGCCCTGGAGGTGTGCGGCACGCCGATCGATCTCAAGCAGGTCAAATGCGACATCTTCAGCGTCGCCGGCACCGCCGACCACATCACCCCTTGGCACTCGTGCTTTCGCTCGGCGCAACTGTTTGGAGGCAAGATCGAGTTCGTGCTGTCGAGCAGCGGCCATATCCAGAGCATCCTCAATCCACCGGGCAACCCCAAGGCCCGCTTCATGACCAACGATGAAACCACCACCTCGCCAAGCGACTGGCAGGACAACGCCGTCAAGCACACTGACTCATGGTGGCTACACTGGGCAGACTGGCTGGGTAAACACTCCGGCAAGCTCAAGAAGGCGCCCTCGGAACTCGGCAGCAAGGCTTTTGCCGCTGGCGAGGCCGCGCCCGGGACCTACGTGCATGAACGCTGACTGATTGCGATCGCCGCTGCCGCCCCACCATTGCTTGCAAAGGATCGAGTGCATGCCGCAACCGTACATATTTCGTACCGTGGACCTCGATGGCCAGGCCATCCGCACGGCGGTACGTCCCGGCAGCCCGCACATGACGCCGCTGCTGATCTTCAATGGCATCGGCGCCAACTTGGAGCTGGTGTTCCCGTTCGTCGCCGCGCTGGACCCGGACCTGGAGGTGATCGCCTTCGACGTGCCCGGGGTCGGCGGCTCGTCCACGCCCAGCCGCCCTTATCGCTTCCCGGGCCTGGCGCAGTTGACCGCACGCATGCTCGACTACCTCGACTATGGCCAGGTCAACGTCATCGGTGTGTCGTGGGGCGGCGCCTTGGCCCAGCAGTTCGCCTACTCTTACCCCGAGCGCTGCAAGAAGCTGGTGCTCGCCGCCACCTCGGCCGGCGCGGTGATGGTGCCCGGCAAGCCGCGCGTGCTGTGGTTGATGGCCAGCCCGCGGCGCTATCTGCAGCCGTCCCATGTGGTGCGCATCGCGCCGGAAATCTACGGCGGCAGTTTTCGACGCGACGCCGGCCTGGCGATGTCCCATGCCAGCAAGGTGCGCTCGTCCGGCAAGCTGGGTTACTACTGGCAACTGTTCGCAGGCCTCGGTTGGACCAGCGTGCACTGGCTGCACAAGATCCATCAGCCGACCCTGGTGCTGGCCGGTGACGACGATCCGCTGATCCCGTTGGTGAACATGCGTCTGCTGGCATGGCGCATCCCCAACGCCCAGTTACATATCATCGATGACGGCCATCTGTTTTTGGTGACCCGCGCCGGCACGGTGGCGCCGATCATCATGAAATTCCTCGAGGAAGAGCGCCAGCGCGCCGTGGTTCATCCGCGAGCAACGAGTTAGGGACCCCGCTCCCACACAAACCCAGGGCAATCAAACGGCTGAACGAAGGAGTGTAGCGCCATGAAGAACAAGACTGCCCCGCCTACGGTGTCCACCACCGCGGCCTTCATCAACGCCCAGAGCGTGATCAGCGGGCTGGGCGGGCGCGACCTGGTTTCGACCTTGCGCAGCGTTGCCCGCCACAGTATCAAGCATCCGATCCATAGCGCCCGCCACGCGCTCAATCTGGGCAGCCAGCTGGGCCGCGTGCTGCTGGGCGAAACCCTGCACGCCCCCAACCCCGGTGACCAGCGCTTCAGCGATCCGACGTGGTCGCTCAACCCCTTCTACCGCCGCGGGCTGCAGGCCTACCTCGCGTGGCAGGCCGAAACCCGACAATGGATCGATAACAGCCAGTTGTCCGACGATGACCGCGCTCGCGCGCATTTTGTCTTTGCCTTGGTCAACGACGCCCTCTCGCCGACCAATTCGCTGCTCAATCCGCTGGCCCTCAAGGAGATTTTCAATTCCGGCGGCACCAGCCTGGTCAAGGGCCTGAACCACCTGCTCGACGACTTGCGGCATAACCACGGCCTGCCCAGCCAGATCGGCAAGCAGGCTTTCGAGGTCGGCAAGACAGTCGCTACCACGCCCGGCGCCGTAGTGTTTCGCAACGAGATGCTGGAGCTGATCCAATACCGCCCGATGAGTGAAAAGCAGTACCGGCGCCCGCTGCTGATCGTGCCGCCGCAGATCAACAAGTTCTATATCTTTGACCTGTCGCCCGCCAACAGCTTCGTGCAGTACGCCCTCAAGCACAATCTGCAGACGTTCGTCGTCAGTTGGCGCAACCCCGACGGCCGCCACCGCGAGTGGGGGCTGTCGAGCTACGTGCAGGCGCTGGAAGAAGCGCTCAACGCTTGCCGCGCGATCACTGGCAGCCGCGAAGTGAATCTGGTCGGCGCCTGCTCGGGGGGCTTGAGCATCGCGGCGTTGCAGGGGCACTTGCAGGCCAAGCGGCAGCTGGCACGGGTGTCCAGCGCGACCTACCTGGTGAGCCTGCTTGACAGCCAGATCGACAGCCCGGCCTCGTTGTTCGTCAACGAGCAGACGCTCGAAGCGGCCAAGCGCCGCTCCTACCAGCAGGGCGTGCTCGAAGGCAGCGAGCTGGCGCGGGTGTTCGCCTGGATGCGGCCCAACGATCTGATCTGGAATTACTGGGTCAACAATTACCTGCTGGGCAAGGAGCCGCCAGCCTTCGACGTGCTGTTCTGGAACAACGACAACACCCGTCTGCCTGCGGCGCTGCATGGTGATCTGCTGGACTTCTTCAAGCACAACCCGTTGACTCGGCCGGGCGGGCTGGAGGTGTGCGGCACGCCGATCGATCTGCAAAAGGTCAACGTCGACAGCTTCAGCGTGGCGGGCAGCAACGATCACATCACCCCGTGGGACTCGGTGTATCGCTCCAGCCTGTTGCTGGGGGGTGAGCGACGCTTCGTGCTGGCCAACAGCGGGCACATCCAGAGCATCCTCAATCCGCCGGGCAACCCTAAGGCCAACCACCTCGAAAACCCCAAGATGAGCAGCGATCCGCGCGCCTGGTATTACGACGCCAAGCCTGTGGATGGCAGCTGGTGGCCGCAGTGGCTGGCCTGGGTGCAGGAGCGCTCCGGGGCATTGCGTGAAACCCAGATGGCCTTGGGCAGCGAACTGCATCCGCCGAAGGATCCGGCGCCGGGTACTTATGTGCTGGCTGACTGAGCCGGTGCTGCCTGTGGGCCATTCAGTGCTGCGGATGGCCCCTTCGCGGGCAAGCCTTGCTCCCACAGAGTGCTCAGTTGCGCAGGCGCACACCTGTGGGAGCAAGGCTTGCCCGCGAAGAGGCCCGCACTGCTTGCCTCGAACCATAGATCCTCCAACAGAACTCGCCAAGCTTGAGTCGCACACCTGTGGGAGCAAGGCTTGCCCGCGAAGAGGCCGGCACTGCTTGCCTCGAACCATAGATCCTCCAACAGAACTCGCCAAACTTGAGTCGCACACCTGTGGGAGCAAGGCTTGCCCGCGAAGAGGCCGGCACTGCTTGCCTCGAACCATAGAGCCTCCAACAGAACTCGCCAAGCTTGAGTCGCACACCTGTGGGAGCAAGGCTTGCCCGCGAAGAGGCCGGCACTGCTTGCCTCGAACCATAGAGCCTCCAACAGAACTCGCCAAACTTGAGTCGCACACCTGTGGGAGCGAGGCTTGCCCGCGAAGAGGCCCGCCGCTCTGGCACAAGACTAGACGACTGGACAGGGGCGCCTTCCTGCGATGAAGACCCGCGAGCGGATACTGGAATGCACCCTGGCGCTGTTCAACCAACTGGGCGAACCCAACGTCACGACCCTGCAGATCGCCAACGAACTGGAAATCAGCCCAGGCAATCTGTACTACCACTTCCATGGCAAGGAGCCTTTGATCCTGGGGCTGTTCGAGCGATTCGAAGAGGAACTGACGCCGCTGCTGAACCCTCCCGATGAGGTGCAGTTGGCGCCCGAGGACTATTGGCTGTTCCTGCACCTGATCGCCGAGCGCATGGCCCGCTATCGGTTTCTGTTCCAGGACCTGTCAAACCTGGCCGGGCGCTTGCCGAAGCTGGCGCGCGGCGTGCGCAGCCTACTGGATGCGATCAAACGCACGCTGGCGTCCTTGCTGGCCAACCTGAAGGCCCAGGGATTATTGGCCAGCGACACCCAGGCACTGGGGCAGTTGGTGGAACAGATCACCTTGACCCTAGTGTTCTCGCTCGATTACCAGCGCATCATCGGCCAGTCAGGCGAGACCGGGGTGGTGGTGTATCAGGTGATGATGCTGGTGGCGCCCCACCTGCATGCGCAATCGCGCCATGCCACGGAGCGGCTGGCGTTGCAGTATCTCAATTGACCAATCCAGTGGCGCCCCCCGCTGTGCGAGAAGGTTATGGACGCAAAAAGGCCCGCCCGGACAACGCTTATCGATTCGTGTCTGCTGGACTGGCCGTAAACCTTGTAGGAACGGGGCGCGACCCCGAAAGAGTGTCAGCCGCGTCAACGCAGCTGATACACCGTAATCGGACAAAGCCCCCTCGCTACACTACGACTGAGCCGCCGGCGTCGCTGGCGCCGAGCCCGTTGCTGGCGGGGTAGAGGGTGATGTCGAGGAGGCCCCTGCGGCCGTGGTTTCAGCCTTGGCGGGCTCGGGCTTTTTGGCAGCGGGCTTGGCCGCTGACCTGGCCTTGGCTGCGGGCTTGGCTGCTACGGTTTTCGGCGCTGCAGCTTTGGCACTTGCCGTGGTTGTGGCCGCAGTGGCCTTGGCTGCCCCAGTGGTTTTCGCCGCTGCCGTTTTGGCCGCGGCTACGGGCTTGGCCGCTGCTGCCTTGGCGGCCGACTTGGCGGCAGCAGTTTTAGCCTTGGCTCCCGCTACCGCTTTAGCCGCAGGCTTGGCCGCGGCGGTTTTCGCCGCAGGTTTGCTCGCCGCCTTGGCCGGGGCTTTTGCCGCGGGCTTGGCGCCGTTGGCAGCCGTCTTGGTCGACGGCTTGCTCGCGCTAGCCGCCTTGGCCGACGGCTTGGCCGCACCCTTGGTTGTCTTGGTCGCTGGCTTGGCCGCATCATTGGCCGCCGCAGCTTTTGTCGCCGGCTTGGCCGCTGGCGCACGTACCGATTCGCCCGTGAGCTTCTCGAGCTGGCGAGTCAGGGTATCCACCTTGCTGTGCAGGGCTTTCACCTCGTTGCGGCTCGGCACGCCCAGGCGCGAAATGGCGCTGTTCAAGCGGGTCTCGAACGCCTCTTCCAACTCGCTCCACTTGCCCAGTGCCTTATCCTTGACGTCGCCGACCCGCGAACGCGCCGACTTGGCCGAACTCTTCACCGTATCAACCTGTTTGTCGACTTCGGTCTTGGCCTGCGCCTCGGCCTGCTCGCCATCCTTCACCAGGGTGTCGAACAGCTTGGTGCCGTCGTTGCTGATCTTCGAATAAGCGCCCAAACCGGCGAGCCAGATCTGCCGGGAGTATTTTTCAATACCGCCGATCCAGGAGGTGCCTTCTTTCTCGACCTTCTTCTTACCAGCCATCCCGCTCTCCTTTATGGTTTACGCGCGGCACGTTCGACCAATGCCGTCAATTTATCGAGCTTAGCAGAGAGTGTATCGACGTCATGCCGGGAGGGGATGCCGATGCGATTCAGGGCGCTGGCGACGCGCACATCGAAGAGTTTTTCCAGCTTGTCGAGCTGCACCTCGACCTTGCCCTTGGCCTCGGCGACCTCATCCTTGGCGGCATCGATCTGCGAATTGGCGGCCTTCAACTCCTTGTCGATGACCTTCTTGCCATCCTTCTCGACGCCCTCGCCGGCCTTGATCAGTTCCTTCACGTAATCCAGGCCCTCCTTGCCGGCCTTGGCATAAGCGCCGAGCCCGGCGAGCCAGATCTTGCGGGCATAGGAGCGAACCTCGACGACCGTATCGGTCTTCACCGCCTGGGCTTTGCGCACCAGGGGGGTGACGTCTTTTTTCAGGGCCGTCTTTTTCAGCGCTACGGCTTTTTTCAGCGGGGCGGTTGCCATGGTGCACCTCATGCTTGAAGGGATATCCGTACCCACACACTTCAGGGCGTGCACTCACCATAGCCCGCCAATTTAGAATCCTCACCCTAACTGCACGCCCAGACTCGCGCTTGAGTGGGAGCAGGGTCTGCCCGCGAAACGTCAGTCGATCTCAAGCCAGAGCCTTGTCGAGCACACGTTCGATTTCCGACTCGATGGTGCCGCTCATCATCGACAGCATCATGCCGAGCTTGAGATCCACGCGAATGGTGTCGTCGTCGATGCTGATCACACCATTGGCGCCGCTGCGCTTGACCTCCACGGTATCGCCCTGCCAATGCGCCTTGACGTCGTATTTGCTGACCAGCTTTTCCACCAGCAACTCGGCCTTCTGCTTTGCCACCTCGCGCCCAAGGCTGTGTTTGCGCTCCACGCTGATCCGACTCATTCAACCCCCTGGGACGATAATAATAACGGTGCCTATAGTAGCCCGGATCAAGCAATGCGCGATCAGCCTGAGGCTTGCCAAGACAAAGGCGGCTACCGAGGATTAGAATGGCAGTAATTTTTTCCGGTGACAGCGATATGAATGATCAGCGCAAAGGCAGCGATGCCGAACCCACCACGCACTTCGGCTACAAGAATGTGCCCGAAAGCCAGAAGGCCGAAAAGGTCGCCGAGGTGTTTCACTCGGTAGCGGCCAAGTACGACATCATGAACGACGTGCTGTCGGGCGGCATGCATCGCCTGTGGAAACGCTTCGCGATCGAACTGTCCGGCGTGCGCACTGGCAACAAGGTGCTCGACATCGCGGGCGGTACCGGCGACCTCGCTCGCAAGTTCTCGCACCTGGTCGGCCCGACCGGTGAAGTGGTACTGGCCGACATCAACGCCTCCATGCTCAAGGTCGGCCGCGACCGCCTGCTCGACCTCGGCGTGGCTGGCAACGTCCAGTTCGTCCAGGCCGACGCTGAAAAACTGCCCTTCCCGGACAACCACTTCGACTGCGTGACCATCGCCTTCGGCCTGCGCAACGTCACCCACAAGGAAGACGCCATCGCCTCGATGCTGCGCGTGCTCAAGCCGGGCGGCCGCCTGCTGGTGCTGGAGTTCTCCAAGCCGACCAACAAGCTGATGTCCAAGGTCTACGATGCCTATTCGTTCGCCTTCATGCCACTGGCCGGCAAGCTGATCACCAACGACTCCGAGAGCTATCGCTATCTGGCCGAGTCGATCCGCATGCACCCCGACCAGGAAACCCTCAAGGCCATGATGGTGCAGGCCGGTTTCGACCGCGTCACCTACCACAACATGACCTCGGGCATCGTCGCGCTGCACCGCGGTATCAAACCCTGATGTTGCTGCGCGGCCTGATCGCCAGCGTCGAGCACGGCCTCAACCGCGTGCTGCGCATGGACAGCACCGCCCTGCCACGGTTGGCGCGATTGCAGGGCAAGGTGATCGAGATCGATTGCCGCAACCCGGCGCTGCAGCTGTTCATCCTGCCCAGCGACGAGGGCCTGCTGCTGGCCAGCCACTGGGCGGCGCCTGCCGATTGCGTGCTGCGCGCGCCAGCCTCGAGCCTGATCCAGCTGGGCCTGAGCAAGGACAAGACCGCCGTGTTGCACAGCCCGCAGGTCGATCTGAGCGGCGACAGCGCCGTGCTCATCGATCTGGTCAAGGTGCTGCAGGACCTGGAGCTCGACTGGGAATACGAGCTGTCGCAATGGCTCGGCCCGGTGGCCACGCCGCTGCTCAGCGGGCATCTCAACAGCCGCGCACGCTGGGCACGCCAGGGCTTCGACAGCCTGAGCAACAACCTCGGCGAGTACCTGGCCGAAGAATCCCGGACACTGGTGGGCAAGCGCGAAGCCGAAGCCCGCTTCGCCGAGCTCGACCAGCTCAAGATCGACACCGAACGCCTCGAGGCGCGTATTGAGCGCCTCTCCCGATCCCTCGACTCCAGCGATAACGCATGAAGCTGCTTGCCGTCCGCCGTTTGTTGCGCATCCAGCGCGTCGTGATCCGCTACCGTCTCGATGACCTGATTTTCGCCCTGCCCCTGCCCTGGTTCCTGCGCATCACCCGCTTCGCCATGCCCTGGCGCTGGTTCCCGCGCAAAACACTCGAGCTGACCCGTGGTGCCCGCCTGCGCCTGGCGCTACAGGACCTGGGGCCGATCTTCATCAAGTTCGGGCAGATCCTCTCCACCCGCCGCGATCTGCTGCCCGAAGACATCGCCGATGAATTGATGCTGCTGCAGGACCGCGTGCCACCCTTCGATCCGCAACAGGCCATGGCGCTGATCGAGTCGCAACTGGGGCAAAAGATCACCTCGGTATTCAGCCGCTTCGACGTCGAGCCTTTGGCGTCGGCCTCGGTGGCGCAGGTTCACAGCGCCCGTCTGAAAAACGGCGACGAAGTGGTCGTCAAGGTAGTGCGCCCGGGCCTCAAGCCAATCATCGGCCAGGACCTGGCCTGGCTGTTCATCCTCGCCGGCTGGGCCGAACGTCTGTCGGCCGACGCCCGCCTGCTGCATCCGGTGGACGTGGTCAGCGATTACGAAAAAACCATCTACGACGAACTCGACCTGCTGCGCGAGGCCGCCAACTCGAGCCAGCTCAAGCGCAATTTCGAAGGTTCGCCGCTGCTCTACGTGCCGCAGGTCTATTGGGACTGGTGCCGGCCGAAAGTGCTGGTGATGGAGCGCATCTACGGCGTGCAGGTCACCGATATGGCGACCTTGGCCGATCAGCGCACCGACATGAAACTGCTCGCCGAACGCGGCGTGGAGATCTTCTTCACCCAGGTCTTTCGCGACAGTTTCTTCCACGCCGACATGCACCCCGGCAACATTTTCATCAGCACCGTCAGCCCGTGGGACCCGAAGTACATCGCCATCGACTGCGGGATCGTCGGCAGCCTCACCCCCGAAGACCAGGATTACCTGGCACGCAATCTGTTCGCGTTCTTCAAGCGCGATTACCGGCGCGTGGCCCAGCTGCACATCGACTCCGGCTGGGTGCCCGCCGAAACCAAGCTCAATGAATTCGAAGCGGCCATCCGCACCGTGTGCGAGCCGATCTTTGAAAAACCGCTGAAGGATATTTCCTTCGGCCAGGTGCTCATGCGCCTGTTCCAGACGGCGCGGCGCTTCAACATGGAAATCCAGCCGCAACTGGTGCTGCTGCAAAAAACCCTGCTCAACATCGAGGGCCTGGGCCGTCAGCTGTACCCGGAACTCGACCTGTGGAGCACCGCGCAGCCCTTCCTGGAGCGCTGGATGCGCGAACGCGTGAGCCCCAAATCGCTGTTCAACAGCGCGCAGACGCAACTCGAACAGATACCGCACCTGATCGGCATGACCCGCGACCTGCTCGAACGCAACGCTCAACCCCACCGCAAGAACAAACAGCCTGACTGGCGGCACCATACGGATGGCTGGCTGCTGCGCATCGCTGGTGCCTTGCTGCTGGTGGGCGGCGCTACGCTGGCGGCGACCGGGCCGCTCATCGACTCGATACAGGCCTGGCCCTGCTGGCTGATGCTGGGCAGCGGCTTGTATCTGGTCGTTCGCCGATAGCCAGTGGCGCCTAGCACTGGCACACTAGAGGCCTTGTTGCCGGAGTCGAAGATGAAAGATTGGCTGGACGAGATCCGCTGGAATGAAGATGGCCTGGTACCGGCCATCGCCCAGGATCACAAAACCGGGCGCGTGTTGATGATGGCCTGGATGAACCGCGAAGCACTGAGCCTGACGGCCACCGAAAACCGTGCCATCTATTGGTCCCGTTCCCGGGGCAAGCTGTGGCGCAAAGGCGAAGAGTCGGGCCACGTGCAGATCCTTCACGAAATGCGCCTGGACTGCGACGCTGACGTGATCGTCCTGATGGTCGAGCAGATCGGCCATATCGCTTGCCACACCGGCCGTGAAAGCTGCTTCTATCGCGTGTACGCCGACGGCCAGTGGAACACCGTCGACGCTGTCCTCAAGGACCCGCACGCCATCTACCAGGCAGGATCTGCCCATGACTGACACCCTGACGCGCCTGGCCCAGGTGCTCGAAGCGCGCAAAGGCGCCGCTGCCGATTCATCCTATGTCGCCAGCCTGTACCACAAGGGCTTGAACAAGATTCTGGAAAAAGTCGGCGAAGAATCCGTCGAGACCATCATTGCCGCCAAGGATGCCGCTGTCAGTGGCGACTGCAGTGATGTCATCTACGAGACCGCCGATCTGTGGTTTCATAGCCTGGTGATGCTGGCCGCCCTCGGTCAACATCCGCAGGCGGTACTCGACGAGCTGGACCGCCGTTTTGGCCTGTCGGGCCATGACGAGAAGGCCGCTCGCACGCCATCTGCCTAACGAATTTTCTCGAGGAGCTGCACTATGGGTATTTTTGACTGGAAACACTGGATCGTCATTCTGGTGGTCGTCGTGCTGATATTCGGTACCAAGAAACTGAAGAACCTCGGCACCGATGTCGGCGAATCGATCAAGGGCTTCCGCAAGGCCATGAACGATGACGAAAAACCGCACGAGCCGACGGTAGAGCCGGTACAGCCAGTGCATCCACAGGCGACCTCGCCACTGAATCAGCCACACACCATCGACGGCCAACACCAAAAAGTCGAAGAGCCCATCAGGAAAGACTGATCTATGTTTGGCATCAGCTTTACGGAACTACTGCTCGTCGGTCTGGTGGCCCTGCTGGTGCTCGGCCCCGAGCGCCTGCCCGGTGCAGCACGCACGGCGGGCCTGTGGATCGGTCGCCTCAAGCGCAGCTTCAATGCCATCAAGAACGAAGTAGAGCGCGAAATCGGCGCGGACGAAATCCGCCGGCAGCTGCACAACGAGCATATTTTGTCGCTGGAACAAGAAGCGCGCAAAATCCTCAACCCGCAGGCGGCCCAGCCTAAGCCTGCGCAGCCGCCAGCAGCGCAAGCGCCAGCCACCGAGGCTCACCCGCCTGCCGCTGCGCCGCTACCGGTGGCTGCCAGCGAGCCGCACCTGGCCCTCGAGCAACCCGCACCCGCGCCAGTCGAGCCGGTTCACGCCGTCAGCGACCCCCTGCCCGTGCCGCCATTGACCTCGGCCGACGCCGCCAGCAGCGAAACGGTGCCGACGCCCAAGCCTCAGACTGAAAAGCCTGCCACCGAAACCTCATTGCCCCCACGAGCCCCATGAGCGAAATCCCGGAAAACGACCAGCCCATGCCGCTGGTCTCGCACCTGACCGAACTGCGCACGCGCCTGCTGCGCTGCGTTGCAGCGATCTTCCTGGTCTTTGCCGGGCTGTTCTCCTTCGCTCAACAGATCTACACCATCGTCTCGGCCCCGCTGCGCGAGTTCTTGCCCGTGGGCTCGACGATGATCGCCACCGACGTCGCTTCGCCCTTCCTGACGCCGTTCAAGCTGACCATGATGGTGTCGCTGTTCGTGTCGATTCCGGTGATCCTGCATCAGATCTGGGGCTTTATCGCACCCGGCCTGTACAAGCACGAAAAGCGCATCGCCGTTCCCTTGCTGGTATCGAGCATCGTCCTGTTCTATGCCGGCATGGCCTTCGCGTACTTCCTGGTGTTTCCGCTGATCTTCAAGTTCTTCGCCAGCGCTACCCCGGTCGGGGTAATGATGGCCACCGATATCACCAACTACCTCGACTTCGTGATGACGCTGTTCTTCGCCTTTGGCGTGGCGTTCGAAATCCCCGTGGCGGTGGTGTTGCTGGTGTGGATCGGCGTGGTCGACGTCAAGTATCTGAAAAAGGCCCGCCCCTACGTGGTCATCGGCTGCTTCGTGGTCGGCATGCTCCTGACTCCACCGGATATCTTCTCGCAGACCCTGCTGGCGGTGCCGATGTGGATGCTCTTCGAGGTCGGCGTACTGTTTGCCGGCATGATCAAGAAGCGCAGCGATCATGAAGACGCCGAACAAGCCGACAGCAACGACCAGCCGCCCGCGACGCGCCCATGAACCTGCTGTTGCTCGAAGAGGCCGACTTCAGCGCGGCGGACCGAGTTGTGCTGCGCGATCGCCGGCTGACCCACATGCAGCAAGTGCAGCGGGTGGCGGTCGGTGACAGCCTGCGCGTCGGCCGTATCGGCGGCCTGATGGGCCGCGCGGAGGTGCTGAGGTTATCGGCTGGCGAAGCCGAACTGCAGATCAGCCTGGACCAGCCCGCGCCGGCCAAGCTGCCGCTAACCATGGTGCTGGCCCTGCCCCGGCCGAAGATGCTGCGCCGGGTGTTCCAGACCATCGCCGCCATGGGCGTGCCGCGCTTGATACTGGTCAACAGCTATCGGGTCGAGAAGAGCTTCTGGCAGACCCCTTTTCTAGAGCCCGAGGCCATCCGCGAGCAGTTGATCCTCGGCCTCGAGCAATCCCGCGACACCGTCCTGCCCGACGTGGTAATCGAAAAGCGCTTCAAGCCCTTCGTCGAGGACAGGCTGCCGGCCATTACTGATGGCACCTTGGGTCTGGTCGGCCATCCAGGCGACTACCCTCCCTGCCCCCGCGCCGTCGACACCGCAGTGACCCTGGCCATTGGTCCCGAAGGCGGCTGGATCCCCTACGAGGTCGAGTTGCTGGCCAAGGCCGGCCTGCAGCCGGTGCAGCTGGGTGAGCGCATCTTGCGCGTTGAAACTGCAGTCACGGCGCTTCTCGCCCGCTTGTACTAAGCTCATTCGATTCTCAGCAGCTCTGTTGGTCAAGGATTGCTGCCCCAGGCCGATACGCTTGGGGTTATCCGTCCCTCTCGCGTCTGCCACGCAATGGAGTGCTTCATATGTCAAGTTGGGCTGCCCGCTCTCTCGCCAACACCCCCGTCAAAACCAAACTCGCCTTGGGCTTCGGCCTGGTGCTGGTGCTTACCGTGATAATCGCTGCCACTGGCTGGACCGGGCTCGACAGCCTGATCTCGCGCGGCGACAAGCTCGCCTCCATCAGCGAGGTCAGCAATGCCACGCGCGATCTGCGTATCGCGCGCATCAGCTACGAGTTCAACAAAGGCCTCAAAGGCGCCCCAGAGGTGACCGCTGCACTGGCACGGGTGGACGCCGCCGTGCGCAAGGCCCAAGGGCTGATGGCCGTGCGCAGCGATCAGGTTTTGCTTGAAAAGCAGACCACTGCCACCAACGAATATCGCAGCGCGTTCGCCGCCATGGATCAGGCCGTGCAAGCCCGCGAGGCGGCGCGCGCGCAACTGGGGGCGACTGCCGATCGCGCCGTTGCCAGCATCAATGCGGTGGAGCAGTCGTTGCTGCAGTCCGCGGATCTGGCGCTGTACACCGCCATCGTTGACCTCAGCAAACAGCTGCAGCAGGCGCGCTTCCAGGTACGCGGATACACCTACAGCGCGGCGCCGGAGGCCGAGCAGCCCGCTCAAGATGCCATCACCAAAGCGCTTGGCACTATCGACGTCCTCTCCAAACAACTCCCGGAACAGTTCGCGGGAGACTTCAAGGAAGCCACCACCGGGTTCCTTGGCTATCGGGCCGCCGTTGACCAATTTCATACCGCGCAAGTCAGTCAGCTGACCGCCCTCAATCGCATGCAAACGGCAGGCAACCAACTGCTGGAATACAGCACCGAACTGGAGAAATCGCAGGCCGAAAAACGCGATGCCGACACCCGACAAGGCAAGGTGCTGCTCAGCACCGCCGCCGTGCTGGCCCTGCTGTTCGGGATACTCGCGGCGTGGCTCATCACTCGGCAAATCACCGTGCCGCTGCAGCAGACCCTCTTGGCAGTAGACCGCGTCGCCAACGGCGACCTGACCCACAACCTTGATGTGCAGCGCCGCGACGAGCTGGGCCAGTTGCAGCAGAGCATGCAGCGCATGACCTTGGCCTTGCGCGGCCTCGTCAGCGGTATCAGCGACGGTGTCACGCAGATCGCCAGCGCCGCCGAAGAGCTGTCGGCAGTTACCGAGCAGACCAGCGCCGGGGTGACCAGTCAGAAGGTCGAGACCGATCAACTGGCCACGGCGATGAACGAAATGGCGGCCACAGTGCAAGAGGTCGCCCGCAATGCCGAGCAGGCCTCTGAAGCCGCTGTAGCGGCCGATCAGCAAGCCCGCGAGGGTGACAGGGTGGTCAATCAGGCAATTGCCCAGATCGAGCGCCTGGCCGCCGAAGTGGGGCACTCCAGCGAGGCGGTCAACCACCTCAAGCAAGAGAGCGACAAGATCGGCGGCATCCTCGATGTGATCAAGTCGGTGGCCGCGCAGACCAACCTGCTGGCGCTCAACGCCGCCATCGAGGCAGCCCGAGCCGGCGAAGCCGGGCGCGGCTTCGCCGTGGTGGCGGACGAGGTGCGCAGCCTCGCGCAGCGCACTCACACTTCGACCCAGGAGATCGAAGCGCTGATCACCGCCCTGCAGAATGGCACCCAGGAAGTCACCCGCGCCATGGACAATAGCCTGGAATTGACCGACAGCAGCGTCGAACTGACCCGCAAGGCCGGCGTGTCCCTGGAGAGCATCACCCAGACGGTGTCAGCGATTCAGTCGATGAACCAGCAGATCGCCACGGCCGCTGAGCAGCAAAGCGCGGTGGCGGAAGAGATCAATCGCAGCGTGATCAATGTGCGCGATGTGTCCGAGCAGACCTCTGCAGCCAGTGAGGAGACTGCGGCGTCGAGCGTCGAGCTGGCGCGGCTGGGCACGCATTTGCAGTCGCTGGTGGGGCGGTTCCGGGTCTGATCCGGGCGGCACCTTCGCGGGCAGGCCCGCTTAGAGGCCATCAGCGTCGCCCAATAAAAAAGGCCCGGGAGAATATCCCGGGCCTTTTGCATTACGGCTACAGATCAGGCATTGACCATGTTCTGCGGCACCACTGCGTCCGGCTGCAACGGCAACAACGGCGCATGCGGGTCAGCGGCGACCGACTTGCGCCAGGCGCCCAACCAGGCTTCGTTCTGATCACTCCACACTTGCGAGTGCAGACGCGACAGCGCCACCGGATCGCTGAGCAAGTACAGGCGCGTGGCGCTGTCGAGCTTCTCTGGCCCTACCGTCAACGCAGTGCGCACACGGTCGGCGCGCATCCACTCGATCGGTTCGGCTTGGCCGTGACGTGCCGTGGCCAGTGAACAGGCCAAGGCATTCTGCCGCGGATCGACCACTGCCCGGACGAAACCGTCCTTGAGCGCATGCCAGCGGTTTTCGTGAGTGTAGGCATCGGTGGAAGCCAATTCCTGGGGTACCGAGTATTCCTCGGGGATCAGGAACAGTTTCTCGTCACGGGCCTGCAAGCCGAGGTTGGTACGGCTGGAAATCACCGACACCGGAATCGACAGCATCAGCGAACCGACGATCGGAATCAGCCACCACAGGAAGCTCGGGTTCAACGAGACCACCAGAACGGCCCAGAGGAAGCCCAGCAGCGTCTGCGGACCATGGCGCTTGACCGCCTCGCTCCATGGCGTCGAGTCGTCATCGCGCTGTGGCGAGTTCCAGGTCGCTGCCCAGCCCAGGAAGGCCGCCAGCACGAAACGGGTGTGGAAAATCATCCGCACCGGCGCCAGCAGCATGGAGAACAGCATCTCCATCAGCATCGACAGGGTGACCTTGAAGCGCCCACCGTACTCCTTGGCGCCCTTGGCCCAGATCAGAATGATGCTGAGCAGCTTGGGCAGGAACAGCAGCACGATAGTGGTCGAGAACAACGCAATGGCTTTGTCCGGATGCCACTGCGGCCACAGCGGATACAGCTGCCGCGGCTCGAGGAAGTACGCCGGTTCCATCAGGGTATTGACCGCCAGCAACGCCGTCGACAGCACCAGGAAGAAGAACCACAACGGCGCCGACAGGTAGGACATCACCCCGGTCAGGAACACCGCGCGGTGTACCGGGTGCATGCCCTTGACCAGGAACAGGCGGAAGTTCATCAGGTTGCCGTGGCACCAGCGACGGTCGCGCTTGAGCTCGTCGAGCAAGTTGGGCGGCAGTTCTTCGTAGCTGCCTGGCAGGTCGTAGGCGATCCATACACCCCAACCGGCACGCCGCATCAACGCCGCTTCGACGAAGTCGTGGGACAGGATCGCCCCGGCAAACGCACCCTTGCCCGGCAGCGGCGCCAAGGCGCAGTGCTCGATGAACGGCTTCATGCGAATGATCGCGTTGTGCCCCCAGTAGTGGGATTCACCCAACTGCCAGAAGTGCAAGCCAGCGGTGAACAGCGGGCCGTAGACGCGAGTCGCGAACTGCTGCATGCGCGCATAGAGGGTGTCCATGCCCGACGCCTTCGGCGCGGTCTGGATGATCCCGGCATCCGGTGTGGCTTCCATCAGCCGCACCAGGCCCGAGAGGCATTCGCCACTCATGACGCTGTCGGCGTCGAGCACCACCATGTACCGGTAATCGCCGCCCCAGCGACGGCAGAAGTCGTCGAGGTTGCCGCTCTTGCGTTTGACGCGACGGCGACGGCGGCGATAGAAGATCCGCCCGAAGCCTTTGGTCTCGCGGCAGACGTCGAGCCAGGCCTGCTGCTCGGCAACGGCGATGTCGGTGTCGTAGGTGTCGCTGAGCACGAAGAAGTCGAAGCGATCGAGGTTACCGCTGGCGGCTACCGATTCGAACGTCGCGCGCAAGCCGGCGAACACCCGCGGCACGTCTTCGTTGCAGATCGGCATCACCAGCGCGGTGCGAGCACCGGGCTCGATCGGCTCGTTACCGGCGCTGGCACCCGAAATGCGGTACTTGTCGTGCCCGGTCAGCAACTCGAGGAAGCCCATGAGTGCGGTCCAGAAACCCGCCGACACCCAACAGAACAAGATACCGAACAGCACCAGAATGCTGGTTTGCAACACATAGGGCAGTACCTGCTGCGCTGACGTCAGCCAAGGCTGATGAGCGATTTCCTGCAGGTCGACCATGGCCCAGCCCTGGTAGGGCATGATGCCTTTCATGTAGTAGCCGGCAACGATGGTCTGGCCCAGCATGAGGATCAGCAGGATGTAGCGGCGAGTCGAACCGACCCAGCGCCAGCGTGCCTTGGGCAGGTCACGCTTGTCGCTGGTCGGTTCGGGGCCGATTGGCTTGCCGGTCAGGCGACGCCACATGCGTACCAGCACGTTGGTTTTCCAAGGCTCCGGGACGACCTTGGTACGGTTGATCGGCGGGGTCGCCTTGATCCGCACGCGACCGTTGGCGTCCAACACCAACAGGCCGTGCTCGTCGAGCTCGGCCGCACTGTTGAGCGTCAGGCGATGCCCGGCCGCAGCCTGACCATCGGTGCCGACGCTGGAGGCCGACAGGCGCTCGTGCAGTTCACCGAAGGAAGTGCAGCTCGCCAACTCGGCGCGCTGCTCCTCACTCATGGGCAAGTGGGCCAGGTATTCGTGCAGCGACTCTGGCTGTGCTTGGGAATTACTCATCGGCTGGCAACTGGTAGCTCCAGGTCTCGGTCAGGACTTGTTCGGTCTTGATCGGTTCCGGGGTGGACGGAGTGGCTGCGGCATCAGGCTGGGCGTTTGCATCGCCAGGCTTGCTAGCATCAGCGGTCTTGTCGGTAGCTTTGGCATCTGCTTTGCCATCTGCTTTTGCATCCGCTTTGGCGTCGGCCTTCGCGTCAGCTTTAGCATCGGCCTTGGCATCCGCCGGCTTGTCGGACTTGGCTACGCCTTTGTCCTTGCCAGCTTCACCATTGGCTGCAGGTTCGGTGACCTTGACTGCCTCAGCGTCGGCCTTGGCCTTGGCTTTCGCGCCGCGGGCCAGTTCGGTCTTGGCGGACTCGTCGGTGGCATCACCCGGCAAAGCGTCCTGGACCAGCGCTGCACGCATCTCCACAGACTTGCTGGTGTCCTTGACCTTGACCCGCAGGGTCAGGCGCCAGCCCTGAGTGACCGGGTTGTAGCGCACGCTGTTCTCGAGCAGATCGGCGTTGTCGCCGACGCTGACCTGACTGCGCACCTTGGCGTCGTCGAGCAGCGACTTGAGCACCGGCCCTTCGAAGTCGATCAGGAACGCAACACTGCCGTCCGGCTGACGAACCAGGTTGGATTGCTTGACGTCGCCAGTGGAGCGCAGCGTCTGCTTGACCCAGGCGATGTCCGGCGAGTGCAGCTCGGATTCGTCCATGGTCCAGTGGATGCGGTAGTTGTGGTCCAGCGGCTCGCCCGGCTCCGGCATTTTTTCCGGGTTCCAGAAGGCAACGATGTTGTCGTTGGTTTCGTCGGCAGTCGGGATCTCGACCAGATCGACGGTCCCCTTGCCCCAGTCGCCACGCGGCTCGACCCAGGCGCTCGGGCGCTTGTCGTAGCGGTCGTCAAGATCCTCATAGCGGCTGAAATCGCGGCCACGCTGCAGCAGACCGAAACCACGCGGGTTCTCGACCATGAAGTTGCTCACAGCCAGATGTTTCGGGTTGTTCAGCGGACGCCAGACCCACTCGCCATTGCCAGCATGGATCGACAGGCCGGTAGAGTCGTGCAACTCGTGGCGATAGTTGAGGACCTTGGACGGCTGATTGGAGCCGAACAGGAACATGCTGGTCAGCGGCGCGATGCCCAGACGGCTGACATGGTCACGCAGGTAGACCCGCGATTGCACGTCGAGGACGCTGTCGGTACCCGGGCGCAGCACCATGCGATACGCACCGGTGGAGCGCGGCGAATCCATCAGCGCATAGATGATCAGCTGCTTGTCGTCCGGGTTCGGTTTTTCGACCCAGAACTCGGTGAAGCGCGGAAACTCTTCGCCCGACGGCAGCGCGGTATCGAGCGCCAGGCCGCGGGCCGAGAGGCCATAGACCTGGCCCTTGCCGATCACGCGGAAGTAACTCGCGCCCAGCAGGGTCATGACTTCGTCCTGCTTGTCGCCGCGGTTGATCGGGTAGGTCACGCGGAAACCGGCATAGCCCAGTTGCTCGGTGGCCTTGGGATCGAATTGCAGATCACCGAAATCGAAACGATTGGCGTCGTACTTGATCTCGTTGACCGAAGTGGAGGTCACTTCGTTGATTTTCACCGGTGTATCGAAGTGCATACCCTGGTGATAGAACGACAGGCGGAAAGGCGTCTTGTCGTCGACCCACTCGGCCTTGTCGGCACGGAAGTGGATCTTCTGGTAGTCCGCGAACTTCATGTCGCGGAACACCGCAGGCAGGTTACTTTTTGGCGCTTCGTATTTCTTCGCCGCGAGGTCCTTGGCCTTGTCCGCTACGTCGTCGAGGCTGAAAGCCCAGAGTTGGCTGGCACTGAACAGGCAAAACAGAGCAGAGCCGGCCAGCATGATGCTGCGCAGGCGCTTGCCTGGTGTTCTTGGTGCAGTACAGGAACTAACAATCACGAGCAACCCTCGCCGAAAAACAGATCATAAAACCAACGGCCAGCTATCGATTGCCGGGTTGGCGAGCAATGTTCCGACTACGAATGGGCGTAATGATTCCCCACGCGGCGACGGAGCACCCTCAAGTCAGGTCTAAATGGATCGCTGAAACGGACCCCGATGCGCGCGATTATCTAGCACGCGGTCAGACAACGCATCAGGGCAGATAAGGTTTTTTTACTACAAATGTAGATATTTATTGCCAATTCGCTGATTCCCGCGCTTTCAGACCTGTAACAGGAAGGTCACAGGCCCATCGTTTACCAGGTGGACTTGCATGTCGGCGCCAAATCGGCCGCTCGCCACCTTGCCATGCACAGAGCTTGCCTGGTCCAGCAAATAGGTAAAAAGCTCGGCGGCCAGGGCCGGCGCCGCTGCTGTGGAGAAGCTCGGGCGCAGGCCGCTTTGGGTGTCGGCCGCGAGGGTGAATTGCGAGACCAGCAACAAACCACCTTCTATATCGGTGAGCGAGCGATTCATCTTGCCCTGCTCGTCGCTGAACACCCGATAGTTAAACAGCTTGTGCAGGAGTTTGTCGGCCGCTGCCTGAGTATCACCAGGTTCCACGGCCACCAACACCAGCAATCCCTGATCGATGGCGCCGACGATTTCACCGGCGACCTCGACCCGCGACGAACTGACGCGCTGCAGCAAACCCTTCATGCTTCTTCGAGCGGCAGGTCGAGCAGGCGCCGGGCCATCTGGTCCGCCGCGCGCACCAGTGCATCGGTGATCCCTGGTTCGGAGGCCGCATGGCCAGCATCCCGGATTACTTTCAGCTCGCTGTTGGGCCAGGCCTGATGCAGTTCCCAGGCGTTGTCCAATGGGCAGATCACGTCGTATCGGCCGTGAATGATCACGGCAGGCAGATGGGCGATTTTTGGCACGTCGCGGATAAGCTGGTTGGGCTCGAGAAAGGCTTTGTGGGTGAAGTAGTGGCACTCGATGCGCGCAATCGACAAGGCCCGCTGCGGTTCGGAGAACCGATCGACCACCAGCGGGTTGGGGCGCAGCGTCGCAGTGCGGCCTTCCCAGGTGGACCACGCCTTGGCGGCATGCATCTGAGCGATCTGATCGCTGCCGGTCAGGCGCTTGTGAAAGGCTTGCAGCAGGTCGCCGCGCTCGTCCTGAGGGATCGGCGCCAGGTAGTCCTGCCAGTAATCGGGGAACATGCGGCTGGCGCCAGCCTGGTAGAACCATTCGATTTCCTGCGGGCGGGCGAGGAAAATCCCGCGCAGGATCAGGCCATGGACGCGTTCCGGGTGCTTTTGCGCATAGGCCAGCGCCAGGGTCGAGCCCCAGGAGCCACCGAACAGCACCCATTTGTCGATGCCCAGGTGCTCACGGATGCGCTCCATGTCGGCGATCAGGTCCCAGGTGGTGTTGTTCTCGAGACTGGCATGGGGGGTCGAGCGGCCACAGCCACGCTGATCGAAGGTCACGATCCGGTACATATTCGGATCGAAATAGCAGCGACTGGCGGCATCGCAACCAGACCCCGGCCCACCATGAATGAACACCACCGGCAAACCCTGAGGCGATCCGCTTTCATCGACATACAGCACATGCGGCTCTTCCACGGCCAGATCGTGCCGGGCGTAGGGTTTGATCTGCGGGTACAAGGTCTGCATCACGCGCTCCGTAAAGGGAATAGGCTCCTGGGGCCATCATAAACCTGAAAGGCCATCAGGCGCATGTCCCTTCTGGAGATAGGGGGATATCCGCGTCCCCACCGCGGGCCGGTCAGGCGTAGCGCCTGGCGCCCCAGTCGAGCATCGTCTGCAGCAGCGCCTTGATCTGCTGGCGGGTCGGCTCGGCGAGGTCCTCGCGGTAGTTGAACGGATCGAACTCTTCCATATAGGCCCGTTGCACCAGCTCCAACTGCACCGCATGGATATTGCGGCCTGGATCGCCGTAATGGCGGGTGATATGGCCGCCCTTGAACCGCCCGTTGAGCACGTGGGTAAAGGCTGAATTGCTGGCGCATACCGCTTCCAGTTCAGCACCCAGGCTCGGGTCGCAGCTGGCGCCATTGAAAGTGCCCAGGTTGAAATCTGGCAACTGGCCGTCGAACAGATGGGGGATTTGCGCACGAATGGAATGCGCATCCCACAACAGCGCATAGCCGAATTCGCTGCGCAGGCGCTCAAGCTCCGCTTGCAGGGCGCGGTGGTAAGGGCCCCAGATTTTTTGCAGGTAGGTGGCGCGCTCTTCGTCGCTCGGGGCCTGGCCGTCCTTGAACAGCGGATCGCCCTCGAACAGGATTTCGGGGAACAACCCGGTGGTAGCCCCGGCGTACAGCGGCTTGTTATCAGACGGCCGATTGAGGTCGATGACGAAACGCGAATACTCGGCGCTCAGCAGACTGGCGCCCATGGCTTCGGCAAAGTCGTACAGGCGCGGAATATGCCAATCGGTATCCGGCAGCCCGGCGGCCTCGGGCACCAGCCCGGCCTCTACCGTGGGCGTCAGGCGCAGACCCGCGTGGGGCATGCTGATGAGCAGCGGCACAGTGCCCTGCTTGAAGCTGAATACGTTGTCCACAGTGTTCTCCTGCTCAAAAAGTCACTTCAAGGCCATGTCGCACGACCCGCTTGCTCAGGTCCCCGCCCAGCCAGTAGGCCAGGTCGGCAGGGCGTTCGATGTTCCAGGCGACGAAGTCGGCGACCTTGCCCGCCTCCAGCGAACCATGACTGGCCTGCAAGCCTAAAGCCTTGGCGGCGTGCACGGTGACCCCGGCCAGGGCCTCCTCCGGGGTCATGCGGAACAGCGTGCAGGCCATGTTGAGCATCAGCCGTAACGACAACCCCGGCGAGGTGCCCGGGTTGAGATCGCTGGCGATGGCGATTGCAACGCCGTGCGCGCGCAGGGCATCCATGGGTGGCAGCTGGGTCTCGCGCAAAAAGTAGAAGGCTCCTGGCAACAGCACAGCCACCGTACCACTGGCAGCCATGGCGATGGCGTCGGCTTCGGTCATGAACTCCAGGTGGTCGGCCGACAGCGCCTGATAGCGCGCCGCCAATGTGGAGCCGGCCAGCGACGACAACTGCTCGGCGTGCAACTTGACCGGCAGCCCCAGCGCCTGGGCCTTGATGAACACCCGCTCGACCTGCGCGGGCGAAAACGCCAGGTACTCGCAAAAGGCGTCCACCGCGTCCACCAGCCCTTCGGCGGCCAGCGCGGGCAGCATCTCGTCGCAGATATGAGCGATATAGTCATCGGCGCGCTCAAGGTATTCCGGCGGCAGCGCGTGCGCCGCCAGGCAGGTGGCGCGTACGGTCACCGGCAATTCAGCGCCCAGGCGCCGCGCCACGCGCAGCATCTTTGCTTCGTTGGCCAGATCAAGGCCGTAACCGGATTTGATCTCCACCGTGGTCACGCCGTCGCGGCGTAGCGCATCCAGACGCTGCCGGGCACTGGCGAACAACTGGTCCTCGCTGGCCGCACGGGTGGCCCGAACGGTGCTGGCGATGCCGCCACCTGCCGCAGCGATCTCGGCATAGCTGACCCCTTGCAGGCGCTGCTCGAACTCGCCGCTGCGGTTACCGCCGAACACCGTGTGGGTGTGACAGTCGATCAGCCCCGGAGTGACCCAGGCGCCGCCGAGGTCGATAACCTCGGCGCCCTGCTGGGCCAGGATCTCGTTGCGCGGGCCGATCCAGTCGATACGCTCGCCGACGGTAACGATGGCCGCGTCCTCGATGATCGAATAAGTGCCGCCCACCATGGTGGCGGCATGGCAGTTCCGCCAAATCCTCTTATGCATCTGAGCAAGCCCTCAAAACGTCGCGGTCCGGCGCTGCACGAAGCGATCGACATAGTCGTCGGCAGGCGCCTGCAGAATGTTCCTCGGCGTGCCGACCTGGATCAACCGGCCATCCTTGAGGATGGCAATGCGGTTGCCCAGGCGCACGGCCTCGTCGAGGTCGTGAGTGATGAATACGATGGTCTTGTGCAAGGTGCCTTGCAGGGTCAGCAACTGGTCCTGCATTTCGGCACGGATCAACGGATCGAGGGCGCTGAAGGCCTCGTCCATCAGGATGATGTCGGTATCCGCCGCCAACGCCCGCGCCAGCCCGACGCGCTGGCGCATGCCGCCAGACAACTGCTCGGGCCACTTGTGTTCATAGCCCTGCAGACCGACGGCCGCCACCCAGTGCTGGGCACGCTCGCGGCAATGGGCCTTGCTCTCGCCGCGCACCTTGAGGCCGTAGGCGACGTTCTCGAGCACGGTGCGGTGCGGCAGCAGGCCGAAACTCTGGAACACCATGCTGATGCGTTGGCGGCGCAGATCGCGCAGTTGTGCCATATCGAAGTCGAGCACGTTCTGGCCATCGATGAGGATGGCGCCGCTGCTGGGGTCGATCAGCCGGTTGATATGGCGCACCAGGGTCGACTTGCCGGAACCCGACAGCCCCATGATGACGAAAATCTCCCCGGCGTTGACCGTCAGCGACAAGTCGTTGACCCCCACCACACAGCCCGTGGCGGCCAGCACCTGCTCCTTGCTCTGGCCACTGCGGATCAGCTCCAGAGCCTGACGCTCACGGTTGCCGAAGATCTTGTAGACGTTGCGCAGCTCGATTCTAGGCGTAGTCATACAGTGCCCCCGCGACGCGGACGACCGTAGGCCTGGGTGATACGGTCGATGACCACGGCAAGGATGACGATGGCCAGCCCGGCCTCCAGCCCCCGGCCGATGTTCAACGTCTGAATACCCACCAGCACATCTTCGCCCAAGCCGCGGGCGCCGATCATCGAGGCGATCACCACCATCGACAGGGCCATCATGGTGGTCTGGTTGATGCCGGCCATGATGCTCGGCAGCGCCAGCGGCAACTGCACCCCGAACAACTGTTGCCAGCGATTGGCGCCAAAGGCGTTGGCCGCTTCCATGACCTCGCGATCGACCTGGCGGATGCCCAGGTCGGTCAGGCGGATCAGCGGCGGCACGGCGTAGATCACCGTGGCGAAGATCGCCGGCACCTTGCCCAGGCCGAACAACATCAGCACCGGGATCAGGTACACGAAGCTGGGCAGCGTCTGCATGATGTCGAGCAACGGCATCAACACCGCGCGCAGGCGATTGCTGCGCGCGCACAGAATACCCAGTGGAATGCCGATGATCACCGACATCAGGGTGGCCACCACCATCAGCGCCAGGGTCTGCATGAGTTTGTCCCAAAGCCCCACTGCGCCCACCAGGAACAGCAGCGCGACCATCAGGACGGCAGTGAATACCTTGCGCGTGGCGTGCCAGGTGACCAGGCCGACGATGATCAGCATCAGCCACCAGGGCGTCTGTTGCAGCACGGCTTCAAGCTTGACGATCGCCCACAGCAGGGTGTCGGAGATGTGTCGAAACACATCGCCGTAGCGGCCGACCAGGGCGTCGACTGCGTCATTGACCCAGTCGGCGATGGAGAAGGTGAAGCGGTCCGGGAACATAGGCGGATCTCGATCAGGTTGGCATAGGCTCAGACCTCATGAAACACCGTTGTGCTGACTGTGGGAACTGCGTTGTTGCTGATGGCCGCTTCGCGAGCACGCTTTGCTCCACAGGACGGTGAACCTCTGTGGCGCAAAGCGTGCTCGCAAAGCGGCCGGCATGCCTGGCACAAATCTCAACCGGTGATCATCGGCAGATTCAGCCCCTGCTCCTTGGCACAGTCGATGGCGATCTGGTAACCGGCATCGGCATGGCGCATCACCCCGGTGGCCGGATCGTTGTGCAGCACGCGGGCAATGCGCTCGGCGGCCTCGTCGGTACCGTCGCAGACGATCACCATCCCCGAGTGCTGAGAGAAGCCCATGCCGACACCGCCGCCGTGGTGCAACGACACCCAGGTCGCGCCACTGGCGGTATTGAGCAAGGCGTTGAGCAGCGGCCAGTCGGACACGGCATCGGAGCCATCCTGCATCGATTCGGTTTCCCGATTCGGGCTCGACACCGAGCCGGAATCCAGGTGGTCACGGCCGATCACCACCGGCGCCGACAGCTCGCCGCTGCGCACCATCTCGTTGAACGCCAGGCCGAGCTTGGCGCGCTGGCCCAGGCCAACCCAGCAGATGCGCGCCGGCAAGCCCTGAAAGCTGATGCGCTCGCGGGCCATGTCCAGCCAATGGTGCAGGTGCGCGTCGTCGGCGATCAGCTCCTTGACCTTGGCGTCGGTCTTGTAGATGTCTTCGGCATCGCCCGACAGCGCCGCCCAACGGAACGGGCCGACGCCGCGGCAGAACAGCGGGCGGATGTAGGCCGGCACGAAGCCGGGGAAGTCGAAGGCATTCGTGACGCCCTCGTCCTGCGCCATCTGGCGAATGTTGTTGCCGTAATCGAAGGTCGGCACGCCGGCTTTCTGGAAGGCCAGCATGGCCTCGACATGCTCGGCCATGGACTGCTTGGCGGCCTTGACCACGGCCGCGGGCTCGGTCAGTGCGCGGGCGCGGTATTCGTCCCAGGTCCAGCCCTTGGGCAGGTAGCCATTGAGCGGATCGTGGGCGCTGGTCTGGTCGGTGACCATGTCCGGGCGCACGCCGCGCTTGACCAGCTCCGGGAGGATCTCGGCGGCATTGCCGAGCAGCGCGATGGAAACGGCCTTGCCTTCAGCGGTGTACTTGGCGATACGCGCCAGAGCATCGTCCAGGTCACTGGCTTGCTCGTCGACATAACGGCTGGCCAGGCGGAAGTCGATGCGGCTCTGCTGGCATTCGATATTCAGCGAGCTGGCCCCGGCCATGGCAGCGGCCAGCGGTTGCGCGCCGCCCATGCCGCCCAGGCCGGCGGTCAGCACCCACTTGCCGGTGAGGTCGCCGCCGTAATGCTGGCGACCAGCTTCGACGAAGGTTTCGTAGGTGCCTTGGACGATGCCCTGGCTGCCGATGTAGATCCAACTGCCGGCGGTCATCTGGCCGTACATGGCCAGGCCCTTGGCATCCAGTTCGTTGAAGTGTTCCCAGTTGGCCCAGTGCGGCACCAGGTTGGAGTTGGCGATCAGTACCCGCGGTGCGTTGGTGTGGGTCTTGAACACGCCGACCGGCTTGCCGGATTGCACCAGCAGGGTCTCGTCGTCATTCAGATGGGTGAGGCTCTCGACGATCTTGTCGTAGCACTCCCAGTTGCGCGCCGCCCGCCCGATGCCGCCGTACACCACCAGCTCCTTGGGGTTTTCAGCCACTTGCGGGTCGAGATTGTTCATCAGCATGCGTAGCGGCGCTTCGGTCAGCCAGCTCTTGGCGGTCAGCGTGGTACCGCGTGCAGCACGGATTTCGACATCGCGAAAACGGGTGGGGCGTTGGGCGTCGGACATGGTGGGCTCCTGCAATTCGAGGGACACATATTTACTTGTATGTACAAGCATATGCAATTGAATTGCCAAGTTTGGATTTTCTGCGCGCGGCGCAGCAGAACCGGGGCTTGGAGAGCGTAGACGGGATTACGGGTGAGCGTTACCGGAGGATGAATACGCCCCAGGATGAGGCGTTGGGTAACATGTTGGGGCATTGGAAACTGGGTTGATTGTACCGGGGTCTTCGCGGGCAAGCGTTGCTCCCACAATGGATCGCCGCAGACCTGTGGGAGCAGGGCTTGCCCGCGAAGACGCCATCATTGCCCATGCAAATTCAGCAGGCAGAACTCAAACCGCAGTCAACTCGATCACACAGCAACGCCCCGCCAGTCCTACCTTCACCAGTTGGCCCTGAATACTCAGTTGCACACTGTCATAGATCCCCAACATCTGCGCCCCATGCCCGGCGATTCGCACTTGCAGGTCGTCGCATGCGCTGAACACCAGCGCCGTATCCGCCGAAGTGAACAGTGTCGCCGGCAGGATGCCGTCGAACCACTGCAACCGCGCCCTGAAGCGCTGCGGCGAATAGATCAGATTGAAATCGCGGATCGTCCCGCCCAGCAGCTCGCTGGACACCTCGCTGTCGCCACTGAACGCAAACGCATCGAAAGGCAGCAACGGGCGACTGTCCTTGCCATCGACGCGCAAGACCATGCCATCGCCCTGCAGCACGGTGATGATCCGCTGGTAGCCGGCAAAGCGCGAAAAATCCCCCGAAGCGCTGATATCGGCGATCGACACCCGCCAGCCGAAACCGTCGAGCGCGGCACCCGCGGCGGCATCGTCGCGGGCGATTTCTTCGGTGCTGCCGCCGCCGTTCTTCCATGGCATGCGCGGATAGTGAGTGGCGCGCAGGATCTTCAAGTCGCTCATTTGCTGAAACGCCCCTCCAGGCGATGACGCGAGCCGGGGTGGATCAAGCGTGCGGCCGTGACGGCCTGGCGCCCCGACCAGGTACGCCGGCGGATCATCAGGCACGGCTCACTGGCCGGAATCTGCAGCAGCTCGCATTCCTGCGGCTCGGCGAGAATCGCCTCGACCACGTGCTCGCCCTCGGTCAGGGGCGCCACCGCATTGAGATAGGCGTAAGGGGTCTGCACGAGGAAATCTTGCTGCAGATAGTTCGGCGCCACCAGGGCGTTGACGTAGCGGTCTTCGATCTGCACAGCGATGTCGTTCTCGTAATGCACGATGATCGAGTGAAAGACCCGCTGCCCTTCACGCAAATCCAGCGCCAAGGCACGCTCGGCACCGGCGGCCTCTTCGTTGAGCAACACCACTTTGCAACTGTGACGATGGCCGCGGGCTGCGATCTCGTCGGCGATGTTGTGCACTTCGAACAGCGCTGACTGGCTCTTCGGCTCGGCAACGAAGGTGCCTACACCCTGCATGCGCACCAGCAGGCCGTCGGCGGTCATCTCGCGCAGAGCGCGGTTGATGGTCATGCGGCTGAAGCCCAACTGGGTGACCAGTTCGCTCTCCGACGGCACGCGGTGATGCGGCGGCCAGGTGCCATTCTGGATCTGCTGGGTGATCATGTGTTTGACCCGCGCGTACAACGGTGCGGGACTGTCGCCCATCTGCGAGGCCAGGTTGGGAACGGCGGGTGGAGTCGGCACAAGAAATCCCTGCTCAGTGAATGTGCGTAGCTTGCCGGAGTTTACCGAGCAGGCAAAGGTCTGTATATGTATAGACAAATACCCCGATGAGCGCCTGACCATGCCGGTTTACTTCGCCGAACGTGCCCTTTTGCCTGACGGCTGGGCGAGCAATGTCCGCTTGCAAGTCGACACCCAAGGCGTGTTGAGCACGGTGCAGGCCGATGCCAGCGCAGAGGGCGCACAGCGCTTGCGCGGGCCGCTGCTGGCGGGCATGCCCAACCTGCACTCCCATGCCTTTCAGCGCGCCATGGCCGGGCTGGCGGAAGTGGCGGGCAACCCCAACGACAGCTTCTGGACCTGGCGCGATTTGATGTATCGCCTGGTCGGGCAGATCAGCCCCGAGCAACTGGGCGTGATCGCGCGGCAGCTGTACATCGAGATGCTCAAGGCGGGCTATACCAGCGTCGCCGAGTTTCACTATGTGCATCACGACACCGATGGCCGCCCCTATGCCGACCCCACCGAGCTGGCCGGGCGCATCAGCCAGGCCGCCAGCGCCGCCGGGATCGGCCTGACCTTGCTGCCGGTGCTGTACAGCCACTCCGGCTTCGGCGGCCAGACACCCAACGACGGCCAACGGCGCTTCATCAACAATACCGAGCAGTACCTGAGCCTGCAGCAACGCTTGGCGCCCTTGCTGGCGCAGCAGCCGGCACAAACCCTCGGGCTGTGCTTTCACTCCTTGCGCGCGGTAACGCCGCAGCAGATCGAACAGGTGCTGGCAGCCAGCGACAAACAGTGCCCGGTGCACATCCACATCGCCGAGCAACAGAAGGAAGTCGACGACTGCCTGGCCTGGAGTGGGCGCCGACCGCTGCAGTGGCTGTACGAGAACGTCGCCGTCGATCCACGCTGGTGCCTGGTGCATGCCACCCACGCCGATGCCGGCGAAGTCAGCCAGATGGCGCGCAGCGGCGCCGTTGCGGGGCTATGCCTGACCACCGAGGCCAACCTGGGCGACGGCATCTTCCCGGCCGTGGACTACCTGGCCCAAGGCGGGCGCATGGGTATCGGCTCGGACAGCCACGTGTCGTTGAGCGTGGTCGAGGAGTTGCGCTGGCTGGAGTACGGGCAGCGCTTGCGCGATCAGCGACGTAATCGCCTGTATGGCGCACAGCAACCGATGGTCGGCCGCACACTGTACGACGCGGCGCTCAAGGGTGGCGCTCAGGCGATGGGGCAGCCTGTCGGTGCCCTGGCACCGGGGCATCGGGCCGACTGGCTGGTGCTGGATGGCGACGATCCTTACCTGGCCACCGCCAGCGGGGATGGCGTGCTCAACCGCTGGCTGTTCGCCGGCGGTGATCGCCAGGTACGGGATGTGATGGTCAACGGCCGCTGGGTGGTGCAGGACGGTCGGCATGCCGACGAGGCCGAGAGCAGCCGGGCGTTCGTCAAGGTGCTGCGCGAGTTGTTGGGGTGAACATCCCACTGTAGCGAGGGGCTTGCCCCCTCGCCACAAGGACGATTCAAGGCTTGCTGGCAATATCCTTGTCCGCCGTACGCCAGATCAGCCGAGTGGTGTCATACCCCTGCTGCTGCGCCTTGGCCAGCAGCTCTTCGCGCACGTGCTCGGACACCGTCGGCGTACGCGACAGCAGCCACAGATACTTGCGATCCGGGTTGCCGACCACTGCGGTCTTGTAGCCGTCGCCCACGTACAGCACCCAGTAATCGCCCTTGGCGACGCCCGGCAGCAGCTTCGAGAACCAGTTATCGAACACGACCCACAGCTTGTCGGTCTTGCCCGGCACTTGCGGCGACGCGGTGCCGGTCGCCTCCTCCCATTCGCCCGAAGCCGTCCGACAACGGTTCACGACGCCAACGTTGCCATCGGCCTTGAGGCTGTAATGCGCTTCGGACTGCGCGCAGTTACGCTGAAAGAACATCGGCAGGCGCGCGATCTCGTACCAGGTGCCCTGATAGCGCTTGAGGTCGAGATTGCCCACGGTATGAGGCTGCAGGTCGGTAGTAGCGGTGTGCGCGCAACCGGCCATGAGCAAGACGGTCAGCGCAGCCAAGGCCGCAGAGCACATCAGCGTCAAACGTTTCATTTCAAGCCCTGCCCCGAATAGATCACTACTTTGTCACCGGCATACTGAACACTGATAAAGGCGTCCTTGTTGCCCCAGGTGCAGCTGGACATGCCCAGTGCACCCGAGCAATCGGTGGCAGTGCCGAGCAACTGTTCGACCTCGGCCTTGCTCATGCCGGCGTGAATCTTCGAGTAATTCTCCTGATTGATCTTGTTGCAGGCCGTCAACAACACGCACAACGACAACAGCGCGAGGGAACGCAAGGACATGGGTAGTGCTCCTGGACAGGGACGATCGCCGAGCGATCAGACTGCTGGTTAGAAGAGCAAAGTATGACCGGGTTCCGGCGTGGTGCGGGTTTCTTTGTGGGACGGGCCTCTGAATCATCGCGAGCCGGGCCGGCCTCTTCGGGCAAGCCTTGCTCCCACAGGGTTGGCAGTTCTTGAGTCGTACACCTGTGGGAGCAAGGCTTGCCCGCGAAGAGGCCAGCGGCCACACCGTTGGGCGACTGACTGCCCAGTCCGATTAATCTTTTGCCCAACGCCGCCGACATCCCGTGCACGGTGTCCGTCCGAGAGACACTTCCGAACAAAACCCTTGCGATTGCACCCATGACCAGAACCCTGAAATTCAGCCACAAAATCCTCATCGCCGCGGCGTTGATCGTTGCCTTGGCATTTGCCGGTTTCATCCTGTTCAACGACTACCGGCAACGCCAGACCCTGCACGCCAACACCGAGTCGTCGATGCAAGAGCTCGGCACCTTGACCACCAGCAACATCCAGACCTGGCTCGAAAGCCGCATTCAGTTGCTGCAGTCCATGGGCCAGCAGGTCGCGGTCGATGGCAACAGTAGCGACAGCCTCAAGCGCATCGTCGGCCTGCCCGCCTATGCCAGCAACTTCCAGCTCAGCTACTTCGGCGGCCAGGATGGCGTGATGTTCTCGGTGCCGGCGGGCAATCGTCCGGCCGACTACGACCCGCGCGCCCGTGGCTGGTACAAGGCCGCCAGCGCTGCCCAACAGACCGTGGTGACCGAACCCTACATCGCTGCCTCGTCGGGCAAGCTGGTAGTCACCATCGCCTCGCCGGTCCAGCACAATGGCGCCTTCCTCGGCGTCGCCGGCGCGGACATCGACCTGACCAGCATCAGCGACATCATCAACTCGCTGAACTTCAATGGTCACGGCCACGCGTTCATCGTCAGCAGTGCCGGCAAGATCCTCGTCCATCCGGACGCCAAGCTGGTGCTCAAGTCCTTGGCCGACGCCTACCCCAACGGCGCCCCCGTGATCAGCACCGGGCTCAAGGAAGTGCAGGCCGACGGCAAGACGCAGTTCATCTCCTTCACGCCGGTCAAGGGCATCCCCTCGGCCAACTGGTACGTGGCGCTGGTACTGGACCGCGACGCCGCCTACTCGATGCTCAGCGATTTTCGCACTTCAGCGTTGGTGGCGACTGTGATCGCCATGGTGATCATCATCGCCCTGCTGGGGCTGCTGATCCGCGTGTTGATGGAACCCCTGCACGTGATGGGCCGCGCCATGCATGACATCGCCGAGGGCCAGGGCGACCTGACCAAGCGCCTGACCATCCACGCCCAGGACGAGTTCGGCACCTTGGGGACCTCGTTCAACCGCTTTGTCGAGCGTATCCATGAATCGATCCGCGAGGTGTCGTCGGCCACCGTGCAGGTCGGCGAAGTCGCGCTACGGGTAGTGAGCGCGTCCAACGCCTCGATGAGCAACTCCGACCAGCAGGCCAACCGCACCAACAGCGTGGCTGCGGCAATCAACGAACTCGGCGCCGCCGCTCAGGAAATCGCGCAAAATGCCGCGCTGGCCTCCCAGCACTCCAGTGATGCGCGCACCCTGGCCACCGAAGGGCAACAGGTGGTCGACAAGACCATCGCGGTGATGGGCCAGCTGTCCAACCGCATCAGCGCTTCGTGCGCCAACATCGAGACACTGAACGCCAGCACCGTGAACATCGGCCAGATTCTCGAAGTGATCAGCGGGATCTCCCAGCAAACCAACCTGCTGGCCCTCAACGCAGCCATCGAGGCCGCCCGAGCCGGTGAAGCCGGGCGCGGCTTTGCCGTGGTGGCCGACGAGGTACGCAATCTGGCGCACCGCACTCAGGATTCGGCGCAGCAGGTGCAAAAGATCATCGAAGAGTTGCAAGTGGGCGCGCGCGAAGCGGTGGGCACCATGAACGAGAGCCAGGTGCAGAGCGAACAGAGCATGACCATCGCCAACCAGGCCGGCGAACGGTTGGGCAGCGTGACGCAACGCATTGGGGAAATCGACGGGATGAATCAGTCGGTGGCCACGGCGACCGAGGAGCAGACCGCGGTGGTGGAGGCGATCAACGTCGACATTACCGAGATCAATACCCTGAACCAGGAAGGTGTGGAAAACCTGCAGTCGACGCTGCGGGCGTGCAATGACCTGGAAAGCCAGGTCACGCGCTTGAAGCATCTGGTGGGCAGCTTCAGGATCTGAAGCAACCTCCCTGTAGCGAGTGGGCGAGCCCCCCTCGCTACAGGGGTATCGCTTAACCTGCTTTGTGGTAACTGGTCACACGCTCGACTTCTTCCTTAGAGCCCAGGTACACCGCCACGCGCTGGTGCAGACCTTCAGGCTGGATATCGAGAATGCGCCGGTGGCCGTCAGTGGACGCGCCGCCGGCCTGCTCGACCAGGAACGACATCGGGTTGGCTTCGTACATCAAGCGCAGCTTGCCCGGTTTGGACGGCTCGCGGCTGTCGCGCGGGTACATGAACAAGCCACCGCGGGTCAGGATGCGGTGCACGTCGGCGACCATCGCGGCCACCCAGCGCATGTTGTAGTTCTTTTTCAGCGGCCCTTCTTCGCCTGCCAGCAATTCGTCGACATAACGCTGCACCGGCGCTTCCCAATGGCGCTGGTTCGACGAGTTGATGGCGAACTCCTGAGTGGACTCGGGAATGGTGATGTCTTCGTGAGTGAGCACGAAGCTGCCCATCTCGCGGTCCAGAGTGAAGCCCTTGACGCCATTGCCCAGCGTCAGCACCAGCATGGTCTGCGGGCCGTAGATCGCGTAACCGGCGGCGACCTGCTCGGTACCCGGCTGCAGGAAGGCCTTTTCGTTGAGGGCTTCGTTCTGGCTCAGGTATTCGTTGGGGCAACGCAGCACCGAGAAAATGGTGCCGACCGGAGCGTTGATGTCGATGTTCGACGAGCCGTCCAGCGGGTCGAACACCAGCAGGTACGCGCCCTTCGGGTATTTGCCCGGGATCTGGTAGGCGTTGTCCATTTCTTCGGACGCCATACCGGCCAGGTGACCGCCCCATTCGTTGGCTTCGAGCAGGATGTCGTTGGACAGCACGTCCAGCTTCTTCTGCACTTCGCCCTGGACGTTTTCAGTGCCCATGCTGCCCAGCACACCACCCAGCGCGCCCTTGGACACGGCGTGGCTGATTTCCTTGCAAGCACGCGCCACCACTTCGATCAGGAAGCGCAGATCGGCAGGGGTATTGTTGCTGCGGGTCTGCTCAATCAAATAGCGACTTAAAGTAACGCGGGACATGGAAGGCTCCGGTGGGTAGGGGTGAAAAACTCGCGCAGTTTACACTGGTGCGCCAAACGCACGCGAGCCGTCGAGAAGGGATACGGCAATGAGACCGGTTACGGGGTGCAAGGTTCACCGGTCACAGCAGTTGTAGTACGTCCTACGACGGCTTTGCAAGCAAGCTGCGGGCCATGGCTGCCAGCATCGCGACGCCCAGCAGCAGCACGGCGATCAGCGCGATCCGTTTCCAGTCGGTTGCAGGCGCTGGCGCCACATCGTTGCCGCCGGCGATCATCGGCGTACCTGCCAGCCGCGCCACGCCCAACTCGCTCAGGGGCTTGGGGTTGGCCGCCAGCAGGATGTTCAACGGCAGACTGGCCGGTTGCGCCAGAGCATTGCCGATCGCCAGGGTAAAGGGCGCCTTGCCCCGTGCCAGGAATACCACTTCGGTGGCGCGCACGGCCACCCTCAGCGTCGGCGTCTCAGTGCCCAGGCCGCCTCCGCGCTCGTCGACCTTGATCTGCACCTCGCGCAACGGCTCACCCGCCATCGGCATTTCGTCCTCGACGCTCTCCTGCGCGCCCTGGCTGAGGCGATAGAACAACCCCGAGCGCAACCGCCGCCAAGGCTCTGTCGGCCCACCGCGCCCCGACACCACCACCGGCGCCAGCGTGTTGGGTTGCACCAGATCCAGCTTCAGCCGTTCCACCGCCAGTTGCGCCGGCAGCCGCCACACATACTCGCCCGTCTGGCCCGTGGCGCTACCTGCCAGCGGCGCGCTCCAATTGAGGGCGGGCGCCAGTGCGCGGACCTCGCTGCTGAGCACCTGCACCACGCTAAGCGTCGGCGCAGTGACCGGGCTCTGCCACAGCAGCCGCAAATAACGCGCCTGGCGCCCCGGCAAGGTCACCTCGTGCTGCTCGACGCGCTCGTTGGCGAACGACAACCGCGCTACCTGACCCTCACCCCAGGGCTGCCAATGCTGCAGATCGTCACTGGCCTCGATACTGAAACGCTGAAAGCCATCCTGCTCGTCCGCCCAGTTCAGGGCCAGACGCGTGAGGGGCTGGGCGATGGCGCTGGTGTCGATCAGCCAACCGCGTAGTACCTGCTTGCCCGCATCTGCCGGCTTGGCCGAGAGCACATCGACCACAGCGCCAGCCTGGCCCAGCTGCACCTTGACGCTAGGGGCGCTGCCGAGCGCCTCGCGGCTGTCGTAGAGAGGAAACCACTGCACGGTGTTTTCCTGGGAGCGCGATTGCGCCGTCGGCTGCTGGCGGAACAGCGCAAAGGCCTGCGGCTCGCCGCCCGCATCGAAAACACGCAGGTCTTCGGTGTCGGACCGCCGCGCACTGAGCTGCAGCGCCAAGGGTAATTCAAGCCGGTACCAAGGCCCCTCGCCACTGAGGCCGAGCGGCACCTGCACGCTGAAATCAGCCGCCTTGGGGCTGTCCTGGCCCACATCCGCAACGGCTTGCAGGCTCATCCAGGCTGCCATCAGGCCGCCCATCAGCCTCCACCACTTCACGCCCATGCCTGCACTCAATTTTGCTGCCCCTTGTGTGCACTCTCACGCGTGACTGGCGGCGCAAAATAACCGATCACCAACAGCAGAGCGCCTACGCCGATAAACGAAATGATCCGCGCCAGGCCGCCCTGGTTGCCCAGCTCGACCAGGAACAATTTGGCCACCACCACGGCGATCAATGCGGCACCGACTAGCCAGATACTGCGCCGCTGCCGTCGCGAGCCATGGACCATCAGCGCGAGCGCGATCACCGTCCACAGAATCGACAGCGCAGCCTGCGCGCGCATCGACTCCAGCAGCGCAGAGGCATCGTAGGGCACCCCGGCCCAATGGTGCACGGCGCGCATGACAGCCGCAGTGGCGAAGGCAAATGCCGAGGCACCCAGCAACCACTGCCAGCGCGGTGCCAAGCGTTGCTGCGCTTGCCCCGCGCGGCTCCAGCGCAGCAGCGCCAGCAACGCAAACAGCAGTGCCAACTCCAGCGGATTGATGATCGGCACATACGGCAACGGTCGCGCCGCGCCATCGCTGAACAGGTTGGCCAGCCAGAACCACACCAGCAGCACCGCGGCCACGGGCCAGGCCGCCAGCCAGCGATAGGTGCGCGGCAACGCCGAAACCGGCCATGGCCATGGGCGCTGCGCCGCCATCGCCAGCAGATACAGGCTCGGCGCCAACGCCCAGCCCAACCAGCGCCAGGCATTGTGTTGATCGGCAAGCACCAGCAGCGCCCCGCGCATTTGCAACGCCACTACCACGATCAGCACCCAGCAACCGAGCACATGGGCGCCCTGCTCGGCCCAGCCGCGCAATAAAGGCTGCAAACGCCGCAAGCTGAAAAAATGCGCCCCGAATACCAACACCCAGACCACCAGCCCCAACATCCCGGTAACGAGGGGGCTTGCCCCCGATGACGACACCCCGTCGACTGCCAGGTAAAGGGCCGCCACCGGCATCAACACCAGACACACATGCGCCAACGCCGGCCAACGCAAGCGCGGCGCCAGCACCGCGCCCAAGGCCACGCTCAGCGCGAGGACCACCAGCGTCAGCGCGCTCTGCCACCAGACCGGCGCAGTGCGCAGGATCTCGCTGCTGAACCCCAGCCACCACCACAGCGCCCCCCAGGCCAGCAGACCGTGGCGCACTCGACGCCAGTCGACGTTGCCAGCCAGTGCCTGGCGATGGACCGCCCAGGCCGCCAGCATCGCGGCCAGTGCCAGGCTCGACGCCGCCCAGAAATCCCCTCGGGCGAACGGTGCCGAGCCATCACTGATCACATCCCCCCACAGGCCTTGGCCGAACAACAGCAACAGGCCGCCGGCAAACATCTGGATCAGGCATCCGCACAGCAATACGCTACCTGTGGCGTAAACGAGGGTGCGTGGGCTGGCATTCGCGGGCAGAGCAAGCTCCCACTGGCTTGTGGAGGGCAGCGGGATTTGGCGCTGCGCCAGATGCAGGGCTGCCAATACCGTCAGCAGGCCGCTGAACGCCCATCCGACCACAGTGCCCTGATAGTCGAAGCTCAACGGCGAGATCAGATAGATAAAGCCCAGCCCCATACAGGCCCACAGGGGCAGAGCGTAACGCTCCCCGTTGCGCACCTGCCCGTCGGCCGCGCGGTGCAAGCGATAGAAATTGAACAGCAGTGCACAACCCAGCAGAAGCGCGCCCAGCACCGAACCGTCGAACAGGCTTCGCCCGCCGAAATCCAGGGTCAGCAAATAGGCGATGGTCGCGCCCAATTGCAGCAACATCGCGAAGCAGCGCATCGACAAACGCTGCTGACGCAAGCCCAACCACAACAGCCCGCCGCCTTCCACCGCCCAAGCCGCAGAGGTCCAGGTGTTATCCACCGCCAAGGGAATGGCCAGGCTGGCGAAGATCACGCCGATCGCCAGGCAGGTGTCGATCAACAGCCGCAGCGTCACGCCGTCACGACGACGCAGGACCCAAGCCAGGCCGAGGTACAAGGCGCCCAGGGCCAAGGCGCTGAATGCGATCGCCAGGTCGAAGTCCTTGACCAATACGCATTGCAAGCCGAATGCGGCCAAGGGCGGCCCGAACAACAGGCTGCCATCGACGTAGTAACCATCGAAACGACTGCCCTGCCGGGTGCCCTCGAGCAGGCGCTGGCGAGCGAACAAAAGGCCAACGGCCAGGTACATGCAGAAGAACAACAGCAGGAAGGCCTCGGTGCTCCAGAACAGCGCCGGTTGATAACTGCGCATGCCCCACGCAAAACCGATGGCGAAGGTGCCGGTGAAACCGATCAGGTTCAACGGCCGCCAGGCCTTGAACCAGGCGATACCGAGAATGCCGCAGTCGAGGATCGCGAAATAGGTGAACAGGCCGACATGGCTGCCGCCGCCGGACGACGCCAGGATCGGCGCGGCAAACCCTCCCAGGGCTGCGACACAGGCCAGCGACATGGCGTTCTGCAGCACCGCCAGGACGCCGGACAGCACGACAATGCCGACCATCAGTGCCATGCCCAGCAACGGCGCGAGCAGATGATCAAGGGTCATCGCAGCGAAGATCGTCAGGTACAGCACCGCCACGCCGGCACCTTGCAGGATCAAGCCGTATTGGGGTCGCGTCGGGAAGAGTCGCCAGCCAAGGATCAGCAACAGCAGCGCGACCAGGGCCACGGCGATGTAGCGCGCTTCGACGGGGATCGAATAAGTTTCGCTGGCATAGCGCAACAGGAAGGCCAGGCCGATGAACAGCAGCACCACGCCGACGCGCAGCACGGTGTTGCCGCCCAGTAGCCATTGGCGCGCGCTGACGATGGCCTTGGCGAACAGGCCTGGAGCCTGGGGAGCGCGAGGCTTGGCGGATTTCGCCGGCTCGGCCGGAGCGCTGGACGCATACCAGCCGCTGTCACTGAGCTCGTCCGGCAGCTCGGCGTCGGTAGGCGACCAGGATGGCGGCGCCTGCGTCGGTGGCGGCGTTACAGTCGCTACCACCGGGGCCACGACCGCTTGCTGCACGGCCTCGCTCGCCGCTTGCGGATGGGCCTCGAGCCGCTGCAGCCGAGTCGTGACATCCTCAAGGGCGGTGCGCATCGACGCCAGCAAGGCCCGCTGCGTGCGCGTTTCATAGCCCAGTTTGACCAAGCGTATGGCCTGCCCCGCCGCCAGCCCGGTCAATGCCCCCAGCAGCGCCGAAGTGAAGGAGGCTTCAACCCCCAAGCCGACCAGCAGCCCGATGAACATCAAGATCAACTGCATACGCTATCCCTGAATGGCCTGCTTGATCTGAATTTCCGAGATGCGCCGCCTGCACCGACCTCTTCGCCGTCAGAGTCACCATCAACATCTGCAGCCCGCGCACAAATCGCCGGGCAGTATACAGACAAGGCCCCGCAATTGCGGGGCCTTGGCAGACTTCTCTTCACTCAGTTCACTTCAACGCTTTCCAGATCTCGGTCGCGTATTCGCGGATCGTGCGGTCCGACGAGAACCAGCCCATGCGCGCGGTGTTGAGTACCGCCGAACGCCACCACTGGGTCGGGTTGTGCCACAGGTCTTCGACCTTCTTCTGCGCATCCCAGTACGAGTCGAAATCGGCGCACAGCAGGAAGCGGTCGTAATTGACCAGCGAGTCCACCAACCCCACATAGCGCTGCGGATCATCCGGCGAGAACACGCCGCCGCGGATCGCTTGCAACACATCGTCCAACCGACGCGAGCCGCTCACCACCGAATGCGCACTGAAGTCGCCATGCTGCTTGTGCTCTTCGACCTGCTGCGAAGTCAGGCCGAAGATGAACATGTGCTCGGCACCCACGTACTCGCACATCTCCACGTTGGCGCCGTCCATGGTGCCGATCGTCAGCGCGCCGTTGAGGCCGAACTTCATGTTGCTGGTACCCGACGCCTCGTAACCGGCGGTAGATATCTGCTCGGACAAGTCAGCTGCAGGAATGATGCTCTCGGCCAGGGTCACGTTGTAGTTGGGCAGGAACACCACCTTGAGCAAGCCGCGCACGGTCGGGTCGTTGTTGACCGTCCGGGCGATGTCGTTGGTGAGTTTGATGATCAGCTTGGCCTGGTGATAGCTGGCCGCCGCCTTGCCGGAGAAGATCTTGACCCGCGGCACCCAGTTGGTGCCCGGCTCGGCACGGATGGCCTGGTACAGCGCCACGGTGTGCAGCAGGTTCAGCAACTGGCGCTTGTACTCATGGATACGCTTGACCTGAACGTCGAACAACGCCTCGGGATTGACGGCGATGCCCAGGCGCTCATGGATGATGCGCGCGAGTTTTTTCTTGCTGACCAGGCGCTGCTCGGCGAAGGCCTTGCGAAACTCGGGCTTCTCGGCGAAGGGTTCCAGGGCGGTCAGGCCGGTCTCGGCGGTGTCCAGAATCTGCGGGCCCAGTGCTTCTATCAGCATGGCCGTCAGTTGCGGGTTGGACTGGTACAGCCAGCGGCGGAAGGTGATGCCGTTGGTCTTGTTGTTGATACGGTCGGGGTACAGCTTGTGGAGTTCGGAGAACACCGTGCTTTTCATCAGCTCGGTGTGCAGCCCGGACACGCCATTGATGCTGTGCGAGCCGAGGAACGCCAGGTTGCCCATGCGCACGCGACGGCCGTTGTCTTCCTGGATCAGCGAGACCTCGCGCAGCACGTCGAAGTCGACGATGCCTTTGGCCCGCAAGTCGTCGATGTGGTAGGCGTTGATCAGGTAGATGATCTGCATATGGCGCGGCAGCAGGCGCTCCATCAGGCCCACCGGCCAGGTTTCCAGCGCTTCGGGCAGCAGCGTGTGGTTGGTGTAGGCCAGGGTGGCGACGGTGATCCGCCAGGCCGCATCCCACGGCACGTTGTGCTGATCGACCAGCAGGCGCATCAGCTCGGCCACCGCGATCGAGGGATGGGTATCGTTGAGCTGGATGGCCGCGGAATCCGCCAGATTGAGCAGCGTGTCATGCATGTTCAGGTGGCGGCGCATCAAGTCCTGCAGCGACGCCGAGACGAAGAAGTACTCCTGACGCAGGCGCAGCTCCTGGCCGGCTTCGGTGCTGTCCGCAGGATAAAGTACGCGGGAGATGCTCTCGGCCCGGGCCACTTCGGCAACGGCGCCCAGGTGGTCACCGGCGTTGAACCGCTCCAGGTGCAACTCCTCCATCGCCCGCGCCCGCCATAGGCGCAGAGTGTTGACGCTGGCGCCCTTCCAACCGACCACCGGGGTGTCGTAGGCAACGGCGCGCACGGTTTCGCCAGGCCACCAGACTTGCTTGGATTGACCGGCCGCATCCGGCACGGTCTCGACGTGGCCGCCAAAGCTGATCGGGTAGATCACCTCAGGACGTTCGAACTCCCAAGGGTTGCCGAAATCCAGCCAGTTTTCGGTCTGCTCTTGCTGCCAGCCGTCAACGATGGCCTGGCGGAACAAACCGTGCTCGTAACGAATACCGTAACCGTGCGCGGCGACGCCCAGGGTCGACATGCTTTCCATGAAGCAGGCCGCCAGGCGCCCGAGGCCGCCGTTGCCCAGGGCCGCATCCGGCTCCAGGCGGCGGATGCGCTCCAGGTCGACGCCGAGTTCGGTCAGCGCTTCACGCGCGATGTCGAGGATGCCCAGGTTGCTGAGGCTGTCGAACAGCAGGCGGCCGATGAGGAATTCGAGGGAGAGGTAATAGACCCGCTTCTGGTTGTTGCGGTAGATCTGCCGGGTGTGGTCCATCCAATGGTCGACCATGTGGTCCCGAGCGGCCAGTGCAATGGCTTCGAACCAGTCGTGGTCGAACGCGTGATCGGGATCCTTGCCCACCGCGTATGTGAGTTTAGCGAGTACAGCAGCCCTAAACTCGGCTACCTCGACCTCTCGTGCGAGCGGTTCCTGAGACATTGGTACGTCCTCGGCAAATGGAAAGTTTTAAACGTGACGATTCCTGAGACTAGACGGTTCGACAGAACACGGGGGTGCCGGTTCGGCTCTTTTTTCAGATTAAAGGTGAAATAATTCGTGGCGCGGTTGTTCACTTTTTCACCAGCGGGCGTATCATCGCGCGCCCGATAGCCTTAGTTACCGACCTGAAGAACCCCTGATGAAATCGAACCTGATCGCCGCCGCCGAGCTGGACCGCCTGGATACCTGGCAGAAATACTCCAGCCATATGTGCGGAGGCTGTATTTCAAGCTGCTGCACCCTGCCGGTGGAAGTCAAGGTCAAGGACCTGGTGCGCCTGGGCCTGGTGGACGAGTTCGAGCTCGGCGACCCGCCGAAGAACATCGCCAAGCGCTTGCAAAAAGATGGGGTGGTGGAGCGCTTCAATCAGAAGTCGGGGATTTTCACCTTGCAGCGCATGAGCAACAACGACTGCTTGTTCCTGGACAAGAAGACGCGTTTTTGCACGGTTTACGAGCAGCGCCCGGATACTTGCCGCAATCACCCGAAGATCGGCCCGCGGCCGGGGTATTGCGCTTATGTTCCCAAGCCGGCGGTTGTGCGCCGCTAAAGGTCAAAAGCTTCGCGGGCAAGCCTTGCTCCCACAGCTGTGCGCCGCGCTTTTGTGGGAGCAAGGCTTGCCCGCGAAGGGGCCCCCTCCGATAACGCATTACTGCAACGGCGACTTGCCGGTTTCCCGCGCCGCGAACAGCGCAACACCAGTCGCGGCCAACGCCACACACAGTCGCTTCCACCGCGCAATCGCTATGCCAGTGGCGCTTAAAGGGTGCGCATGATGGCCCGACGAAAGTCGTCGATATGGTCGTGAATCGCGGTGATGGCAGCGGCGCTGTCGCGCGCCTCCATGGCGTTGAGGATCTGCGTGTGCTCGTGATAGATGCGCTCGCTGTGATGGGCCTCGGACAGGGTCAGGAACCAGAAGCGTGCCTGCTTTTCGTGCAGGTTGCGCAGCAGCTCAGCCAGCACGCGGTTGCGCGCGGCCGCCGAGATCGCCAAGTGGAACTGCAGGTCAAGCTCCATAAGACCGGGTACGTCACGCTTTGCCAGTAGCGCTGGAGTGCGATCGAGAATAGCGCGCATGGCCTTGAAGTCGCTCTCCTGCGCGCGCTCAAGGGCCAGCTTGACGCACAGTTGTTCGTTGCAGACGCGCACCTCAATCATGTCCAGCACGTCATTGAGTGACACGGGCGTCACCATCACGCCTTTGCGCGGCAGAATCGTCACCATGCCGTCGACTTCGAGTCGATGCAGCGCCTGGTGAATCGGCGTGCGGCCCAATCCAAGCAAGTTGATCAGCTGTGTTTCGTTGATCGCTTCGCCCGGTCGCAATTCGCAGGAAATGATCCGCTGTTTGATTTGCCTGTAGGCCAGTTCGCGCAGACTCGCTGCGCTTTTGAGCGGTGCCTCTGCGTAGCCGCCGGCGCCGTCGGTTTCAAATGTAGTCACCCGCAATCACCCTCTTCGATGGCCCTGATATATCACGGTACTACAAACGCCGGAGTTTTTCGTGCCCGGCATTTCGCGCCCTGGGTGCGGGCATTATTTGCACCCTTTCGGCGCATTGGGTAATGAAGTAACGGCTAGATCGCCCCACCAGGACGCACAGATTCTTTTCAACGTATTGAAAATAAACCGGTTTATCCAAGGCATCCGATTATGGCATCCAAAATGCTTGTGAAGAAACAGTGATATATCAGAGTAACTTCAGATAGTTGCTTTCCCCTTTCAGCCACATGTCACGAATCAGGAGCGGAACATGACCACGATGACTTTCCAGGTAGCCGGTCACGGCGAAATGCCGGTCGAGATCGAACAATTGATCATCGCTGGCTGGGCCGGGCGCGACAGTGCCGCGGTCGAGCACCACATCGCTGAACTGGAAGCGATTGGCGTCCGTCGCCCTACACAGATCCCGTGCTTTTATCGGGTGGCCGCCACGTTGTTGAATCCGGCCAGGAGCATTCAGGTGCCCGGCAAGGACTCCTCCGGCGAGACCGAGTTCGTGTTGATCAACAGCCCGGCCGGGTTGTTGGTGGGGCTGGGCTCCGATCACACCGACCGCAAGGTCGAAGCCTATGACGTCACCGTGTCCAAGCAGATGTGCGACAAGCCGATCGCCTCGCAGGCGTGGCGCTATGACGAAGTCGAAGCGCATTGGGATCAACTGGTCATGCGCACCTGGCGGGTGCGAAATGGCGTGCGCGAGCTGTATCAGGAAGGCCCGGTGACCAGCCTGCTGGCGCCCAATACGTTGCTGGGCAAGCTCAACGCTACCGGCGCGCTGCCCCCGGGTACGGCGATGTTCTGCGGCACCCAACCGGTGATCGGCGAGCTGGGCTATGGCGAAGCTTTCGAGATGGAACTCGCCGACCCGGTGCTGCAACGCAGCCTGCGTCACGATTATCACGTTGAGCCCTTGAGCGTCGCGGAGTAGCCCCGGATGAACTCGATCAGTGCATTGGCCGACGATCTGGCCACCGGCAAGACCACCAGTGAACATCTGGTCAGCGAGGCGCTGGAGCGCATCGAACACCATCGCCATCAGGGTGGCTGTGCCTATATCAGCGTCGACGCCGAAGCGGCATTGAAGGCCGCCCGTTCGAGTGACCTGGCCCGCGCTGCCGGCTATGTGCCCTCGCCGCTGGCCGGGCTGCCAGTGTCGATCAAGGACCTGTTCGACGTCAGCGGTCAGATCACCGCTGCGGGCTCCCGGGTACTGGTCCATAGCGCTCCCGCGCGCCAGGATGCCCCCGTGGTCGCGCGCTTGCGGGCTGCCGGGGCAGTGCTGCTGGGCCGCACCAACATGAGCGAGTTCGCCTTCTCGGGGCTTGGCCTCAACCCCCACTACGGAACGCCGGTCAGCCCTGCGGCCCCGGATCGTATCGCCGGAGGCTCGAGCTCGGGCGCGGCGGTGAGTGTCGCACTGGACATGGCCGTGGCGGGCCTGGGCACCGACACCGGTGGTTCGCTGCGTATTCCGGCGGCGTTCTGCGGCCTGGTCGGTTTCAAGCCGAGCGCCTCGCGGGTGCCGTTGGCCGGTGCTCTGCCGCTGGCCGGCAGCCTTGATTCGATCGGCGCCCTGACCCGCAACGTCGATGACTGCGCGCTGCTCGATCAACTGCTGTCCGGCCAACGCCTCGATACCCGCGCGGCGCCGCTGGCCGGTGTGCGCCTGGCCGTGACCCGGGACTTCGTCATGGACGGCATCGACACTCTGGTCGGGAACGCTTTCGAACGCGCGCTCGATCGGCTCAGCGCTGCCGGTGCGACCCTGCGCTGGTTCGACTTTCCAGAGCTGCACGAGCTTCCCGACATCAATGCCGCAGGGGGCCTGACCGCGGCCGAGGCCTGGCATCTGCACAAGACCTGGCTCGAGGGCGAAACCGGTAACCGGTATGACCCCCGAGTCGCCCAGCGCATTCGCCGCGGTGCGCTACTCAGCGCGGCCGAGTATCTGGACTTGCTGGCCCATCGTCGGCGCCTGATTGCAGTGGCAAAAGCGCGGCTCGGTGATGCCGATGCCTGGCTGATGCCCAGCGTCGCCACAGTGGCGCCGCATCTGGCGCCACTTGTGCAGGACGATAGCCAGTTCTTCGCGACCAATGGATTGGTACTGCGCAACACCAGCGTGCTGAATTTTCTCGATGGCTGTGCGCTGAGCCTGCCGTGTCAGGCACCCGGCGAATTGAGCGTAGGCCTGAGCATCGGCGGTTTGAACGGCCAGGATGCACGCGTACTGCAAGTGGCGCGCAGCATCGAGGCGTTGCTGAGCGGTCGCTGATCAAAGACAGGCTGGCACACAGACGGGCCATAGCTCGCCGCCAGCCTGACTGTTTTACTCGGCCCCGGACGGGGTACATCTGCCATCAATGTAACGCTGAAAAACGATGGAGTTGCTCATGAACCACAACACAGCGCTGCCCGCCACGGCGGCACGCTCACGTGAGGCCGGGCTCGATACCCTCGCGACCTACCGCAAGATCGCCTGGCGCCTGCTGCCGTTTCTGGTGTTCCTGTTCATTCTCGCCTGGATCGACCGGGTCAACGTCGGCTTCGCCAAGCTGGCGATGCTCGGCGACCTGGGCTTCAGTGAAGCGGTGTATGGCGTGGGCGCCGGGATCTTCTTCATCGGCTATTTCATCTTCGAAGTACCTAGCAACCTGCTGCTGGAAAAGATCGGTGCGCGCAAGACCCTCGCCCGCATCACCATCCTCTGGGGCCTGACGTCCATGGCCATGGCCTATGTCGAGAGCGCCTGGTCGTTTTATCTGCTGCGCTTTTTGCTGGGCATGTTCGAGGCGGGGTTCTTTCCAGGCATCGTGCTGTACCTGACCTACTGGTTCCCGGCAGCGCAACGGGCAAAGATCAACGGCCTGTTCATGACTTCGTTCGCGATTGCCGGTGTGGTCGGTGGGCCGATCGCAGGCTTGATCATGAGCCGTATGGTCGGCGTCGGCAGCCTGGCCAACTGGCAATGGCTGTTCATTCTGGAGGGTATTCCTTCGGTGTTGGCGGGCTTGGCCATTTTGCGTTACTTGCCGGAAAAACCGATCAATGCGAAGTGGCTGAGCGCCAGCGAACGCGAGCTGGTCAGCAGCACAATCGCCCGCGAAGAGTCGGCGCCGGGCAAACACACGCAGCTGTCGGCGCTGGTGCGCAATCCACGCATCTGGCTGTGCACGGCGGTGTACTTCTGCATCGTCGCCGGCAACGCCACCATCGCGTTCTGGACGCCGTCGGTGATCAAGTCGCTGGGCATCAGCGACACCCTCAACATCGGCCTGCTCTCGGCCATCCCGTTCATCGTCGGCACCTTGGCGATGATCTGGAACGGCCAGCACTCGGACAAGACCGCCGAACGCCGGCTGCACTGTGCCAGTGCCGCGCTGCTGGCGGGGCTGGGATTGATCGCCACGGGCCTGCTGCTCGGCAATGCCACCCTGGCGCTAATGGCCCTGACCGTCGCGGCGGCCGGCATCCTGGCGGCCTTCCCGGTATTCTGGTCGATCCCCAGTGCCTTCCTGGCAGGGACTGCAGCCGCAGGCGGGATTGCGCTGATCAACTGCATCGGCAACCTGGCAGGCTTCGTGGCGCCGTACATGATTGGCTGGTTGCGCACCCTGACCGGCAGCCTGGCGGCTGGCTTGTACTTTGTGGCGGCACTGGAAATCATCGCGGCGCTGCTGGTGTTCTGTTTGCTCAAGGATGGCGGCAAGACGATCCATCGCTAAAAGCTCAACCGCCGAATGCGCACCCTTGCTCCCACAAAAGCACGACGTACCCCTTTGGGCGCAAGGCTTGCACGCGAAGAGGCGCGTAGGACCACCCCAAAACCCGGCCAAAAAAAACGCCCCCCGGCATCGCTGCCGGGGGGCGTTTTCATTCAACCAGACTGCTTATCAGTTCTTGGCTTTCTTGGCAGCGCGGGTACGCTCGCCTTCGTCCAGGATCTTCTTACGCAGACGGATCGACTTAGGCGTGACTTCGCACAGCTCGTCGTCCTGGATGAATTCCAGAGCTTGTTCCAGGGTGAACTTCACCGGTGGAACCAGAGCGATGGTTTCGTCTTTACCCGAAGCACGCATGTTGTCGAGCTTCTTGCCCTTGGTAGGGTTGACGCCCATATCGGTGTCGCGGCTGTTCAAGCCAACGATCTGACCGTTGTAGATCTCCTGACCGTGCTCGACGAACAGCTTGCCGCGCGCCTGCAGGGTTTCCAGGGAGTAGGTCAGAGCCTTGCCGGTCTCTACCGAAACCAGTACGCCGTTCTGACGGCCGGACATGTGGCCCGACTTCATGACGTCGTAGCGATCAAAGATCGAGGTCAGGATGCCAGCACCGTTGGTCAGGGTCAGGAACTGGTTACGGAAACCGATCAGACCACGAGCAGGGATGTTGTATTCCAGACGAACACGGCCTTTGCCATCCGGCACCATGTTGGTCAGGTCGCCCTTACGCAGGCCCATCTCTTCCATGACCTTGCCCTGGGAATCTTCAGGGGTGTCGATGGTGACGTTTTCGAACGGTTCGTGCTTGTTGCCGTCGACGACGCGGATGATCACTTCCGGACGACCGACACCCATTTCGAAGCCTTCGCGACGCATGGTTTCGATCAGTACCGAGAGGTGCAGCTCACCACGGCCCGAGACCTTGAACTTGTCGGCCGAGTCGCCTTCTTCAACGCGCAGAGCAACGTTGTAGAGCAGCTCTTTGTCCAGACGGTCCTTGATGTTACGGCTGGTGACGAACTTGCCTTCTTTACCGCAGAAAGGCGAGTCGTTTACCTGGAAGGTCATGGAAACGGTTGGCTCGTCGACGGTCAACGGCTTCATCGCTTCAACGTTCAGCGGATCGCACAGGGTGTCGGAGATGAACAGCGAGTCCATGCCGCTGATGCAGACGATGTCGCCGGCCGAAGCTTCTTCGACGTCGATACGGTGCAGACCGTGGTGACCCATCAGCTTGAGGATACGACCGTTGCGCTTTTTGCCGTCGGCACCGATGGCCACGACTGGCGTGTTCGGCTTGACGCGGCCACGAGCGATACGGCCAACGCCGATGATGCCCAGGAAGCTGTTGTAGTCCAGTGCCGAGATTTGCATCTGGAACGGACCATCGCGGTCGACTTTCGGCGCTGGTACGTTGTCGACGATCGACTGGTACAGCGGGGTCATGTCTTCAGCCATGTCGGTGTGGTCCAGACCGGCAATGCCGTTCAGGGCCGAGGCGTAGACGACTTTGAAGTCCAGCTGTTCTTCGGTGGCACCGAGGTTGTCGAACAGATCGAAGATCTGGTCCAGAACCCAATCAGGACGCGCGCCTGGACGGTCGACCTTGTTGATGCACACGATCGGACGCAGGCCGGCTTCGAAAGCCTTCTTGGTCACGAAACGGGTTTGCGGCATAGGGCCGTCTTGAGCGTCGACCAGCAGCAGCACGGAGTCGACCATCGACATCACGCGCTCTACTTCACCACCGAAGTCGGCGTGGCCCGGGGTGTCCACGATGTTGATGTGGTAGCCGTTCCAGTTGATGGCGGTGTTTTTCGCCAGAATGGTAATACCGCGCTCTTTTTCCTGGTCGTTGGAGTCCATCACGCGCTCGTCGTTGAGCTCGTTGCGCTCCAGAGTGCCGGACTGACGCAGGAGTTTGTCGACCAGGGTGGTTTTACCATGGTCAACGTGGGCGATGATGGCGATGTTACGTAGATTCTCGATCACTTGTGTGTCTCGTTTAGTGTTCAGTGTGCTGACAGGTCATGGCAGCGATTACAGTAGAGTCCTGACGGCCGTTACAGCCGTAAGGCGGCGTCGGGGGGCCGGTGACGCAGGCCACAGGCAAACAGCCCCGGGCACTTAGCTCGGTCGATAAACGCGCACATTGGCATGCCCCTCACTGAGCAAATGGTGAGCATGCAGGCGACTCATGACGCCTTTGTCGCAATACAGCAGGTACTGGCGAGTGATATCCAGTTCCTTGAAACGGTTGTTCAGGGCATAAAAAGGCAGCGCCTGAACCTCAATGCCGTCCAGCTCGAGCGGCTGGTCTTCCTGGGCATCGGGGTGGCGGATATCGATGACGACCTGGCCCGCCGTGATGTTGGCGACCTCTTCGACATCGATGTCCTGGCCCAACTCGTCGATCACATTATCGATCGACACCAGTCGGGCGCGCTCCAACGCCCGCTCCAGGATGGCCATGTCGAACTTCTGTTCTTCATGAACCACACGCGGCAGCTTGGCGTTGGTGGTGGGGTTGACCGAAATCACCCCACAATATTCCGGCATGTGCCGGGCGAAATCTGCAGTACCAATCTCGACCGCCTGGTCGATGATGTCCTGCTTGTGACTGGCCAGCAGCGGCCGCAACACCAGCATCTCGGTCGCCCGATCGATGGCAGAGAGGTTGGGCAGGGTCTGGCTCGACACCTGGGAAATCGCCTCTCCGGTCACCAGCGCATTGATCTGCAATTGCTCGGCGAAATGCGTGGCTGCGCGCAACATCATACGCTTGAGAATGACGCCCATGTGACTGTTGTCGACTTTTCCGAGAATTTCGCCGACGACTTCCTCGAAAGGAACGCTGATAAAGAGCACCCTATGGGAGCTGCCGTACTTCTTCCAGAGGAAGTGCGCGACCTCCATGACCCCCAATTCGTGGGCCCTGCCGCCCAGATTGAAGAAACAGAAGTGGGTCATCATGCCGCGGCGCATCATCTGATAGGCGGCCACGGTGGAATCGAAGCCGCCGGACATCAGCACCATGGTCTGCTCCAGCGCGCCCAGCGGAAAACCGCCGACGCTATTGTGCTGACCGTGGATGACGAACAGACGCTTGTCGCGAATTTCGAGGCGTACCACCACGTCGGGCTTTTTCAGATCGATACCGGCGGCCCCGCATTCACGGCGCAGCTGGCTGCCGACATGACGCTCGACATCCATCGAGGTGAAACTATGCTTGCCGGCACGCTTGCAGCGGATCGAAAAGATCTTGCCAGGCAGCTGGTCGCCGAAATGGGTCTTGCACTTGGCGACGATGTCGTCGAAATCGCCCAGCGGGTACTCGTTGACATGCAAAAAGTGCGCGATGCCCGGTGTGCAGCTCAGGCGCTCGGTAATTTCACGCAACACCTTCGGGTCTTCCACACGGGTCTCGACTTCGAGATTGTCCCAGACACCGTTGACCACCAGCTGTGGGTCCAGATCGCGGACAACCAGCCGGATGTTGCGCGCCAGCTGGCGAATGAATCGCTTGCGCACAGGCGGGCTTTTGATGGTGATCTCTGGGAAGACTTTTACGATTAGTTTCATGAAAACTGGGCGCGAAGGGTCGGTCTGAAAACAGGGGGGCGGATTATAGCGGAAATTGCTCAAGGTTTAACCAGATATCGTACAAACGGATTTCATCGCACCAAAATAGACCAATCGCAAATTAATGCGCACCATAAAGGTGCCCTGGACTGTATAAAAAACACCCTAAGTACCCTTAAACCTTGAATTTTGGCGTCAAAGCCCATCTCGGGGCACTGGCATGCAAATTGCTCTCTTGTGAGGCAGGTTGCCTTGGCGGACTATTCGCGCCCGGCATCACCAAAATTACAGGGCTAACCACTACCAGCCCTAATCCACCCCGGAGGACAACATGTCGAAGTCGGTTCAACTCATCAAAGATCATGACGTTAAGTGGATTGATCTGCGCTTCACTGACACTAAAGGCAAGCAGCAGCACGTCACCATGCCAGCGCGTGATGCACTGGATGACGACTTCTTCGAAGTCGGCAAGATGTTCGACGGCTCCTCCATTGCTGGCTGGAAAGGCATCGAAGCGTCCGACATGATCCTGCTGCCGGACGACGAAACTGCCGTTCTGGATCCGTTCACCGAAGAACCGACTCTGATCCTCGTCTGCGACGTTATCGAACCGTCGACCATGCAAGGCTACGACCGCGACCCGCGTGCAATCGCTCACCGCGCCGAAGCCTACCTGAAGACCACCGGTATTGGTGACACTGTATTCGTCGGCCCTGAACCAGAATTCTTCATCTTCGACGAAGTGAAATTCAAGTCCGACATCTCCGGCTCCATGTTCAAGATCTTCTCTGAACAAGCCGCCTGGATGACCGACGGCGACGTCGACGGCGGCAACAAAGGCCACCGTCCTGGCATCAAAGGCGGCTACTTCCCGCTGCCACCGGTCGACCACGACCACGAAATCCGTACTGCCATGTGCAACGCACTGGAAGAAATGGGCCAGTTCGTCGAAGTTCACCACCACGAAGTTGCGACCGCCGGCCAGAACGAAATCGGCGTGCGCTTCAACACCCTGGTGAAAAAAGCCGACGAAGTTCAAACCCTGAAGTACTGCGTGCACAACGTTGCCGACGCTTACGGCCGCACCGCTACCTTCATGCCCAAGCCTCTGTACGGCGATAACGGTTCGGGTATGCACGTTCACATGTCCATCTCCAAAGATGGCAAGAACACCTTCGCTGGCGAAGGCTATGCCGGCCTGTCCGACACCGCCCTGTTCTTCATCGGCGGCATCATCAAGCACGGTAAGGCACTGAACGGCTTCACCAACCCGGCTACCAACTCCTACAAGCGTCTGGTACCAGGTTTCGAAGCACCAGTGATGCTGGCCTACTCGGCTCGCAACCGTTCCGCTTCGATCCGCATTCCTTACGTCTCCAGCCCTAAAGGCCGTCGTATCGAAGCACGCTTCCCGGATCCGGCTGCCAACCCGTACCTGGCATTCGCAGCACTGCTGATGGCCGGCCTGGACGGTATCCAGAACAAGATCCACCCTGGCGATGCAGCCGACAAGAACCTGTATGACCTGCCGCCAGAAGAAGCAGCAGAGATCCCACAAGTTTGCGGCAGCCTGAAAGAAGCACTGGAAGAACTGGACAAAGGCCGCGCGTTCCTGACCAAGGGCGGCGTGTTCAGCGACGACTTCATCGATGCCTACATCGAGCTGAAGAGCGAAGAAGAAATCAAGGTCCGCACTTTCGTGCACCCTCTGGAATACGACCTGTACTACAGCGTCTAAACCCAGCTTGATTTGAAAAAGGCCACCTTCGGGTGGCTTTTTTTATGGGCGCCAGCCGCAAACATCCTGCACAAGTCTCGTGCCGATCAGGGCTTGCCGCTCTCCCGCCACTTGCCGACAATGCCCGCCCCCATACCAACAAGATCGAGCCCTGCCCATGCCCAGATTCCACATCCTGCCGCTGCTCCTGTGCGCCATCGCCGCCTGCACCCAAGCCAACGCGGCTCCGGCCCCGGCCAGCCTCGACCCGCTGATGCAGAGCATCCAGCAGCGCCTGGCCATCGCCGATCAAGTGGCCCTGAGCAAATGGGACAGCCGCAAGGCCGTCGAAGATCGCCCTCGCGAGCAGACGGTCATCGCCACTGCTGTAGACCTGGCGCCGCAGTACCAACTGGACGGTGCACTGGTCGGACAATTTTTCGCCGCCCAGATAGAAGCCAACAAACTGCGTCAATACGCGTTGCTGTCGCGCTGGACACTGGCAGGCGCCGCGCCGGATTCGCCTCGCCCTGACCTGGTCGGCACCATTCGTCCGCAACTCGACGTCCTGCAAAAGCGCTTGCTGCAGCAACTCGCGGCATTCGCTGTGTCGCGCGCCGATCCGCAATGCCCGCAGTGGCTGGCGACAGCGACGCACAAGGCCGCTGGCGATGAGCTGCAGCGCCTGGCCCTGATCCGCGCCACCGCCGAGCTTTGCGCGCGGCCCTGAGGGAATTAACGCGGTACCGATGGGGCGCGATGTACTCTATGCTGATGCCGGTCAAGGCTATCCCGCGATCGCGCCTATTCTTGCCATGGAAACCTTCATGCGTTCATGCATTATCTGTCTGCTGCTGGTGGTTGCTGTCCCGGCCTCGGCGCAGATCTACAAGTACACCGATGCCAACGGCAATACGGCCTATAGCAGCCAGAAGCCCGAGGGCATCAAGGCCGAGACCGTCGAGCTACCGCCGCTCAACAGCATCGAGAGCCAGCCGCGCACTGCACCTGGCGCCACCCGACAAACTCTTCCCGTCGTGCCACAGCAACCGCCCTATGCGGTGCTGGAGCTGACCGGCCTGCCCACCGAAGAAGCCCTGCGCGCCAACGGCGGCAGCTTCACGGTGGGCGTGCACCTGGAACCCAAACTGTTCGGCGACGATCTGCTGCAGCTGGTGCTCGACGGGCAGCCCTATGGCCAACCCAGCAATGTCCCCTTCATGCAGTTGGTAGACATCGACCGCGGCGATCACAGCCTTGCGGTGCAGGTGCTCAACAATGGCACGGTCCTGCAGACCAGCGCCACGCAGACCTTCACGGTGCAGCGCATCAGCGTCAACTCGCCGGCTCGGCCCAAGCCATGATGCGCACTGCCCTTTCGGCGCTGCTCTGCCTGTTGCTGACCGTGGCCAGCGGCGTCAGCGCCGAGGTCTACACCTACACCGACGCCCAGGGCAATCAGGTGTTCACCGACCAGCCGCGCAAGAACGCCAAGCGTGTGCCGTTACCGCCCAGCAACAACCTCAACCAGACCCCGCTCACGGTAAAAAAGAGCCCGGCAACGCCTGCCAAAAAAGCCCCATTAAAAGTGGTGACGCACTACGACATGCTGCGCATCCTTGCACCGGAGCCCGATGGAACGGTCAACCAGAGCAGCGGCGAACTGGTAGTGACCGTCACCAGCGATCCGGCGTTGTATGAGGGCGACCAGTACCAGATCCTGCTGGATGGCAATCCTGTCGGCTCACCCGGCACCAGCCCGGTGATCATGATCAAGCCCGTGGACCGCGGCCTGCACCAACTGGCCGCGCAAATCATCGACAGCGACGGCGAGACCGTCGAGCGCACGGCACCTCAGAAGCTCAACATGCAACGCATCTCCCTGGCGCAAAAACGCCGCAACGATCCCTGCGAGGCGGCAGACTGGGGTGTGCGCCCCGAATGCCCGCTGTCGGCCAAGCCGTGCGAGAAGGACGACTATGGCGTCCGGCCGCAATGCCCACTGTCGATGAAGCCAACGGACAGCTGAGTCAAAGCTTGTAACAAAGCGATGGCCGCTGCGCGCACGAAGGGAAATGAAAGGGGGTTAAATGCTCGCCATCCCCCTCCTAAGCTGCGCCGCTCATTACAATGACAATCGAGCAAACAGCCTATGTTGCGTCCCATCACCTGCCTCGCTTCAGCCCTTGCAATGCTTTTCGCGGCTTCTCAAGCCAGCGCCGGTCAACCGGCCGGAGTGCAATCCTCAGTCCTGGTCAAGAGCGAGGCCTCTTGGGAGGGCACGTCCTACGCCGCCTACCCTGCCGGAGCGCCCGAGCTCTCGGTGATCAAAATAACTATTCCTGCTAACACCTCGCTCGCCTGGCACAAGCATCCGATGCCTAATGCAGCGTATGTCCTGTCCGGAGAATTGACCGTCGAAACCCAGGACGGCAAGCAGCGCAAGGTACTGGGCCAAGGCGAAGCACTGGCAGAGATGGTTGAACGCCATCACCGCGGCACTTCAGGCGCGACACCCACCGAGCTGATCGTCTTCTATGCCGGCAGCAAGGATATGCCGCTGTCGGTTCCTGTACCCGAGTAACCCTCTCCTCGCCCGGCGCATCGCACTGATGCTGCCGGGTCGCCTTGGCACCACGCCCTTCGCAAAAAGACTCTCCTCCCGGCCGAACCTGAACGGCAGTGAAACATTTTGGTGCATAATTTTGTGCACCAGATCACCAATTAGCCCATTTTGGTTCGCGATAGGCCATTCCCAGCGATCACGCGGCACCAAATGGACCGTATTTGCACTATTTCGAGAAATAAGCGCTTCTTTTCGGAGCCTTGGTTTGGTTTTTGCAGTTTCAGTGCATCAGCAGACTATTCGCGCACGCAAGCCGGACACGCCGGGCTTTGCAATGGGCCAAAAGGGGTCAACGACAGCTAATGACCATCAGTGATGCACTGCACAGACTGTTACTCGACAACCTCACCACTGCCACTATTCTGCTCAACGCCGATCTGCGCCTTGAGTACATGAACCCGGCAGCCGAAATGCTGCTGGCCATCAGCGGCCAGCGCAGCCATGGGCAATTCATCAGCGAACTGTTCACCGAGTCGGCCGAAGCCCTGAGCTCCTTGCGCCAGGCGGTCGAGAAAGCCCACCCCTTCACCAAGCGCGAAGCGATGCTCACCGCGCTGACCGGCCAGACCCTGACCGTCGACTACGCCGTGACCCCGATCCTCAGCCAAGGCGCGACCTTGCTGCTGCTCGAAGTCCACCCGCGCGACCGGCTGCTGCGCATCACCAAAGAGGAAGCGCAGCTGTCCAAGCAGGAAACCACCAAGATGCTGGTGCGCGGCCTGGCCCACGAAATCAAGAATCCACTGGGCGGCATTCGCGGCGCGGCGCAGTTGCTGGCCCGCGAGCTGCCCGAAGAAAGCCTCAAGGACTACACCAACGTCATCATCGAAGAGGCCGACCGCCTGCGCAATCTGGTCGACCGCATGCTCGGTTCGAACAAGCTGCCGTCGCTGGCGATGACCAACATCCACGAGGTGCTGGAGCGCGTCTGCAGCCTGGTCGACGCCGAAACCCAGGGTGGCATCACCTTGGTGCGCGACTATGATCCCAGCATCCCGGACGTATTGATCGACCGTGAACAGATGATCCAGGCCGTGCTCAACATCGTGCGCAACGCCATGCAAGCCATCAGTGGCCAGAACGAGTTGCGCCTGGGCCGCATCAGCCTGCGCACCCGCGCCATGCGTCAGTTCACCATTGGCCATACGCGCCACCGCCTGGTGAGCAAGATCGAGATCATCGACAACGGTCCCGGCATTCCTGCCGAACTACAGGAAACAATCTTCTATCCAATGGTCAGCGGCAGGCCCGACGGTACCGGTCTCGGGCTGGCCATTACCCAGAACATCATCAGTCAGCATCAAGGGTTGATCGAGTGTGAAAGCCATCCTGGCCACACCACATTTTCGATCTTCCTGCCGCTGGAACAAGGAGCCGCTTCGTCATGAGCCGTAGTGAAACTGTCTGGATCGTCGATGACGACCGTTCCATCCGCTGGGTGCTGGAAAAAGCCTTGCAGCAAGAAGGCATGACCACACAGAGTTTCGACAGTGCCGACGGCGTCATGAGTCGCCTGGCTCGCCAGCAACCTGATGTGATCATCTCCGATATCCGCATGCCTGGCGCCAGTGGCCTGGACTTGCTGGCGCGCATCCGCGAGCAGCATCCGCGCCTGCCGGTGATCATCATGACCGCGCATTCGGACCTCGACAGCGCCGTGGCGTCGTACCAGGGCGGTGCGTTCGAGTATCTGCCCAAGCCGTTCGACGTCGACGAGGCGGTGTCGCTGGTCAAGCGTGCCAACCAGCATGCCCAGGAACAGCAAGGCCTGGCCGAAGTGCCGGCCCTGACGCGCACCCCGGAAATCATCGGCGAAGCGCCGGCGATGCAGGAAGTCTTTCGCGCCATCGGCCGCCTCAGCCACTCCAACATCACCGTGTTGATCAACGGCGAGTCGGGTACTGGTAAAGAGCTGGTGGCGCACGCACTGCACCGCCACAGCCCGCGGGCGGCTTCGCCGTTCATTGCCTTGAACATGGCGGCGATCCCCAAGGACTTGATGGAGTCCGAGCTGTTCGGCCATGAAAAAGGCGCGTTCACGGGGGCAGCCAACCTGCGCCGTGGCCGCTTCGAACAAGCCGATGGCGGCACGCTGTTCCTCGACGAGATCGGCGACATGCCGGCCGACACCCAGACGCGACTGTTGCGCGTGCTGGCCGATGGCGAGTTCTATCGAGTGGGCGGACATACGCCGGTCAAGGTCGATGTGCGCATCATCGCCGCCACGCACCAGAACCTCGAAACCCTGGTGCATGCCGGCAAGTTCCGCGAAGACTTGTTCCACCGCCTCAATGTCATTCGCATTCATATCCCGCGCCTGTCGGACCGTCGCGAAGACATCCCGACGCTGGCCAAGCACTTCCTCAGCCGCGCCGCGCAAGAACTGGCGGTCGAGCCCAAGCTGCTCAAGAGCGAGACCGAGGAATACCTGAAGAACCTGCCGTGGGGCGGCAACGTGCGCCAGCTGGAGAACACGTGCCGCTGGATCACGGTGATGGCGTCTGGCCGTGAAGTGCACGTCAGCGACCTGCCGCCAGAGTTGCTGAGCTTGCCGCAGGACAGCGCGCCGGTGACCAATTGGGAGCAAGCGCTGCGTCAGTGGGCCGATCAGGCCCTGGCGCGTGGGCAGTCGAGCCTGCTGGACAGCGCGGTGCCGAGCTTCGAGCGGATCATGATCGAAACCGCGCTCAAGCACACCGCCGGGCGTCGCCGTGATGCCGCAGTGCTGCTGGGCTGGGGCCGCAACACCTTGACGCGAAAGATCAAGGAGCTGGGCATGAAGATCGATGGTGGCGATGAGGATGATGGCGACGACGCCTAATAAATAACCTCTGACTACACCGCAACTCCCTGTGGGAGCGGGCGTCAACGCTCGCTCCCACAGTTGTTTTTGATACACCGCAAACTCCGCGCTTTGGTGCACACCTGCACCCGAATGCACCGCTGCAAGGCGTTATGAACCAAAACGGACAAAGCTGAAAGTATCAAACGAATACCCCCGCAGGTGGAATTCACCCACTTCGAAAGCGCTGAAGGCCTGTAATCAAGGGCTCGCAGGACATCTGGATAAACTTTTTTACATCCTTGATCGAAACTGGCACGACGCCTGCAATAACCCTTGCAAGACACAGTTTCGGGGGTCTTGGTACAGGCAGGCCGGGAATCCCCTTCTTTACACCGGAACGTACGGGCACCCAGGTAAGACCCGATATTCCACCCAGTTTCAGGGACTTTGGTACAGGCAGGCCGGAGATTCCCTTCTTTACACCGCAGACGCTGGCCCACAACACCAGCGATGCACAGCAGTTCTTGGGGACCTTGGTACAGGCAGGCCGGGGCTTCCCTCTTTTACACCGCAACACCGCAGACGCCGAACCGCAGCACCGGCGATGCACAACAGTTTTTGGGAGCTTTGGTACAGGCAGGCCGGAGATTCCCTCTTTTACACCGCAACACCGCAAACGCCGGACCGCTACATCGGCGATGCACGACAGTTTTTGGGAGCTTTGGTACAGGCAGGCCGGAGATTCCCTCTTTTACACCGCAACACTGCAGCCGCCGGACCGCTACTCCGGTGATGCACAACAGTTTTGGGGGCTTTGGTACAGGCAGGCCGGAGAACCCTTCTTTACATCGACATCGAGTACGCGGCAGCCCAGAGCCCGCGCCGCTCCTCCCGTTTTTCGGGGACCTTGGTACAGGCAGGCCGGGGCTTCCCTCTTTTATCCGTCAACTCCCCCATCGCGACTTTTCCCCCTCAAGGGGCAAGCGCTTCGCGCACCTTCACTTCGAAACGCCACCGCCCGTCGACCTTGGCACCGGACCAATCGCCCTGCAATGCACGAGCGGCGATCACCGTCAGCAACAATCCCTGATCGCCCTGCTGCACCCTCCAGTTGGCTTGCCGTCCGTCTACCGGCAACTGCCCCGCACCGGGCCGCCCGTGGGCATCGAAGACGATCGCCAAGGTGCCGTTGGTGAATTCGGCGTGCAGCTTGGGTTCCTCGTTGAACCACAACACCAGGCCTGCCGGCTGTATTTCGATCCGATCCAGCACCCGCGGCTCGGGCGCAGTGGCTTTGCCGATCATCATCCCCACCAGCAGGCTGAACAAGGCGACGGCGCCGAGGAACTTGGGCCAGAGTTTTGATCGTGGGTCTTGCTCATCAGGGGTAGAATGCTGCCCGTCTTTCAGTTCGGAGCCGTGCATGTTTCACGTCATCCTTTTTCAACCAGAGATTCCGCCGAATACCGGCAACATTATCAGGCTCTGCGCCAACAGCGGCTGCCACCTGCACTTGATCGAGCCGATCGGTTTCGAGCTGGACGACAAGCGCCTGCGCCGCGCCGGGCTCGATTACCACGAATATGCCCCGCTCAAGCGCCATGCCGACCTGGCCAGCTGCCTCGAAAGCCTCGGCCAGCCGCGCCTGTTCGCGTTTACCACCAAGGGCTCGCAGCCCTTCCACGACGTGGCATTCCAGCCGGGCGATGCTTTTCTGTTCGGGCCCGAGAGCCGCGGGCTGCCCAACGAGGTGCTGGATGCCCAGCCCGACGGCCATCGCCTGCGCCTGCCGATGCGCGAAGGCAGCCGCAGCCTGAACCTCTCCAACACCGTGGCGGTGGCGGTGTACGAGGCCTGGCGCCAGCAAGGTTTCGCCTGAGCGGGCCTCTTCGCGAGCAAGCTTTGCTCCCACGGTGCAAGCCGAACCAGCGACGTACGCATGTGGGAGCAAGGCTTGCCCGCGAAGAAGCATTCAGCAGCGCCATCGCAGGCGCGCTGTATCACTACAAAAAAACGCCCCGAGGGGCGTTTTTCATGACCGCAGGCTCGCTTACTGAACCGATGGGGTCTCGCCAGCTTCCTGCATGCGCTGCAGCTCTTGCGCGTACAGGGCGTCGAAGTTGACCGGGGCCAGCATCAGTGCCGGGAACGAACCGCGGGTCACCAGGCTGTCCAGGGTCTCGCGCGCGTACGGGAACAGGATGTTCGGGCAGAACGCGCCCAGGGTGTGGCTCAGCGCTGCGTCGTCGAGGTTCTTGATCAGGAAGATACCAGCCTGCTGGACTTCAGCGATGAAGGCCACTTCGTCACCATTCTTGACGGTAACCGACAGGGTCAGCACGACTTCGTGGAAGTCGGCTTCAAGCGATTTTTGACGGGTGTTGAGGTCCAGCGCAACGCTCGGCTCCCACTGCTGACGGAAGATGGCCGGGCTTTTCGGCGCTTCGAACGACAGGTCGCGTACATAGATACGCTGCAGGGAGAATTGCGGAGCGGTTTCGTCTTCGGTGCTCGCTGCGGTGTTCGGTTGGTCAGTCATTGCGGGATCCTTGTCACTTCAAAGTCTAACGGGAATAGGGTTCAGGCCTTGCCGAGCAACACGTCGAGCTTGCCGGCGCGCTCCAGGGCGTAGAGGTCGTCGCAGCCGCCCACGTGGGTCTCGCCGATCCAGATCTGCGGCACCGAGCTGCGCCCGGCCTTGCTGGTCATCTCGGCACGCACCTGGGGCTTGCCGTCGACCTTGATCTCGGTGAAATCGACACCCTTGCCTTCGAGCAAGGCCTTGGCGCGCATGCAGTAGGGGCACCAGTCACTGGAGTAGACGACGACGCTCATATCACTTCACCAAGGGCAGGTTGTCGGCCTTCCAGCTGGAAACACCGCCGGACAGTTTGGCGGCGGTAAAGCCGGCCTTGAGCAGTTCGCGTGCGGTGGCGCCGGCGTGCTGGCCCATGGCGTCGACGACGATCAGGGTCTTGGCCTTGTGTTTTTCCAGTTCAGCCATGCGTGAGGCCAGTTTGTCCTGGGGAATGTTCAGCGAATCGACGATGTGGCCGGTGCTGAAATCCTTTTTGGCGCGGATGTCGATGACCACGCCCTGGTCACTGTTGACCAGTGCGGTCAGTTCGCGGCAGCTGAGGCTTTTACCACCACGGCTGGTCTCCAGCGACAGCAGCAACGCCAGCAGCACGGCGAAGATGCCGACCAGCAGATAGTGATTTGTGGCGAATTCGATCAGGTGAGCGACCATCAGGAGGTTCCAGGGCGTTAAAATGCCGGCCAGTATACACGGGCACCGGGGTGGGCCAAAGCCTGCAGTATGCCCATGACACCGGTTTAATCGGGAACTGTGATAGGCGGTAGGCTGTCTGCTGAGGCAACAATCGGCACCCTTGCGGGAACGGGCTCTGCCCGCGAAAGCGCCAGTAGTACCAACACCCTGACGCGCCTTGCTGGCCCCTTTGCGGGCAGAGCCTGCTCCCACTGCGGACTGCAGTGTGCAATCAGAACCTCGGCAAACACTGCGCGGATGCCCTAAAATGCCCTTCTTTCCTCTAACAAAATGAGTGGGATCTAATGACTGCCACGCCTAAACCTCTGGTCCTGATCATCCTCGATGGTTTCGGTCACAGCGAAAGCCATGACGACAACGCCGTGTATTCGGCGCGCAAGCCGGTCCTCGATCGCCTGGTCGCGACCCAGGCCAACGGCTTGATTTCGGGCTCAGGCATGGACGTCGGGCTCCCCGATGGCCAGATGGGCAACTCGGAAGTCGGCCATATGAACCTCGGCGCCGGGCGCGTGGTGTACCAGGACTTCACCCGGGTCACCAAGGCCATCCGCGACGGCGAGTTCTTCGAGAACCCGACCATCTGCGCTGCGGTCGACAAGGCCGTGGCCGCCAGCAAGGCAGTGCATGTCATGGGCCTGCTGTCCGAAGGCGGCGTACACAGCCACCAGGATCACCTCGTGGCCATGGTCGAACTGGCCGCCAAGCGAGGCGCCGAAAAAATCTACCTGCACGCCTTCCTCGATGGCCGCGACACGCCGCCGAAAAGCGCGCAGTCGTCCCTCGAACTGATGGATGCCACCTATCAGCGCCTGGGCAAGGGCCGCACGGCCAGTATCATTGGCCGTTACTTCGCCATGGACCGTGACAACCGCTGGGATCGTGTCAGTGCCGCATACAACCTGATCGTCGACGCGAGCGCCGAGTACCACTCAGGCACCGCGGTAGAGGGTCTGCAAGCCGCCTACGAGCGCGGCGAGAGCGACGAGTTCGTCAAGGCCACCGTGATTGGCGAAGCCGTCAAGGTCGAAGACGGCGATGCCGTGGTGTTCATGAACTTTCGCGCCGACCGCGCGCGGGAGATCACCCGCCCGTTCGTCGAAGCCGATTTCAGCGAGTTCGAGCGCAAGCGCCAGCCAAGACTGGCCGGCTATGTGGGCCTGACCCAGTATTCGGCAAACATTCCGGCACCGGCGGCCTTCGCCCCTGGCAGCCTGCACAACGTGCTCGGCGAGTACCTGGCCGATAACGGCAAGACCCAGCTGCGCATTGCCGAAACCGAAAAGTACGCCCACGTGACTTTCTTCTTTTCGGGCGGCCGCGAAGAGCCCTTCCCGGGTGAAGAGCGCATCCTCATCCCGTCGCCCAAAGTCGCCACCTACGACCTGCAGCCGGAAATGAGCGCCCCTGAAGTGACCGACAAGATCGTCGACGCCATTGAAAACCAGCGCTTCGACGTCATCGTGGTCAACTACGCCAACGGCGACATGGTCGGCCACAGCGGCATTCTCGAAGCGGCAGTCAAGGCTGTGGAATGCCTGGACACTTGCGTCGGCCGCATTGTCGAGGCCCTCGAAAAAGTCGGCGGCGAAGCGCTGATCACCGCCGACCACGGCAACTGCGAGCAGATGTCGGACGAATCCACCGGCCAGGCGCACACCGCGCATACCACCGAGCCGGTGCCGTTCATCTACGTCGGCAAGCAACCGCTCAAGGTCCGCGAAGGCGGCGTGCTCGCCGATGTGGCACCGACCATGCTCTACCTGATGGGCATGGACAAGCCGCAGGAAATGACCGGGACTTCGATTCTGGTCAAAGCCTGAAAGCGGTGGTGATCTGCCGATCGCCTTCGCAGGCGAGCCTTGCTTCTGCAGATGTACATCTGCGGGAGCAAGGTTGCGCGTTTGGCGGCCGAGAAGGCTTCGTGCCCTGCACAACGCCAGCCCCGTACACGAAGCCTGAGCAGCATTCATGTTCAGGCGTTTTTTTTTGCCGCTCGCGGCGGGCATACTAGGCCCGTCCCTCTCCCTGGTATCGCCCGCCCCATGCTTCGCGCCCTGATACTCATTGCCTTGACTTGCCTGTTCGGCACGGCCTATGCCGACGAACGCGCACAAACCCAGCAACAGCTCGATGCCACGCGCCAAGACATCACCGAGCTGAAGAAGGCCCTTGCCCAGGTGCAGCAGGAGAAATCCGGCGTGCAAAAAGACCTGCGCACCACCGAGACCAAGATGGGCGAGCTTCAAAAGCAGGTGGAGGCCCTGCAACAGCAACTAAAAAAGACCCAAGCCGAGCTCCAGCGTCTCGATGAAGAGAAGCAGAAGCTCGAAGCGGCCCGCAAGGAACAGCAGCGCTTGATCGCCATCCAGGCGCGCGCGGCCTACCAGAATGGTCGCCAGGAATACCTGAAACTGTTGCTCAACCAGCAGAATCCAGAAAAATTCGCCCGCACGCTTACCTACTACGACTACATGAGCAAGGCGCGGCTGGCGCAGCTGCACGCCTTCAACGAAACCCTCGTGCAACAGGCCGCGGTGCAGAAGGACATCGACCTGCAGCAGGCCCAGTTGCTCGCCCAGCAAGGCAACCTCGACAGCCAGCGCCAGGAGCTCGACGGCGTACGCAAGGAGCGCCAGGCCGCCCTGGCCAAGCTCAACGACCAGTACAAGGCCAGCGACCAGAAACTGCAGGCCCGTCAACAGGATCAAGCCGACCTCGCCAACGTCCTCAAGACCATCGAGGAAACCCTCGCCCGCCAGGCCCGCGAAGCTGAAGAGGCGCGCCAGAAAGCCCTGCTCGCCCAGCAGGAGGCCGACAAGCGCGCCCGTGAGGCCGCCGCGGCAGCAGCTGCCGCGAAGGCCAAGCCAGAGCAGGAAGAAGCCGCTGCCCCGGCGCCGCAACGCCCCAAAGCGACGCCCGGCGCAGTGGTTTCCAGCGGCGGCGCGACCTTCGGCGGCGAGTTTTCTGCGGCCAAGGGCAAACTTCCATGGCCGGTTGATGGTCGACTGCTCGCACGTTTCGGCGAAACCCGCGGCGACGATGCTCGCACCAAGTGGGACGGGGTGATGATCAGCGCCAGCGCCGGCAGTACGGTACGTGCCGTGCATGGTGGCCGCGTGGTGTTCGCGGATTGGTTGCGCGGCGCCGGACTTCTGGTCATTCTCGACCATGGCAACGGCTACCTGAGCCTGTACGGACACAACCAGACCCTGCTCAAGGGGGCTGGTGACGTAGTAAAAGCCGGCGACGTGATTTCGACGGTCGGTACCAGTGGTGGGCAGGATACCCCCGCCTTGTATTTCGCCATACGCCAGCAGGGGCGGCCCGCCGACCCTGAGCAATGGTGTCGTGGTTAAGCGCGAAACCTCAACAAGGGCGTTCTGGCGGTCATTGACTGTCACGCCGATGCCCCGAAAGGCGCAAAACCAGGATTAGGAGTTGTTCGACATGCTGCATCTGTCCCGCCTTACCTCGCTGGCCCTGACGATCGCCGTCGCCATCGGCGCGCCCCTGGCCCATGCCGCCGATCCGGTAGCGCCGTCGCCGACGCCTCCTGCGTCGATCCCGGCCACCACCATCCCCGCCAAGGCGCCGACCGCTTCGCCCGCTCCGGCTGCTGCCAAGCCGCCGTTGCCGCTCGAAGAGCTGCGCACCTTCGCCGAGGTCATGGACCGCATCAAGGCGGCGTATGTCGAACCCGTTGATGACAAGACCCTGCTGGAAAATGCCATCAAGGGCATGCTCAGCAACCTCGACCCGCACTCCGCCTACCTTGGCCCGGAAGACTTCCAGGAGCTGCAGGAGAGCACCAGCGGCGAGTTCGGCGGCCTGGGCATCGAGGTCGGCGTGGACGACGGCTTCGTCAAGGTGGTCTCGCCCATCGACGACACCCCTGCCACCAAGGCGGGCATCCAGGCCGGCGACCTGATCGTCAAGATCAACGGCCAGCCCACCCGCGGCCAGACCATGACCGAAGCCGTCGACAAGATGCGCGGCAAGATCGGCGAAAAGATCACCCTCACGCTGGTGCGCGACGGCGGCAACCCCTTCGACGTAACCCTTGCCCGCGCCACTATTCAGGTCAAGAGCGTGAAGGCGCAGATGCTGGAAAACGGCTACGGCTACATCCGCATTACGCAGTTTCAGGTCAAGACCGGCGAAGAAGTCGCCGCCGCCCTGGCCAAACTGCGCAAGGACAACAACAAGAAGCTCAACGGCCTGGTGCTGGACTTGCGCAACAACCCTGGCGGCGTGCTGCAGGCGGCTGTCGAGGTGGTCGACCACTTCATCAGCAGCGGTCTGATCGTCTACACCAAGGGCCGCATCGCCAACTCCGAACTGCGCTTCTCGGCCACCGGCCACGACCTGAGCGAAGCCGTACCGCTGGTGGTGCTGATCAACGGCGGCAGCGCCTCGGCCTCGGAAATCGTCGCCGGCGCCCTGCAGGATCACAAGCGCGGCATCCTCATGGGCACCGACAGCTTCGGCAAGGGCTCGGTACAGACCGTGCTGCCGCTGGCCAATGACCGCGCACTGAAGATCACCACCGCGCTGTACTACACACCCAACGGCCGCTCGATCCAGGCCCAGGGCATCGTGCCGGATGTCGAGGTGCGCCCTGCCAAGATTACCAACGAGTCCGACCCCGAGAGCTTCAAGGAAGCCGACCTGCAGGGTCACCTGGGCAACGGCAACGGCGGCGCCGAGCGTCCGAGCCCGTCGGGCAAGGCACCGGCCAAGACCAACAAGGCGCGGCCGCAGGATGACGACTTCCAGCTGAGCCAGGCCCTGAGCCTGCTCAAGGGCCTGAGCGTGACTCGCAACAATTGAGTATGCGTACGCTCTGCCTGCTGTTGCTCTGCTGCCTGACCGGCGCGGCCCATGCCGCGTCGGACAGCCCGGCCTACCTGACGCTGGTCATCGATGATCTGGGGCAAACACCCTCGCGCGATAGTCGCGCGCTGGCGCTGCCCGGGCCGGTGACCTTGGCGATCATGCCCGACACACCCCACGCTGCCGACTTTGCTGGCCAGGCTCACAAGGCTGGCAAGACCGTGATCATCCATATGCCCATGGACCCCGCCACCGGGCCTTTCGCCTGGCACCCCGGGCTGCCCATGGCCGAACTGCAGAAGCGCCTCGATGCGGCGTTCAAGGCAGTCCCCTTCGCGTCCGGCATGAACAATCACGAAGGCAGCGGCATGACCGTGCAGCCCGACGCGATGGCCATGCTCATGGGCCAGTTGAAACAGCGCGGGATGTTCTTCCTCGACAGCCGCACCACCGCCAAGACCGTGGCCGCCGCCAAGGCCCAGGAGATCGGTCTGTCGAGTCTGTCCCGGGATGTATTCCTCGACGACGTGCGCACGCCCGAAGCGATCTATGGCCAATTGCAGACGGCAATCAAGTTCGCCCACAAGCATGGCAGCGTGGTGATCATCGGCCATCCTTATCCGCAGACGCTTGACGTTTTGGACCGGGAACTGCCGAAACTGGCGAGCCAGGGGGTGACCTGGATTCCGATCAAGGAAATGGTGACCGTGCGCGGCAATCGGGCGATTGCGGCCCATGGCAAAGATGGCGTTTATCACAATGCGGCGGCCAACACTGTCGCGCCGCCGAAGCCGAAGCCGGAAAAGCCGGGTACTTCCAAGGTCGCCGTGCCGGTAGCGGTGCCTGCCCCCACGCCGATCACGGTGCCGTCGGGTGATCCGAACGAAGTGCCGGAACCTGGGCCGGATCCAGACTTTGGTTCGCCTGACCCGACGCCGATGGATCCTGCGGCGGGACGGCCCGAGCAGGTCGACGGGCAGTGATAGGGGCCTCAAAGGCCCCTTCGCCGGCGAACGCGCGCCCTGGCTCCTACAGGTCTCTGTAGGAGCAAGGCTTGCCCGCGAATGGGCCACCACGCCTTACAAATACCGCCCCATCACCTCATCCACAAACCCTTGGCTGCGCATTTCATCCAGGGCCATCTGCAGCTTGGCGACTACCTCGTCCGGGGTGTTCTTGTTCAGCGCCAAGAACAGCGATGCGCTGTTGAAGCGCAGTACGGTCTTGAGGTCGGTGATGCCCAGCTGCCGCGCCAGATAACGCCCCGCCGGATCACCCGTGGCCCATAGGTCGATTTCCCCGGCCTTGAGCTTGCTGGCGTTGTCCTGGTCGCGCAGGGCGATCACCGGGTTCATACCCTTCTCGGTCAGGCTGAGCTCGATGGCATCGCCTTTGTAGGCACCGATCTTGTACCTGCGAGCTTGGGCTAGGGTCTCCAGCTTGATGGGGCTGTCCGCGCGCGCCAGCAGGATCCAGTCATCCGGCCCCAATGGCCCGACCCACTTGAACGAGTTCTCACGCTCGGGCAAACGCGCCATCACGAAGACCCCGTAACCGGGCTTCTCCAGGCCGAGCTTGTAGATGCGCTCCCAAGGGAAACGCAACGTCAGGCTGTAGGGAATGTCGGCACGCTTGAACATCTCGCGCACCAGATCGGCGGCGATACCGCGGATATGCGTGTCGGTGGCGAAGTTCTTGCCGTCGTCAGCCATGTTGTACGGAGGGAAGTTTTCGGTGAGCAGCACGATGGGCTGGTCGCTCGTGTCCTGCGCACGAACCGCGAATGCACAGCAGCACAACAGAACGAACATCAGACGATTGAACATGAACGCTTACCCCCACAGACACGGCAACTAGCAGAGTGCCGGGGGATGATGCATCTGTCCAGCAGCAATGAGGCTAATTGCCATCACCCGGGAATGATGTGCGTCGTACTTGTGGGCCTCTTCGCGAGCAAGCTTTGCTCCTACCGTGCACACCACTCCGGAGTCATGCACCTGTGGGAGCAAAGCTTGCTTGCGAAGGGGCCGTCACGTCATGCAAAAAATCAGCGAACAACAATCCCCTGCGCCGCCATGAACGCCTTGGCTTCAGGCACCGTGTATTCACCAAAGTGGAAGATACTCGCCGCCAACACCGCGCTCGCGTGCCCTTGCAGCACGCCATCGGCCAAGTGCTGAAGGTTGCCCACACCTCCCGAAGCAATCACCGGAATGCCCAGCGCATCGCTGATGGCCCGGGTCACGCCCAGGTCGAAGCCGTTCTTCATGCCGTCCTGGTCCATGCTGGTCAGCAGAATCTCACCGGCCCCCAGGCCTTCCATCTTCATCGCCCACTGCACTGCATCCAGCCCGGTGGGCTTGCGACCGCCATGGGTGAAGATTTCCCAGCGCGGCTCTTCACCAGGCCCGGAGACCTTCTTGGCGTCGATGGCGACGACGATGCACTGCGAGCCGAAACGCGCTGCTGCCTCGCCGACGAACTCGGGATTGAACACTGCGGCGGTGTTGATCGAAACCTTGTCGGCACCGGCGTTGAGCAGGTTGCGGATATCCGCCACGGTGCGCACACCGCCGCCCACGGTCAGGGGGATGAACACCTGGCTGGCCATGCGCTCGACGGTGTGCAGCGTGGTGTCGCGGCCATCGACACTGGCGGTGATGTCCAGGAAGGTAATCTCGTCCGCGCCCTGCTCGTCGTAGCGGCGGGCGATTTCTACCGGATCGCCCGCGTCACGGATGTTCTCGAACTTGACGCCTTTGACCACCCGACCGTTGTCGACGTCAAGGCAGGGGATGATGCGTTTGGCCAAGGCCATGGGCTTAATCTCCGATTAAGAGCTGCAAGCTGTCAGCTGCAAGCTGATCGCGGGTGGCTGGTGATACGTGGCGCTGCAAGTAAAGGCGATTGCGGACTGCCGTTACTTGCAGCTTGCCGCTTAAAGCTTGCCGCTGCCTTCATAGCTGTCGCAGAAGGCCTGCGCCTCAGCCACATCCAGCGTGCCTTCATAGATCGCGCGCCCCGTAATGGCGCCGATGATGCCCGGTGCCTTGGCGTCCAGCAAAGCCCGGATGTCGCCCAGGTTGTGGATGCCGCCGGAAGCGATCACCGGAATCCGCGTGGCAGCGGCCAGTGCGGCAGTGAACGGCACGTTGCAGCCTTGCATCATGCCGTCCTTGGCGATGTCGGTGTAGACGATCGCCGAGACGCCATCTGCCTCGAAGCGCTTGGCCAGGTCAATGACCTGCACGGTGCTGATTTCAGCCCAGCCGTCGGTGGCGACGAAACCGTCCTTGGCGTCCAGGCCGACGATAATCTTGCCCGGGAAGGCTTTGCAGGCCTCGGCGACGAACTCCGGCTGCTTGACCGCCTTGGTGCCGATGATCACGTAGCTGACGCCGGCCTTGACGTAGTGCTCGATGGTCTCGAGCGAGCGGATGCCGCCGCCGATCTGGATCGGCAGGTGCGGGTAACGCTTGGCGATGGCGGTGACCACCTCGCCGTTGACCGGCTGGCCTTCGAAGGCGCCGTTGAGGTCTACCAGGTGCAGCCGACGGCAGCCGCCATCGACCCACTTGGCCGCCATGCTCACCGGATCATCGGAGAACACCGTGGAATCTTCCATACGGCCCTGGCGCAAGCGCACGCAGGCACCGTCCTTGAGATCGATAGCGGGAATGATAAGCATGCTTTTTCCTTCGTCAAAAGAGCTGCAAGTTGTTAGCTGCAAGCTGCAAGAGGTTTTGCGTCGAGTCGAGATACAGCGTCTGGCTTTTGCTTGAAGCTTGAAGCTGCTCTTCTTCAGCTGTCCTTCTCGAGCGCCCACAGGTCGATTTCGAGGCTCTCGAAGCGCTCTTTGACCAGCGCCTGAGCGTCGAAAATCGCCCTGTTGTAATAGTGCGGAGCAATTTCGCGGGTAAACAGCTCAAGGATCTCGGCCGCTTCGAAGGTACCCAGGTCCAGATCGAAGCGCTCTTGCATCAAGCGCTTGATCTTGTGGTTGGCTTCGCTCTCCTGCTCGGGCGTGAGCGTGAGAATCGGCGGCTTTTTCGGCTTGGCCATTTACCAGCGACCATCCCAGGCGGCGAAGTTCTGCAGCAACTGCAGGCCGTGGGTGTGGCTTTTCTCCGGGTGGAACTGCACGGCGAAGCGTGAGCCTTCAGCCAATGCGGCGGCAAAATCGAGGCCGTAATGGCCGCGGCCGACCACCTGGCCTGCCTTGGCCGCCTCGATGTAGAAGCTGTGCACGAAGTAGAAGCGCGCCAAGTCCGGAATGTTGTGCCACAGCGGGTGATCCACCGCCTGGGCGACTTCGTTCCAGCCCATGTGCGGGACTTTCAGGTGCGCGCCGTCTTCATGCAAGTCCTTGCCGAAGAAGCGTACCTGGCCGGGGAAGACGCCGATGCAATCGACGCCGGCGTTCTCTTCGCTACGGTCCATCAAGGCCTGCATGCCCACGCAGATGCCGAGGAACGGCCGATCGCGGCTGACCTCGCGCACCAAGTCGTCGAAGCCCAGGCGCTTGATTTCGGCCATGCAGTCGCGGATCGCGCCAACGCCGGGGAATACAATGCGGTCGGCTTCACGGATGACGGCCGCGTCGCTGGTGATCAGTACCTTGCCGGCACCGACGTGCTCCAGGGCCTTGGCCACCGAGTGCAGGTTGCCCATGCCATAGTCGATCACGGCTACCGTCTGCATTACAGCACGCCCTTGGTCGACGGCATTTGCCCGGCCATGCGGTCGTCGAGCTCGACGGCCATGCGCAGCGCGCGGCCGAACGCCTTGAACACGGTCTCGATCTGGTGATGGGTGTTGTGCCCACGCAGATTGTCGATGTGCAAGGTGACGTTGGCGTGGTTGACGAAGCCTTGGAAGAATTCCTGGAACAGGTCGACGTCGAAACCACCAACGGTGGCGCGGGTATAGGGGACATGCATCTGCAGGCCGGGGCGGCCGGAGAAGTCGATGACCACACGCGACAGCGCTTCATCGAGCGGCACATAGGCGTGGCCGTAGCGACGGATGCCTTTCTTGTCGCCGATGGCTTTGGAAAAAGCCTGGCCCAGGGTGATACCCACGTCTTCGACCGTGTGGTGGTCGTCGATGTGCAGGTCGCCCTTGCTCTCGATGTCGAGGTCGATCAGCCCGTGGCGGGCGATCTGGTCGAGCATGTGTTCAAGAAAAGGCACGCCGATATCGAATCGGGCCTTTCCGGTGCCATCCAGGTTGATCGAGGCTTTGATCTGGGTTTCCAGGGTATCGCGCTCGACGAACGCCTTACGTTCGGCCATCACCAGCTCCGCAACTCATTTGAGCGAAAAAAGGCGAGCATTATAGGCCGCCGGGCGCCAAACAGAAACAGAACGGTGAAATGGACGAAAAATCGGATAAAAGGCTAAACACCCACCGCAGTCCCAATGTGGCAACGGGCTCTGCCCGCGAAGCGGCAAGGCTTCGCGGGCAGCGCCCCACAGGGACGAGAGTTTTTAGTGGAACAACACCGCAGTCTTCTGCAACGTCACCCACACACCCCACGCCAACGGAATCCCTACCACCAGCCAGGCCACCACGGCCAGGGGCTTGGTGCTCGGATCGGCTTTCCACTCCAGCACGGTCGAACCGCCCGCGCCTTTGTCATGACCAATGGCCTGCTCGGCCTTCAGTTGCTCGTCGGTCATGAAGTACTTGTCGGCCACCGGACGCACCAGGGCGTTGCAGATGAAGCCGAGCACCAGCAGGCCCGAGAGGATGTACAAGGTGATGTCGTACACCGCTGCGCGCGGCACGCCGATGCTCAACTGGTACTCACGCAGGTAGTTGACCAACACCGGGCCCAGCACGCCAGCGGCGGCCCAGGCGGTTAGCAGGCGACCGTGGATAGCGCCGACCATCTGCGTACCGAACAGGTCCGCCAGGTAGGCCGGCACCGTGGCGAAACCACCGCCGTACATCGACAGCACTACACAGAATGCCGCCACGAACAGCGCGATGCTGCCCAGATGACCCAGCGTCGGCACCAGTGCATACAGCGCTACGCCCAGCGCGAAGAACACGAAATAGGTGTTCTTGCGACCGATGTAGTCCGAGAACGACGCCCAGAAGAACCGCCCACCAATGTTGAACAGGCTCAGCAAGCCCGTGAAGCCGGCGGCGATGGCAGCGATCTGCGCCAGTTGCCCGGCGTCCAGCTCGCTGAAGGTCAGGGTGTTGCCCAGCAGCTTGCCGGCGAACACTTCCTGCAGCAGCGGCGAAGCCATGCCGAGGATGCCGATACCAGCGGAAACGTTCAGGCACAGCACCAGCCAGACCAGCCTGAACTGCGGGGTTTTCCAGGCCACGCTGACGTGCACGTGACGGTTGGTGATCATCGCCTTGGTGCTCTTGGCCGGCGCGGTCCAGCCTTCAGGCTTCCAGCCGGTCGGTGGCACGCGATACAGCAGTGCGCCCGCCATCATGAACACGAAGTAGATAACGGCCATGACCGCGAAGCTCTGCCATACGCCAACACTGGTCGGGGTCGCGAAGTGGCCCATCAGCGCTGCCGCCAAGGGTGCACCCACCATCGCGCCGCCGCCGAAACCCATGATCGCCATGCCGGTCGCCATGCCGCGCTTGTCCGGGAACCACTTGATCAGGGTCGACACCGGCGAGATATAGCCCAGCCCCAGGCCGATACCGCCAATCACCCCGGAGCCCAGCCACATCAGCACGATCTGGTGCGTGTACACACCCAGTGCCGAGAGCCCCAGGCCACCGCACCAGCACAGTGCCGAGACCACACCGGCCTTGCGCGGGCCGGCGTGTTCCAGCCAACCACCCCAGATGGCTGCCGAGCAACCGAGAAAGATGAAGAACAGCGTGTAGATCCAGCCGAGCATGGAGATCGGCCAGTCGCAGGTGGACGAGAACACCTGGCTGATGAACGACATGTCCGCCGGGCAGGCTACCGCTTTGGTAACGCCCAGCGCCTTGGACAGTGGAATCCAGAACACCGAGAAGCCATAGGCCATGCCGATGCACAGGTGGATGGCCAACGCGGCCGGTGGTACCAGCCAGCGGTTGAAACCGGGCTTGGCGATGATCCGCTCCTTGGACAGGAAAGCCGGCGCAGACTCCGCGCCGCCCGCAAGTGTCGTGCTCATTTGTATTACCCCTTCAAGTGTTTTTTATACGACGCATGAAGCATCCACTGCCCAGCGATCTCCGTTGCACGCAAGCAATCGATCGTCTTATCGGCAGGCCTGCGGAAAAACTGACACTTTATGCGACAGTTAGTCGCACGAATGCACAATCAGGCGGAAGATTACCACCTGGCCTGCCAAGTGAAAGCACATTGCCAGTGCATTTTGTCTTATTCGTGACGCGGCGCTCTACACTGCCCTGAAAAGCCGGCAGGGACGTTATACTCCCGGGCTGAATTCTGAACTTCGAACTACAAGGACTCGCCTATGAAAGCGTTCGGCAAAATCCTGGGGCTCATCGTACTCGGGCTGTTGCTGATCATTGTGGCGGCGGGCTTCGCCCTCACGCATTTCTTCGATCCCAACGACTACAAGGACGAGATCCGCCAGCTGGCCCGCAACAAGGCGCACGTGGAGCTCGACCTCAAGGGCGACATCGGCTGGAGCCTGTTCCCCTGGCTGGGCCTCGAACTGCACGACGCCAGCGTCGCCACCTTGAGCAACCCCAAGACCCCGTTCGCCACCTTGCAGATGCTCGGCCTCTCGGTGCGCGTCCTGCCCCTACTGCGCCGTGAAGTGCAGATGAGCGACATCCGCGTCGAAGGCCTCAACCTGAGCCTCGACCGCGACGCCAATGGCCACGGCAACTGGGAAGACATCGGCAAGCCCGCGCCCACCCCGGCCAGCACCGACCCGAACGCGCCCGCCAGTGCTCCCGCGACCTCGTCCGGCGACAACAATTCGCGCCCGGTCAGGCTCGACATCGACAGCCTGACCGTCAACAACGCCACCGTGCGCTACGTCGACGAGCAGACCGGCCGGCAATACAGCGCCGAAAGCATCCAGCTGAGCACCGGTGCCGTGCATGACAACACCGACATCCCGATCAACTTCACCGCCTTCCTGGGCACCAACATGCCGCAGTTCCGGGCACGCACCGAGATCACCGGCCAACTGCGCTTCGACCGCGCCCTGAAGCGCTACCAGTTCGGCGACTTCAAGCTCAGCGGCGAAGCCTCGGGCGATCCGATGCAAGGCAAAACATTGACCTTCGGCGCCCAGGGCCAGTTGCTGCTGGACAAGGCCGCCAATGTCGCCGACTGGACCGGCCTCAAGCTGTCCGCCAACCAGCTGCGCGCCCTGGGCGAGCTGCACCTGCGCGACCTGTCCGGCAACCCGCAACTGAGCGGCGGCCTGTCCATCGCCCAGTTCAACCTGCGCACCTTTCTCGACAGCATCGGCGTCGACCTGCCCGCCATGGCCGACCCCAGCACCCTCAACAAGGTCGAACTGGTCACCCGCCTGAGCGGCTCGAAAACCTCGCTGGCGCTGGAAGACCTCAACCTGCAGCTCGATGGCGGCACCTACACTGGCCGCCTGGCGGTGGACGACTTCGCCAAGCAGTCGCTGCGGGTGCAGCTCAAGGGCGACAAGCTCGACGCTGACCGCTACCTGCCTGCCAAAGGCCAGAACAGCGCCAGTGTCAGCGCTGCGCGCCAGTCCGAGGTCAATGACAGCGAAGCGGCGATCACCGCCTCCGGGGATTCGCCGCTGCCAGATGCCCCCAGCAAGGGCGCCTGGAGCGACGATCGCCTGCTACCGATCGAACGCCTGCGCGGCCTCGATCTGCAGGCTGACCTGAGCTTCGGCCAGTTGACCCTCGACAAGCTGCCCATCGCCAACGCCACGCTCAAGGCCCAGGCGCAAGACGGCCTGCTGACCCTGCAGACCCTCGGTGGCGGCCTGTTCGACGGCAGCTTCGAAACCCACGGCAGCCTCGACGTGCGCCCTGAAGCCCCCGCGCTGGCCTTGCAGACCAAGGTCAATCGCGTGCCGGTCGAGCAGTTCATCAAGACCCAGAGCCCCAAGGCGACCATCACCGGCCTGTTGACCCTGGACAGCAACCTCACCAGTACCGGCAACAGCCAGAAGGCCTTGATCGAAGGCCTCAACGGCAATGCGCGGTTCGCCATCAATAACGGTGTGCTGGTCAACGCCAACCTCGAGCAGCAAGTCTGCCAGGGCATCGCCACCCTCAATCGCAAGACGCTGAACGGCACGCCGCGCGGGCGCGATACGCCGTTCCAGCAACTGGGCGGCAGCCTGGCGATCCGCAACGGTGTGGCCAGCAACCAGGACCTCAAGGTCGCCATCCCGGGCCTGAGCGTCAGCGGCAACGGCACCATCGACCTGCGCGTGCTGGGCATGGACTACCACGTCGGCGTGCTGGTCGAAGGCGACAAGAGCGACATGCCCGACCCGGCCTGCGAAGTGAACCAGAACTTCGCCAACCTCGAATTCCCGCTGCTGTGCCGCGGCCCGCTGGAGCTGGGCGCCAAGGCCTGCCGCATCGACCGCGAAGGCCTGGCCAAGGTCGCCGCCAAGGCTGCCGGTGACCGCATCGGCGACAAGATCGAAGAGAAACTCGGGGACAAAGTGACGCCCCAACTCAAAGACGCCCTGCGCGGGTTGTTCAAACGATGAACGCACTGCCCCTTGATGGAAAGCCGCACACCGGGCAGCGCATGAGCCCCGAACAGTTCTCCAGCGCCGTGCTGGAGTGGTTCGACCGCCATGGCCGCCACGACCTGCCCTGGCAGCAGGGCATCAACCCGTACCGGGTGTGGGTCTCGGAGATCATGCTGCAGCAGACGCAAGTCAGCACCGTGCTCCAGTACTTCGACCGCTTCATGGAGGCATTGCCCACCGTCGAAGCCTTGGCAGCGGCGCCGGAAGACGAAGTACTGCACCTGTGGACCGGACTGGGCTACTACACCCGCGCGCGCAACCTGCAACGGACCGCGCAGATGGTGGTGGCCCTGTACGGCGGCGAATTCCCCCGAGACGTGGAAAAACTCGTCGAACTGCCCGGCATCGGGCTGTCGACCGCAGGCGCCATCGCCAGCATCAGCATGGGCCTGCGCGCGCCGATCCTCGATGGCAACGTCAAGCGCGTGCTGGCCCGCTACACCGCGCAGGAGGGCTACCCCGGCGAGCCGAAGGTGGCCAAGGCGCTGTGGGCCAATGCCGAGCTCTACACGCCCCACAGCCGCGTCAACGACTACACTCAGGCGATGATGGACCTGGGCGCCACGCTCTGCACCCGCAGCAAGCCCAGCTGCCTGCTGTGCCCGCTGGAGCGCAGCTGCGAGGCGCACATGCTCGGCCTCGAGATCCGCTACCCGATCCCCAAGCCGCGCAAGAGCATCCCGCAAAAGCGCACGCTGATGCCGCTGCTAGCCCGCGACGGCGCCATCCTCCTGTACCGGCGCCCGTCCACCGGCCTATGGGGCGGTTTATGGAGCCTGCCGGAACTGGACGACTTTGCCGACATCGAGCACCTGGCCGCCCAGCACGCACTGCACATGGCCACCCCCAAGGCCCTGCCCGCGCTCACCCACACCTTCAGCCACTTTCAGCTGGCCATCGAACCCTGGCTGGTGGAAGTGCAAGCCGACGCCAGCCACGTGGCCGAGGCCGACTGGCTCTGGTATAACCTCGCCACCCCGCCGCGCCTGGGCCTAGCCGCCCCCGTGAAGAAACTGCTCAAACGCGCGGCCGAAGTCTTGAATTCAGGAGAGTCGCAATGACCCGCACCGTTAACTGCCGCAAATACAAAGAAGAACTGCCTGGCCTGGAGCGCCCCCCATACCCAGGCGCCAAGGGCGAAGACATCTTCAATCACGTCTCGGCCAAGGCCTGGGCCGACTGGCAGAAGCACCAGACCCTGCTGATCAACGAACGCCGGTTGAACATGATGAACACCGAGGACCGCAAATTCCTTCAGGGCGAGATGGACAAGTACCTGTCCGGCGAGGAATACGCCCAGGCCGACGGCTACGTTCCGCCCGCTGAATAAAGGGGAATTTCGTAAGCGACGGTATTAATTGCAATTTTTTTTGATCTCGCGCTTGACGACTCCTCGAAAAACCAGTTTAATGCGCCCCGTTGCCCAGATAGCTCAGTCGGTAGAGCAGGGGATTGAAAATCCCCGTGTCGGCGGTTCGATTCCGTCTCTGGGCACCACTCTTCAGTTTTCAGGTGGTGTTCGCAGTATCTGAAAACATTAAAAGGCCCGCCTAGTGCGGGTTTTTTATTGCCTGGGATTTGGCAGTGGCTGCACTGGCCTCTTCTCGGGTAAGCCTCGCTCGCGCAAGTCGTCCGGCGGGAAGTTTTACAAAATGTTTGACACCCCGCCCGATTGGCGGTGAACTGTCCGCTCGGTTGCCCATGGCCATCCCAGGCCCCAACCGCTGTCAGCCGCGACGCCTCGCCGCCGACACCCCCTCTCCAAACATCGAACCACCGATTGACGGCCACCCGCTCAATGGGCGGTAGCATGGCGTCTCGCCTGCACGTAGCACCCTCCTCCGCCTATTCACGACTCTCGCCAAATTCACGCCCAGGAGGGCTGGCCTATGCTGTCGACTCCCGTTTACCCCAGCCGCCCCAAGGCCTCGGTGCTGAGCTTCAACAAATCCACCGTGGTGGTCTGGGTCGCCATCAGCCTGATCGTGGTCGAAACCTTTTCCGGCGCCCTGCGCTTCTATTTCGACCAGGCCGGGCTGTCGGCCTTGATGTACATGCCCAAGGCCGCCTGCGTGGCGATGTTTGCCCTTGAGCTGCACTCCATGAAGAGCTCGCGTGGTTTGTGGCTGGGCCTGTTGCTGCTGGTGCTTTCGGCGTTGCTGGCGATGCTGCATGGCGCGGCGCCCAACAACGTCGCCTTCACCCTGTTCAACTTCGGCCCGCTGCTGTTCGGCCTGGTGTGCAGCGATCACCTGCTGCATCGGCGGCGGCTGTTCTGCTGGGCGGTAAGCTTGTGCCTGTTGTTTTCGCTGATCGGCGTGCTGGCGGATAAATTCACCACCCTGCCGTGGAAGGGCTACAGCTACTTCCTCAACGGCCAGGAGCTCTCGGCCAACACCACCTGGGCGGCGGACGAGGTCGATCGGCTGGCTGGCTTCGCCCGGGTGTCCAACGTGCTGTCGATCATCATCGCCGTGCACACCCTGTACCTGGTGATGTTCGTGCGCTCGAAAATTCTCCTGTTCATCATCGGCATGATTTCGCTGTACGGCATCGTGCTGACGACCAGCAAGGCGCCGGCCATGGCATTCCTGCTGACCCTGGTACTGCTGATGGTGCTCAACCTGCACTGGACCAGCCGCATCCTGATGATCATCACCGTGCTGATCGGGCTGGCGCTGCCGATCGTAAGCCTGCTGTACGACTTCGACCCCAATGCCGTGAGCCATCCCGGCGGCTTCGCTTCGTTCTACGATCGCCTGGTCAACACTTGGCCCAACGCCTTCAATGCCGTGAACGATGCCCACTGGAGTGTCACCGGCGCCGGCTTCGGCCTGTTCGGCAGCAGCGTGGCGCTGTTTCCGGTGGTGGGCGCCGAACGCCTGATCGGCTCCGACAGCAGCGCCGTGTACCTGTGGGCGCTGTTCGGGCTGGGCGGCCTAGCGCTGTACGTGATGCAGATCCCGATGCTGTTCAAGCTGATCCGCAGCCCGGACCCGATGAGCCGCGCACTGCTGGCGATCAGCTTCTGCATCATCATGATCGGCTGGACCACGGACATGTTCGAAGTGGCCACCTCCAACCTGTTCCTCGGCCTGGCAGTCGGCCGCGCGCTATCGGCCAAGCTGCTGGCGACCCCCGCCCGCGCTCAGGACCTGCGGGACAATCGCGATGCGCCGACCACCACTGACCATCTGCCCGACCTGACCTGAACGCCCCCAGCGGGGCGAATCCGGAGCTGCACCATGGACTTCAGAAAAGACATCAACGGCTTGCGCGCCATCGCTGTGGTGGCCGTGGTGCTGTTCCACTTCAACCCCGGCTGGCTGCCGGGCGGCTTTGCCGGGGTCGATATCTTTTTCGTGATCTCGGGCTTTTTGATCACCGGCATCATCTTCCGCAAACTGGACAGCGGCAGCTTCGGCCTGCTGGCCTTCTACAAATCGCGGGCGCAACGGATCATCCCGGCGCTGGCAGTCTTGTGCGCGGTACTGCTGGGCGCTGGCTGGTTCTACCTGCTGCCGCTGGAGTACAGCCAACTGGGCAAGCACATCGCCAGCAGCCTGGGTTTCTTCTCCAACTTCACCTACTGGAACGAGGCCGGTTATTTCACCGCCTCGGCCCACGAAAAATGGCTGCTGCACACCTGGTCGCTGTCGGTAGAGTGGCAGTTCTACATGGTCTACCCCATCGCGTTGCTGGCACTCAGCAAACTGATGCCGCTGCGCTCTCTGCGTCGCGTGGTGCTGGCGGCCTGTGTGGCCGGCTTTGGCTTCTGTGTGGCCAGTTCGCTGTGGTGGCCGCAACCAGCGTTCTATCTGCTGCCCTCGCGCGCCTGGGAGCTGCTGGCGGGGGGTGTGGCCTGCCTGTACCCGCTCAAGCTCGGCGTGCGCCACCAGCGCCTGCTCGAAGGCGCCGGGCTGCTGATGCTGGTGGCCAGCTTCGGGCTGCTGAGTGAGGACGACATCTGGCCCGGCTACCTGGCCCTGTTGCCGGTGCTCGGGACCCTGGCGATGATCGTCGCGGCGCGACAGGACAGCGTGGCCACCAACAACCGCTTTTCGCAGTGGACCGGTAAAGTTTCCTACTCGCTGTATCTCTGGCACTGGCCCGTGGTGGTGCTGCTCAGCTACGCGGGCTCGCTGCACAGCACGCCGCACATCATCGGCGGAATCGCCTGCGCCTTTGCCGTGGCGGCGGCCTCGTACCGGTTCATCGAAAGCCCGTCGTCGCGCAAGGCCAGCCCGAAGCGGCGCTGGGCCTTCGCGCAGGTCAGCGCCTTGATCGCCTCGGTGTTCGTCGGCGCCGCCGCAGTGAATGCCACCGAGGGCGCTGTCACGCCATTACGCACCGTCAGCGTGTCGGACCGCGCGCGCTTCGTGCAGGACTACGCCACACGGCAGAAGAACCTCTACGAGTCCTACTGGCTCAAGTGCGATGCCTTCTCGGCCTTCACCGAGCGCCATCAACAGGCGATCGACCCGGCCTGCACCCGCAAGCAGGGCGACGGCGGCGTATTCCTGTGGGGCGATTCCCACGCCCAGGCCTTGTCGCTGGGGCTGCGCACCGAGCTGGCGAAAGGTACGCCGTTCTACCAGGTGGCATCGGCCAGCTGCAAACCGAGCCTCACGGACGACACCGGGCGCAGCACCGACAAGCGCATCGCCTGCAACTACTCCAACCGTCTGGCCCTGAGCAGCATCCAGGCGTTGCGCCCGGACGTGGTGGTGATGGCGCAGAAGAGCGACCACGACAAGACCCAATGGGGCGAAATTGCTGCGCGCCTGAAGAGCTACGGGGTCAAACATATCGTGCTGATGGGGCCGTTACCGCAATGGGCACCGTCGCTGCCGAGCGTGATCGCCAACCGCCACTGGGGCGGCAACGACGCCTATATCACCGATGCGGCGCTGGACCAGTCGATCATGGCCGCCAACCGCGCCATGCCCAAGCTCATCGATGCGCGCAGCGTGGATTTCGTCTCGCTGATCGACAAGCTGTGCATCGCCAACTCGTGCCTGGTACGGCTGGGGGACGACAACTCGCTGCTGCAGATCGATGACGGGCACCTGAGCGAAAAGGGCTCGATCTACATCGTGAAGAATTATGTGATGCCGGAGTTGTATAAATAATTTGATAGCTGCCACCGTGCAGCAGCGCCTTACCCTGTGGGAGCAAGGCTTGCCCGCGAAGAGGCCCGCCCAGACAACCCTGCGCCCATAAAAAAACCGCCGTCATCGCTGACGGCGGTTTTTTTTCGCCTGCTGCTTAACGCTCAGGCGTCCAGCTCTGCGCGGTAGTCTGAGCGGATGGCTGCAGCGCCTTGCGGCGACGCGACACCAGCAGCCCAGCGGCCACCACCAGAATGGTCAGCAGACCGGTAGCGAAAATCTCTACCTGGTTGGCCGGGCGGATGGCCATGGTGGTCAACACGCCGATGATGAACAGGATGACCACATAGGTCAGGCCCGGGAACAGCCACATCTTGAAGGCAATCTTCTCGCCCGCAGCCACACGCTTCTGACGCATGCGCAGTTGCGACACGGCGATCACCAGGTACACCAACAGGGCGATGGCACCGGAGCTGGCCAGCAGGAAATCGAACACGGCTGCCGGCGCCACGTAGTTGGCGAACACCGCGACGAACGCCGCTGCAGTCGACATCCACACCGCTACATACGGCGTACCGGCACTGCTGGTGCGCTGGGCGGCGGACGGGGCATCACCACGCTTGCTCAGCGAGTAGAGCATGCGCGAAGAGGTGTACAGCGCCGAGTTCAGGCAGCTGGTCACCGCGACCAGCACGACCAGATCGACGATCAACTTGGCGTTGGGGATACCGATCAGGTCGAGCACGGTCTGGTACGAGCCAACGGCCGCCAGGCGCGGATCGTTCCACGGCACCAAGGCCACGACCATGAAGATCGACACAAGGTAGAACAGGAAGATCCGCCAGATCACCGAGTTGGTGGCCTTGGTGATTTGCGTGCCTGGGTCCTTGGATTCTGCCGCCGCGATGGTGACGATTTCGGTCCCCATGAACGAGAACATGGTGGTCAGCATCGCTGCCACGACCGCGCCCATGCCGTTAGGCAGGAAGCCCTGAGTGTCGTAGATGTGGCTCGCACCACTGACCTGGCTGCCCGGAATCAAACCGAACAACGCCGCCGCACCCAGCACGATGAAGGCGATGATCGCCAGCACCTTGACCAGCGCGAACCAGAACTCGAACTCGCCGTAGTTCTTGACGCTGAACAGGTTGGTCAGGGTCAGCAGAATGGTGATCACCAGCGTGAACACCCACACCGCGATACCTGGGAACCAGGCGTGCAGAATGCCGGCGGCCGCATTGGCCTCCAGGGGGATCACCAGTACCCAGAACCACCAGTACAGCCAGCCGATGGTGAAACCGGCCCAGTGACCGATAGCACGGTCGGCATAGATGGAGAACGAACCAGTGTCGGGCGACGCCACGGCCATCTCGGCCAGCATGCGCATGACCAGCACCACCAGCGTCCCTGCCGCCGCATAGGCCAGCAGCACCGCCGGCCCCGCCTGCGCGATCGCATGCCCGGAGCCCACGAACAGACCAGCGCCAATCACGCCAGCAATGGACAGCATGGTGACATGGCGCTGCTTGAGCCCCTGCCCCAGATTGTTGGATTTTGTACCGCTCATTGAGACTACCTTTGCAAAAATAGGCGAATAGTCCGGCGACCCCGTGCCCCGTTAAAGGAAAGCAACATGCCGTTGCAGATTATTTACGCAAGAAATGCGCCAAAATGTTTCAGCACCAGATGAAAGTTGCACCACCCTAGCGCTAGAGCCCGCAAAACAAGCACATGATATTGCTAGCATTTATGGAAAGAGGTGCAACCCATTACGGAACTACCCACTGGCGCACGAAGAAAGCGCACCAAAAAGAGCAACTCAGTAACACTTTGGTGCACTCACGGTAATACCGGAGCAAATTCAGAACGCTCGTGCCACTACTGAAGAATTGATTCAGCCACCCGACCCATCAGGGAACCGATACACTGCCGTTCGATCCAAATTCCGCTTTCCGCTCATATCGCAAAGCTGGCAACATCGCCGGATCGCCACACGGAGCGTCATCCCCATGCACAGCGTCATCAAACTGCTACTGGCCGCCGTCGCCAGCCTGGCTTTCAGCTTCAGTGCGATGGCCGACGAAACCGCAGATACCCCAGACACGCCACCGACTGCAACGCTGCGCATGGGCGTCGAAGCCGGTCACCCGCCGTTCAACGGCCGCGACCCCGGCGGCCAGGTGGTGGGCTTCGACGTCGACATCGGCAACGCCCTGTGCGCCAAGATGAAAGTCGAATGCACAGTGGTCACCTCCGACTGGGACCTGATCATCCCCGCGCTCAACAACAATGCTTTCGATTTCCTGATCTCGTCGATGTCGATCACCCCCGATCGCCTCGAAGCCGTCGACTTCACCACGCCCTACTACACCAACAAGCTGCAGTTCCTGGCGCCCATCACCACCGACCTGCCGACCGACCTGCCCTCGCTGGCCGGCAAGAACCTCGGCGCCCAGCGCGACACGTTCGCCGGCGGCTGGCTGCAGGACAACCTCGGCGCCAGCGCCAATATCCTGTTGTACGACACCCAGCAAGAGCTCTACGACGAACTCGCCGCCGGCAACCTCGACGCGATCCTGGCCGACAAATACTCCACGTTCGAATGGCTGAAGACCGACGCCGGCAAAAACTACGAGTTCAAGGACAAACCCATCGACGCCGCCGACAAGATCGGCATCGCCGTGCGCAAAGGCGATCCCCTGCGCGAACGCCTCAATCAGGCGCTGCAGGAAATCATCCGCGACGGCACCTACCAGAAAATCAACGACCGCTACTTTCCGTTCAGCATTCAATAACGAACGGTCATGACCGATCTTTACCTGCACGGCGCCGAGCTGCTGGCGCGGTTTGCAGCGCTGGATGCGTTTCTAGTCAAGCATCAGGAGCTATGGCGGCCGCGGCCGTTTACGTCGTTGGTGCTGCCCTGGGAAGCTGAGCATCCCGAATTGGCACGCTGGCTGCGCGGGCGCAGCCTCGAGCAGGCTGAGGCCGCGCACAATCATCCCGAACAGCTAGAGGCGCCCGGGATCTTTTATGCACTGGCGTCTTGCAGTGCTTCGCTCAGCCACGTAGGGGAATTGCCTTTAACGCCGCTGCCCGCAGCAACGCCTCGCCTGAACGTCGACGTGCCTGGGCGCAAATGGCAACAGATCGAAGCCTTCGGCAGCCATCTGGGCTTTCGCCAGCCCGTGCAGCACTGGCTCGACTGGTGCGCCGGTAAAGGCCACCTCGGGAGGCGGTTGCTACAGGCCGATCAGCGCCTGACCTGTTTCGAACACGATCCGTTGCTGGTGCGGGCGGGTCAGGCACTGAGTGACCATCATCGGCTTGCGGTCGACCATGTCGAGCAGGATGTCCTCACTCGGGGGCCGTTGTTATCTCCTATCCACACCCCGGTGGCGCTGCATGCCTGCGGCGACCTGCATGTGCGCTTGCTGCAACGGGCCTCTGCTGTGGGCTGCCCCTCGCTGGCGGTCGCGCCCTGCTGCTACAACCGCACTACAGCGGATATCTACAGCGGTCTGTCGCTTCCTGCTGCGGCCTCCAGCCTGCGCCTGGACCGCGACGACCTCGGCCTGCCCCTCAGCGAAACCGTCACCGCCGGCGCCCGCGTACGCCGCCAGCGCGACCGCTCCATGGCTCGGCGCCTGGGCTTCGACCTATGGCAGCGCCAGGTACGAGGCGTGGACGAGTACTTATCCACACCCTCGCTGCCCGTAACCTGGCTCGAGAAACCTTTCGAGGATTACTGCCGGCACCTCGCTTCGCTCAAGGGCCTGACATGCGCCTCTGCCGACTGGGATGCACTTGCGCGCGCAGGCGAAGCGCGCCTGGCCGTGGTGCGCAACCTCGAATTGGTCCGCAACCTGTTCAGACGGCCGCTTGAGCTGTGGCTGGTGCTCGATCGCGCGCTGTACCTGCAAGAGCGCGGCTACTCGGTACGGGTCGGCACTTTTTGCCCCTACGCGATGACCCCACGCAACCTGATGATTGCCGCTGAAACCCTCAGCAGCTGTGGATAACTCTGTTGACAGAAATCCGTGCTGCCCTTTTGTTACCGGGGTTTTAGGGCAAATGATGGCATGGTCATTTTTTGTTCAAAAATAAATGAGAGAGAAAACAGCAGGTTGCGGTGATTGTTTTGGCAAATGTAAACCGATGGAGGTGGCCAGGCCAGCGCACCGCGATTGTGCATAAGGTTTTCGCCTGAATCGCGTAAGTCTTTGAAAAAATTGTGCTCAAGGGGGTTTACTCCCGAGAGCGTATGGCTATAATCAGCGCCCTAACACGCCGGTATAGCTCAGTTGGTAGAGCAACTGACTTGTAATCAGTAGGTCCCGGGTTCGACTCCTGGTGCCGGCACCATATAAATCAAGGGCTTGCAGCGATGCAGGCCCTTGTTTTTTGACCTACACGTAACAATGCACGTAACAACGAGCGGTTCCTGGTTGCGTTTGTGCCTGCGTGAGTAAGCGCGCGTCAGAGTGCATGCGTGTGGTGGTGAGTGGATGCGCAGAGGCGTGTGTGACTTCCCGCAGCCGCCCCGCCTATAGGGCCTTTGGTTTTCATGTTGAGGGCTGGGGAAAAGGTAATTTAGGTATTTTTTCATCTATATCCTCTGAAAGCCTCTATCGATAAGGCCTCCAGCGTTTCCCATGAAGTCAGAAAAAAGTAAGTGAAAGTAAGCACATTACTTTTACAGTAGGTGAGAAAAGGAAAATAAAAAATCCTTTAAAATCAACAACCTAACTTTTTTTTGAGTTTCTCATTACCCAGAAATACCTCCAAATTACTCGGCCAAACCCCCGTTTTATGGGGCTTCCAGCTCTTTTTTCCTATTCCATACCTAAATTACCTTTCCCCCAGCCCTCAATTCAAAAGAGAGGCTCTGAAACGCTCCTGACGTCGCCATAAAATAACGCCCCTGGTGCAGGGTTCTGCAGGGTTTTGCCCCCCGTTCCTGGCTGCGGGAGAGGCCCAGCGGGCGGCCAGCGCAGAGGCGTGCAGGTCTGCAGAAAACAAGACCCATTTAGCCCGCAGGCGTGGCGGGGGGACGACGGCGCGCGCCAGGTGCCGACCCAGACAACCGGGCCTCGACGCACCAGATCGGTGCGATTCCTTGCGCCCTCCCCCGCCCCTAGGCGGCGCGATTTAGCCGGGGCACAGTGCAGGGTTCCGCTGTGCCACCGCCGATGCTGCCCCGTAGGCGCAGCCAAAGGCCCGGAAACATTGGGCTTCGCGCCCATTTGTGCTGGTGCTTGCATGTTCCGGATGGTATGTTCGACTGGGGCTTTTTAGGCTGCAGTCGGACCGATCTTCATCTTGCCGGCGCTCTAGTTTTTACGTTGGACTCTCCAACCCGGGAGGATCAAACCTTGGATGAGTGGGGACGCTCAATGAATGCGCAGTTGATGCCAGTGCCGTTTCACGGCGATACCGTCGTGCTGCTGGGCCAAGACAACGAGCCATATGTGGCGATGCGGTCGATTGTAGAAAACATGGGCCTCGCCTGGCAGGTGCAGCACCAGAAGATCTACGAACGCTTTAGTTCAGTGTTACCGAAATGGTGACAACTGGAGCCGACGGCGAGCAATACGGTATGACCTGCCTACCGCTACGCAAGCTCGCCGCCTGGCTCTATACGATCAACCCCTAGAAAGTGGCGCCCGAACTTCGCGACAAGATCGTCCAGTACCAAGAGGACTGCGACAAGGTCCTATGGGACTACTGGGCGAAGGACCACAGGCAATACATCGCGATGTTGGGAGAGCGCGCCGCGCGGATCCTCCCTCTGCCAGGCGTCAAGTGCAGCGCACGCAAAGGTATCAACTTCAGGCAGATGCTCATCCTCCAGGAGCAAGCGCGCGGCCTCGAGAAGTTGCCAAATGTGGCGTTGAGCAACCTTGAGCGCCAGGGCTTATACAGTCGGCTGCGCCAGGTCAACGGTGCCCTAAGCCTACCTACCCCCGCTCGAGCCCGGGCCGGTGGCGATATCGCAAAGCTAGCTAGCCAATACTCAACCGTGTCGATTTCCGACACAGTTGCGGCGCAAACACCGCAACTGTGACGATAATCGTCACGGTTGGTCAGTGACAACGTGCAGTAATACAAAACATTGTCCGGGGACTCTTGATCCTCGGACCTTTACGGGCGTAAAGTGCGCCCGTCGCTGCAAATTCAGCGACCGACCTTGGCGGGTCGATTGATTTCAGGCGCAATAGCGCCCCCATTACGTTTGCAGGCGCTTTTTTTGTGTCCGCATTCTCGTGTTATGGCGGGTTGCGCAGGAGCACCCTAGGGTGCGCCGGGTTCCTGAATCACCGGTCCGCCAATCCTGTGTAACTCGCCACCCTTCTCTGCTTGGCGGCAGAACGCGGTGGCTCTATTGATTCGGGAGCTTCACTATGACCGCCCTCATTCCGTCCGTAATACGCGTTATCGCCCATCGCCGCATGGCCCTGGCCGCCCTCCACGCGGACTCCTCCCTGGCCACACGCCTCAAGCGCTACAACCATCACATGAACCAAGTCCGCGCCCTAGAAGCGCCAGGCGGTGCCGTATGAGGCGCATGTTTGGTTTGACGGACGAGGATCTGTTCAAATTGCAGCGCGCCGATGAGGCGATCGCCTTGGTGCAAGCGCTGGCGCAGCAAACCAACGAGATCGGTGTATATCAGCCGAAGATGCTTGCGGGGTTCCTCGACCTGGTGCGCGAAGACCTGGGCCGGGTCATCTGCTCGGCCACCGGCAAGAACTCAATCTCTCAATGATCCAGGAAGGACGATTTGCATGAATTTGCAACGCTCACCAGCTACAGGTGGAGCAGGCGCAGCAGGTGCAGGGTTCTTATTTTCTAAGGCCGAGCTCAATAAGGGTGCAAAAAACCGCTAGAATGCGCGGATTAGGAGAAATATTGATCATGCATCAGATTGACGCTGTTGACCTCTTCTGTGGGGCAGGGGGACTTACCGCTGGTTTGTTGAAAACTGGTATCAGCGTCCGCGCAGGTTACGACATCGACCGTAATTGCGAGTACGCCTACCGGGAGAACAATGGCGCGGAGTTCATCGCAGAAAGTGTCGAAATCACGAAGGTTGAAGACGTTGTCGCTTGGTACCGCCCTGGCAGGATCAAGCTGCTTGCTGGTTGCGCGCCATGCCAGCCCTTCTCCACCTACAATCAAGGGCGCGATACCAGTTCGGATCGGAAATGGCCCCTTCTTTATTCTTTCGAGAAGTTGATTAAGGGCGTCAACCCAGAGCTGGTCACGATGGAAAACGTACCTGACGTGACCAAACATAAGGTCTATCACGACTTCGTGAAAAGCCTGGAGCTTGCCGATTACCATATCTGGGCAGGGACGATACATTGCATTGACTACGGACTCCCCCAGCAACGCAAACGCCACGTCCTTCTGGCGTCAAGGCTGGGCCCCATATCCATGATCCCCAAAACTCATAGCAAACCGGTAACGGTCGCCGATGCCATTGGCCACTTCCCGAAGCTCGCGGCCGGTGAGCGTGACCCTAGCGACGACCTCCACCGTGCAGCGACTCTCAGCCCGACAAACCTGAAGCGCATCATGATCTCCAAACCGGGAGGCACCTGGAAAGATTGGCCAGATGCACTTAGAGCTGAATGTCATCGAAAATCCAGCGGCAAAACGTATGCAAGCGTATATGGCCGCATGCGGGGAGACACGCCAGCTCCAACCATGACCACGTTGTGCTATGGGTTTGGAAACGGACGGTTTGGTCACTATGACCCAACGCAAAATCGAGCCATTTCTCTTAGAGAGGCAGCAACCCTGCAAACTTTTCCGCCGGATTACAAATTTATGCCTAGTGAACAAATCACGTTCAAGGCGGTAGGCCGGATGATTGGAAACGCGGTCCCGGTGCGATTGGGCGAAATCATCGGTCTGAGTATCCAGCGGCATCTGGAGGGGCTGGTTCAATAGAAAACTCGTTCCTAAGCCGGGCATCCAAGGACGCAACGTCCTTGGTCTCACACTCCCAAACCACCAGCACCCGCCAGCCCAGATCGCGTAGCTGTGCGGCTTTCCTACCGTCGCGCTCCACGTTCGACGCAAATTTCGGCAGCCAAAAGTCTTCGCGAGTTTTGGGCGTTGAGGCGTAACGACATCCCGGATGCCGATGCCAATAACATCCGTGGACGAAAATCACCGTCCTTCGTTTGGGGAGGACGACATCAGGACTGCCAGGCAGCGACCTGGCGTGAAGCCGGAATCGAAGCCCACAGCGGTGGAGCAGACGTCTTACAATTATCTCCGGTGCCGTGTGCTCTCGCTTGACCATGCGCATCCGATCGGACGCCGTGAACTGATTCATAGTGACTTTTCTCTGCTGAATTGCGGATCCGTTTGTGTAACCATGCAGCCAAAGCCAAACGAACACAACGGGGCCAAACAGCAATGGACGCATTAGTCAAAGCGGAAGACGAGCAGGAGTTTTTTTTGGAAATTGACCTCAACGTGCTGAATCACCTAGGGATAGGTCTCTACAGCAGCACGCCTGCAGTCGTCACGGAGATCGTCGCTAACGCATGGGATGCCGACGCCCACGCTGTTACGGTTGACATTCAACAAGACAAAATCATCGTTCAAGACGATGGCCACGGTATGGGGCCAGGAGAGCTACAGGCACGATTCCTGCGCGTTGGGTATGCCCGCAGGGACCAACCGAAGGGCAACAGGAGCGAAACTCTTGATCGGCCAGTTATGGGCCGAAAAGGAATCGGGAAATTGGCCATGTTCTCTTTGGCGGACCAAATCGACATATGGTCTAAAAAGGAAGGTCTTCCTTCAGTGTCAGCCCGGATCAACGTCGAGCAACTCAGAAAAGACATCCAGTCAGCAAAAAAATATTCACTGGAAAAGCTGGATACTGAGTATGAATGGGGTAACGAGACGGGAACACGTATTGTCCTTTCGAAACTGACAGCAGGAACTGATAAGACAGAGAGTTTCCTTCGCCCCCGCATAGCAAGAAGGTTTAGTGTGCTTGGGGGCGTCCATAATTTTAAAGTAATCATCGACGATAAAGAGATCACAACCCAGGATCGCGGGTATCATGCAGATGTTCAATTTTGGTGGGATCTTGAAGATGAAACCAGGTCAGATCAGAAACCACTACTTAAGAACCTTGCGACCGACGAAGAAGGGAATGAGTGCATCAAACGTATAAATAACGTGGTAGTCGTCGAAAATCGTGCTTACAACCTCCGAGGTTTCATCGCTACAGTTGCGAAGCCAAAGAGCCTCAAAAAGACCGATGACAACATTAATCAAATTTCTTTGTTCGCCAATGGCAGAGTATTTCAGGAGGATATGCTAAAAGACATCGGTAACGCTAAAGTCTTTAATAGCTACATCGTGGGGGAGATTCATGCAGACTTTCTTGACGCGGACTCAATTGACCGGGCAACAGCAAATAGGGAATCGGTCAAAACCGGAGATCCGCTCGTAAGTGCTGTTCGCATGTGGTTGAAAAACACTCTTGACAACATTGCTGACCAGTGGGACGACTGGCGGCGCCAGCAAAATGTCGATAGCGATGATGAGCGTACCAAACTGGCACTTGAAAAATGGTACGCCTCATTAACGGATGCTCGAGACCGGAAGCTAGCTCAGAAACTAATTACCCCCATTCTATCGGCGGAACACTCTAACGACGAAGCCAAAAACCAGGACATAAAGCGAGACTTGGTTCGCAGTGCGATTGTCGGCTTCGAAAAATTGCGAATCCGAAAACAGCTAGACAAGCTCGAAAAGATAACTGACGTACTATCAGTCGAGTTTCAAAAGCTTTTTCTGAATCTTGATAGCGTCGAGGCGACTCACTACCACGAAATCACTCGATCCAGATTACAAGTGATTGAAAAATTCGAAAAAGAGATCGCAAATACAGACGCGCTTGAAAAAGTTGCTCAAAACTATCTGTTCGACCACTTATGGCTACTTGATCCAACTTGGGGACCGGTAGGTGAGAGCAAGGTCATGGAGCAGACCCTCACAAAAGAGCTAAAGGAAATTGCACCAGATACTGCCACCGGGGCGCGGATCGATATCGCTTACAGGACTTCGACTGGCCGCCATGTGATCGTTGAGTTGAAGAGACCTGAAAAAAAGGCGGTAGACGTTGATGACCTTATGAAACAGGGACGGAAATATCGAGGGGCAATCACTGAATACCTACGAAAACAGAGCGATATAGGAAGTTTAAATGGCCGAAAACCTGCCATTGACGTCGTATTTGTCACCGCCGAACTTCCTAGGACCCCTGATGGTGACGCTGTGGAAATCCTCAGAGGAAGCCAGATGCAATCATTCACGTATGAAGGAATGATAGTAAATGCGCGGAGAGCGTATCAAGAGTACTTAGACGCATCTCCGAATATTTCGGTCATCGATGACATCGTGTCTAATATTACCTAACCACGATGCCCTGTCTCACCAGCTAATATGTGAGGCAGGGCAGAATTATTTCAAATAACCTGCGATGTGTTGGGCTCGGCCTCCAATGGTTTGAATCGCACCACCTCTTCTCCCAGCCATTCATTTAACTGCTGTAAACGTGCCTGCAGAGGCTCAAGCTCGTTCATCGCCCAAATCTGCGCAGCCTCCTTGATAGAACCGAAACCGCCGGCGTTCTGCGGAACGATGCCCATCAGCTGTGGTGGTATCCGTAGAGCAGCAAGCATGTCATCGCGGCTGATGTTCTTGATTGAGCCGAACTCGTCTTTCGCCGCGACCTCGCTGACAGGGATCAGCTGAATGCCGTCCTTCTTGCCACCAGGTGCGTACATGAACAGGTTGCGGAAGTTGCCGGGGCCTTTCGCGGACTTGAGCGCCGAGCGCAGCGCACCGACGTCGGCCTCGTTCTGGGCGGTGTCGGTCATGTACATGATGAAACCGGCGTGGCTGCCGTTGTTGTAGTACTTGCGGCGGAACAGCGTTGCGGACTCGTTCAGCAACGCGCTCTGCAGTGCTGGCAGCCACTCAGGCAACCCGTAAATCTCCTGATTGATATCGGCCTCGCGCAACTGGAAAACGGACCCGGGCGCAAACTCGTGTTCCTCTCCCCATGCACGCACCTGAAAAAAGGTGTCCAGGTCGACGCCGCGACGCATGTATTTGCCCAAGGCAGGCAGCAGGCCAGATGCCTGGCGCAGCATGTTCTGGCGCTTCTCCAGGTAACCATTGCCGCACCATAGGAAATCCAGGGCGAACTGCTCGAACGTGGCGCGCGAAAGGAGCCGGTGTGGAATGAAAGTGCGCGAAAGCATGTTGCGCTTGAAGATCAACCCCGACTGCAAGTAGACGCTGGCCCGGGATGACTTGGCCAACCCATCGAAGGACATCGGCGGCTCATACCATCGGCCATTCATCCAGCATTCCAGGTAGTCGAGGATCCCGCGCTCATCAAGGACCGGCGTCGGATCGCCAAATGTGAAGGCCTCCATGCGGCCGGCGCCGCCGGCTGGCATCAGCTCGCCCTCGATCGCTGGCGCAGAAAGGTGCTGGGGCAGTTGCTTGTTGCGGCGTCTGGTCATCAGTAAATCTCCATGAAACTCGTGTTGGTGGCGGTCTGCCCCTCGAGCGGTTCGTTCTGAAACGCATGGAACAGCGCCCAGGCGAGGTCGGCATGGCCGGTTTCCTCGTTGCGCCCTGCGGTGTAAGTGAATTGCCGGCCGCTGGCCGTTACGGTTTTGCGGATCGCCATCAGCGACTGCGCGAGGTCAGTCCAGCCAGCGTCGAACTCCAGGCGGCCCTTGTGGATCACGTCATAGGCCTTGAGCACCAGGCGCGTTTTCACTTCGGGCGAATAGCTAAAGGTGGTGAGGTTCGGGAAAAACTGGCGCACCAGCTGCGCGACGCCCGACCCCATGCCGGTGGTGTCGATGCCGATGTAGGTCACCCAGTAGCGCTGCGTCACCCGGCGGATGGCCTCGGCCTGGGCAGCGAAGTCCATCCCGCGGAACTGGTGGCGCTCGAGCACACGGAACTTGCCACCCGGTACCAGCGGCGGCGCGACGACCACCAGCCCCGAGCTGTCGCCGGTTTCGGCCGGGTCGTAGCCGACCCATACCGCGCGGTCGGCGAAAGGTCGGGCAGCAAATGGTTTGTAGTCCTCCGACCACTCGACCCAGCTGTCCACCATGCACGGCTGCAGGACGTTGAGCGGAAAAATGCTCGCGCCATCGTCGACGAACTGGCACATGAGCAGGTTGGCGAACGCGTCGGCGTTGTACTCGAGGCGCAGCTCCTCGAGGTCGAACAGATCGCAGCCGCGCTGCTCGGCATCCAGGATGGTGACGATCTGGCGCCAGATCCTGTCCTCGCACAGCCGGCCCTGCTGCAGCGACTCGTGCGACACGTCGATTTTCATGCGCTGCGCCGCGGGCTTGCCCTTGTTGAAGCGCTCACCTGTCCAGAACGTATAGGCCTCATGAGCCATGCTGGATGGTGTGGAAAAGTAGGTTCGGCGATATTGCTTCTGCATCGCCATGCCACTGGCGACCTTGTTCAATTCGTTGAACTTGAAGGTCCAGAAGAATTCGTCGAAGTAAAAATTGCCGTGGTAGCCCTGGGCGGTGCGTGCATTGGTACCGAGGAAGTGCAGTTCGGCGCCATTGGCCAGAATGATCGGATCACCAGTGAGCTCGACCCCGCAGACCTCACGCGCAAACCCTTGGATGTAGGCCTTGAAGATGTGGGCCTGATTTTTTGAGGCCGACAGGAAGATCTGATTGCGGCCAGTGACCAGCGCATCGATCAGCGCCTCGCGAGCAAAATAGTACGTCGCGCCGATCTGCCGGCTCTTGAGAATCGCCCGGGTCCGCTGATTGCTGGCCCGGTACCAGTCCAGCTGGTAGCCGAAACAGCCATCGCGGAATGCCTCCGTGAGCAGCTCGATCTGGGACTCGTCAAACTCGTTGCGGGCAGCTTTTTTCTTCGGGCCTTCGTTGCGCTTGGCCAAGTTGGGGTTGAGTTCTGTTTCGGTACCGCCGGACTTGAACCGCTCGATTCGCGCCTGGCGCTCGAGCTGGCGGTGCAACAGGTCAATTTCTTTGAAGTCCCCGCCTGTCTTGCCATCCTTGAGGATCAGCTGTACCAGGCGCGCCTCAAGGGCCCCGCCAATTCGCTCCACATTGTCGGCCCGATCCCACTCATCACGATTCTTCCAGGCGTGGACCGTCTTTTCGTTCTCGCTGAGCATTTCAGCGATCGCGCAGATCCGCAGGCCGGTCCAGTAAAGGAATTTGGCCTGGCGGCGGTTATCTCGAACGGGAGTCAATTCTGCTGTCGTCATGGCGGCGATGCTGACGCCGCGCGCGCGTAGACACGTAGTGGCCTCGGATGTAGCGAAACCCGCTACAAACGGGCTCGATTGCTGCAATAGCGGCCAGAATCGACGATGCACCTCAACGCACTGCACCCAGCAGCCCACGCTTTGAGGACTTCACGCATGAAAAAGAAATTCCGCTCCCAGTGGTTCCGCATCGCCACTGCCGGCGCAACCTCTGACGGCCGGAAGATCGAGCCAGCCTGGATTTCGGAAATGGCGGCGAGCTACAGCCCCTCGGTCTACGGTGCCCGGATCTGGATGGAACACATTCGCGGCACCCTGGCCGACAGCCCCTTCCGTGCCTATGGCGACGTGCTGGCCGTGAAGGCAGAAGAAGTCGATATCGACGGCGAGAAGCGCCTGGCATTGTTCGCCCAGATCGAGCCGACCCCCGACCTGGTCGCGATGGTGAAGGCAAAGCAGAAGATCTACACCAGCATCGAGGTTTCGGAAAAGTTTGCCGACAGCGGCAAGGCATACCTGGTGGGCTTAGGCGTCACCGATAGCCCGGCAAGCCTGGGCACCGATGTCCTGTCGTTCGCCGCGCAGCACCCGGAATCCAACCCCTACAAGTCGCGCAAACAGCACCCGGACAACCTGTTCACTGCCTCCATTGAGGTAGAGCTCGCGTTCGAGGAAGTCGACGATACCCCGAGCAAGACTGAAGGCCTGTTCGCTCGCGTCACCGAGCTGCTGAACCGGACCAAGTCGAAGGGCAAGAAGGATGACGCCCAGTTCTCCGAGCTGACCGAAGCGGTGGGCGCGTTGGCAACCCACGCGGCAGAGCAAACCGAAGCCTACAGCGGCACCGCGGCCGCACTCGAGGCGCTTCAGGGTAAGCATGACCAACTGAGCACCGCCTTCGCAGACCTGGTGAAACGCCTGGGCGAAACCCAGGACCACAGCCAGACCACCCGCCCACCAGCTACCGGCGGCGCCGGCGGCGTCCTGACCGACTACTGATTCAGGCGATCGCCCAATACCGTTTCACTAGGAGAACACCATGCGTAACGAAACTCGAGTCGCTTTCAACGGCTTTACCAAGCAGATCGCTCTGCTCAACTCCATCTCGGCCGCGTCGGAGAAATTCACCGTCACGCCGAGCGTACAGCAGAAGCTGGAGACCGCTATCCAGGAATCGAGCAGCTTTCTCAGGCTGATCAACGTCATCGGCGTGGACGAAAAGGACGGTGAGTCGATCCTTCTTGGCGTGGGCGGCACCGTTGCCGGGCGCACCAACACCACCGCCACGGCGCGCAGCCCGCGTGACGTCAGCTCTTTGAACAGCGATACCTACAGCTGTAAAAAGACTGACTTCGACACCGCCATCCCTTATGCGCTGCTGGATTCGTGGGCCAAGTTTCCTGACTTCCAGACGCGTCTGTCGGGCGCCATCATCGAGCGCCAAGCGCTGGACCGCATCATGATCGGCTGGAACGGCACCAGTGCGGCTGCCACGACTGACCGGGTGGCCAACCCGTTGCTGCAGGACGTGAATATCGGCTGGCTACAGAAGTACCGCACCAAAGCACCCGCCCGTGTCATGAGCAGCGGCAAGGTTGCCGGCAAGGTAACCATCGGTCCGACCGGCGATTACAAGACCCTGGACGGCCTGGTCTATGACGCCATCCAGCTGCTGGATCCGTGGCACCGCAAACGCCCCGACCTGGTCGTCATCGTTGATCGCAACCTGCTGCACTCCAAGTTTCTGGCCAACATAGAAAAGGCTGCGGACAACGAGAACGAGCTAGCAGCTGCGCGCATCATCGCGAACGGCACCTTGGGTGGTCTGAAGATCGTAGACGCGCCTTTCTTCATCGATGGCGCGGTGATGGTGACCACCCTGTCGAACCTGTCGATCTACTTCCAGACCGGCGCGCGCCGTCGCATGACCAAGGACGAGCCGGAGCGCGATCGTATCGCCGATTACCAGTCCTCGAACGAAGACTACGTGATCGAGGACTTCGGTCTCGGCGCCCTGATCGAAAACATTCAAGAGGCGGCATAAGCCATGGGCCTGTCACTCACCCAGCGTCACCAGCGCCGAGTGCTGGCCAGTCTGGAGGCTGCCGCCGCTTCGCCGGCGGTCCCCATGGCGGGTGGAAACGCGTACGAGCTCCAATTGGCGCAGCTGCTGCAGGATCGGCTACGCCTCAAGCAGGTGCAGTCCAACGAAGGCAAGGCCGCCCTAAAGCTGCAAATGCTGCCAGCGTACGAGCCCTACATTCAGGGTGTGCTCGAAGCCGGGAACGGCGCCCAGGACGAAGTCGTCACCACCATCATGGTCTGGCGCATCGACGCTGCGGACTATGTCGGCGCTCTCGATATCGCTGCGTACGTCCTGCAGCACGGTTTGCTGATGCCTGATCGCTTCGAGCGCTCGACTGGATGCCTGATCGCTGAAGAAGTCGCGGAAGCGGCGCTCAAGGCGCAGAAAACCAATGGTGGGTTCGAGCTGAGCACCCTGCACCGAACCATGGAACTCACCGCCGAGCAGGATATGCCCGACGAAGCCCGGGCGAAGCTGTACCTCGCCACTGGCCGCGCCACCGTCGCCGGATTGACCCTGGAGAACCCAGGCCAGCCCGGCCAGGTCGCCGCCGGCATCGAACTGCTCAAGCGTGCCATCGAGCTGAACAGCAGCTGCGGTGGCAAAAAGGATCTGGACGGCGCCGAGCGCCTGCTGAAAAAGATTGCTCCCCCCGAAGGGAGCTGACCGAGCGTACCCCGCAACCCCGGCGGCCCGGGGCTGATCAGCAGGTAACTTGTTGTCCTTGCTGAGACGCCCCGGCCACCGCCGACTAATTCGACCAGGCGGCCAGACCATGAGCGGCTTCATAGCCACAGGGACCCCGACGGGGAGTTACCCCATCACCAATAACGGGTTCTGGCCCGATATCGACGGCATCCAGATGCGCGCCTCCATTCGCCTCGATGGGACTGTCAGCGACGCGCGCCTCGAGGTCGCCGCCGTGAATGCACTGATCCAGGTTAACCAAGAGTTGTCCCGGGTCATGGCGGAGCACAAGGCCGCAGGCTTCAACACCTTGGCGGATGTGCCTGCGGACCAGATCGCAGGGAAAAGCCAGCTGGTATTGCTCTATCTGCGGGCGATCTATTGCACTGCGGCATCGGAACTGTTCGAGCGGTACCGCAGCTTCGACAGCAGCGCGGAAGGTAACCGCAACGCAGACGAAATCACTCCCTCGATCGACGAATATCGCCGCGATGCGCGCTTTGCCATCCGCGATCTGCTCGGCATCGGGCATTCGACAGTGGAGTTGATCTGATGGCCGCCGTCTACGCCCAGCAGGGCGACACCGTCGATGCCATCTGCTGGAGAGTCTATGGCCGGACCGCCAGCGTGACGGAGGCCGTGCTCGATGCGAACCCCGGACTTGCTGATCTGGGCCCCATCTTGCCGCACGGTACGTTGGTGACGCTTCCAGACGAGCCGCCGCAGGCCGAAGAGCAGCAGGTTGTGAACCTATGGGATTGATTTACCACGACAACACCACCGGCCGGGATTGGCCAACAAACATCTACCTTGGATTCTGGAGTCACGCCCATGCCTGACAAACCCGACACCTGGGCCTGGTTTGCGAGCTGGCTCGAGCAAAACTGGCCTGGCATCTACGCCGGCGGCTTAGCCGCATTCATCGCCATGCTGCGCGTGATGTACGGCGGCGGTAACTGGCGCCGATTCGCCTTGGAGGCTCCCCTGTGCGGCGCCCTGGCCATGGCGGCCTGCAGCGGCCTCTCGCTCTTGGGCATTCCCAGCACCACTGGCCCGTTCTTCGGGGGGGTTATCGGCCTGCTCGGTGTCGAGGGCACCCGAGCGCTGGCCAGTCAATTTTTCAATCGCAAGGTGGACCAGCTATGAATTCGCTTCAGCACGGTGACCGCAACCAGGACGTGTGCGACCTACAGCGCGCACTGACCAAGGCAGGATTCAAGGTGGCCGATGATGGCTACTTCGGCGATTCAACCGAATCCGCAGTGCGCGCCTATCAGGCCCGAAAGGGATTGGTCGCAGACGGTATCGCCGGACCCAAGACCATCGCCACCATCAACGGCGTCGAGGCGCCAGGACTTCTTTCCCAGGCAGCGCTCGCCGTTGGCGCCCAACGCCTGGGCGTCGAGCTTGCCGCGATTCTCGCCGTCAACGAGGTGGAGAGCCAAGGCGCGGGCTTCTTGCCCAATGGCAAACCGAAGATCCTGTACGAACGCCACATCATGTATCGTCAGTTGCAGGTCACCCGCTCCACTCAGGACGATGCGAGCGAGCTCAAAGCCAGGGCCGACAAGCTGTGCGTTGCACAACCGAACCTGGTCAACACCGCACCTGGTGGCTACAGCGGCGGTACCGCCGAACACCAGCGCCTGGCCAACGCCAAGTTGATCGATGAAACCAGTGCGCTGGAGTCGGCCAGCTGGGGCGCCTTCCAGATCATGGGTTTTCACGCCGTGCGATTGGGCTATCCCAGCGTGCAGGCCTTCGCCGGGCTGATGGCCCAGGACGAGAACGAGCAGTTCGAAGCTTTCATCCGCTTCATTGAAGCCGATCCGGCGCTGCTGAAGGCCCTGCGCGGAAAAAAATGGGCAGCTTTTGCCAAGGCCTACAATGGCCCCGACTACCTGCGCAACCTTTACGACACCAAGCTCGAGCGCGCCTATGACCGGCACGCCTCTGCGAGCGCCGTGGAGGTGGCCGCATGATCGATATCGACGCCATCCGCAAATTGTCCCCGCAGGACGGTGACATATTCCAGCTGCCCGAAGACGCGCCGCAGGCGTTGGCCCACGAACTTATCGAGGCGCTGACCATCGCCAAGCCCGGACTCCGGGCTGTCGTGATCCGCGGTGATATTCGCCGCTTGGACACCGGTGCCATGAACGCTGCCGGCTGGTACCGGGCATGAGCACGCTCCGCCAGGCCCTCTACGGCCTCGCCCTACTGACCGCCCTTGCTCTGCTGCTCTGGGCGCAGGCGCAGCGGATCGAGGTCGCGGATAAGAACACCGAGCTCGCGCAGAAGGACGCCGACACCGCCCTGGACCGAGCAAACCGCGCCGAAGCTGCCCAATTGCATTTAGCCGCTGAGCTCAAAGACGAACGAATGAGCCAGGCCAGCCTGATGCGGTTGCATCAGGACCTCAAGCTGGGCGTAGCCAAACGGAACAAGCAGATTGAGGACTTGAAGCGTGAAAACGAAGAATTGCAGAAATGGGCTGACCAGCCTTTGCCTGATGTTGCTCGCCGCCTGCGCGAGCGCCCCGCCATCACCGGCGCAGCTGCTTATCGAGACTGGCTGTCCAGCGGTGATCCCATGCACGCTGGGAGCGACGGGGCCGCGAAATAACGGCGCGTTGCTCACCGACGCCGAGGCTGTCGAAGCGGACTGGGCCGCCTGCGCTGCCCAAGTCGATATGATTTACGAGCACCAGGTCAAACAGGCGAAGGCGAAATGAACAAACCCGAGTCCCTGCGCGCTCATCTGATGGCGACCATTCCCGAGCTGCGCCACAACCCCGATCGCATGATCGTCTTCGTGGACAACGGCACAATGCGCAGCACCGCAGCGCCAGGCCTGTCCTTCGAGTACTCCTACACGCTGAACCTAATCCTCACCGATTACGCCGGGCACCCCGACGCCGTAGCCATTCCCCTGTTCGCCTGGGTGCTGGTCAACCAGCGCGAGCTCATGGAAAACCTGGACAAAGGCAAAGAGGCCATCAGCTTCGAGGCCGATGTCCTAGACAACAGTAAGGTAGATCTGTCCATCAAACTGCCACTGACCGAACGAGTGATCGTCAAAAGGATGGACGATGGATCGCTCCAAGTGTCGCACCCCGCAGAGCCGATCGTGGACGAAGAGCTGTTCCTGGCCCCAGGCATAACGGTTCGCAACAGCGCCGGCGATACGCTCTGGGTTTGGGGGGAGCCATGACGGATGACTTGCGCGCGGTTGAACATTGGGCCGGAGCCCTGCTTGAGCGCCTGAATGGTCCCGAGCGCCGCAAATTGATGGGTACCCTGGCCCGTGACATTCGTCGCAGCCAAGCCCAGCGCATTGCTTCTCAGCGCAACCCAGACGGCAGCTCGTTCGTCCCCCGGAAGCCAAAAAAGGACCTGCGTGGCAAAAAGGGCCGGATCAAAAGTAAGATGTTCACCAAGCTACGGACCGCCAAGTACTTCCGCACCCAGACCACCATGTCAGGCTTCACCGTTGGTTTCGCTGGTAGGGTCGGGCGGATCGCTAGGGTGCACCAATACGGTTTGAATGATCGGCCGGCCTTTGGCCAGGCGGATGTGCGCTACGACCCGCGGGAGCTGCTGGGCTTTACCCAGGCAGAGCTCGAAGCCATCCGTAATGCGGTGATCGACCACATCAGAATCTGATCACCCCTTGTAACGCCCCTTTCTACATCGCCAGCTGGATGATCCTCGCACGCGCGAGCGCCACCATCGGCGGCATGGACAAACTCTCCGATCTGACCCGACGCCTTGAAAACCTGATCCGTGGCGGCACCATTGCCGAAATCGATCAGAACGCGCCCCTGTGCCGGGTCAAAAGCGGTGGCCTGGTATCGGCCTGGCTTCCCTTTTTCGCGCCACGCGCCGGTACCGACAGCGAATGGGATCCGCCCAGCATTGGCGAGCAGTGCGTGATTCTCTCGCCTTCGGGCGACCCGGCAACCGGCTTCGTGCTGGTGGGCATCTACAGCAACCAGTTTCCTGCACCTGACACCAGTCTGACCCGCCATCGCCGCAAGTATCGCGACGGGGCCGTCATCGACTATGACACCGACACCCACACCCTCACCGCCACGCTACCAAGCGGCGGCAAGGTGGATGTCGTCGCACCTGGTGGTATGTCGATCGTGGGAAACCTTGACGTTGATGGGTTGATCAACTCGACCCAGGACGTGACCGCCGGACCTCAGAAAATCAGCCTGATCAACCACAGGACCAGCGGCGTCCAGCGTGGCGGCGGCGTCTCCGACGGGCCGGTCCCATGATTGGCATGAACGCGGCCACGGGCCGAACCATCACCGACAACGAGCACCTGGTGCAGTCGATCGGCGACATCCTGACCACGCCTCTCGGATCTCGGGTGATGCGCCGCGAATACGGCAGCCAGCTCGCAGACCTTGTGGACTGGCCCTTGAACGATGCCACACGCCTGCAGGCCTACGCCGCAATCGCTACAGCGTTGATGCGCTGGGAACCGAGGATCCGTTTGAGCCAGATCCAACTGACCCTGGGCGACAGCCCTGGGCAAGCATTCCTCGATATCAGCGCTACCCGGGTAGACACCAATTCCTCGACCAGCCTGCGCGTACCGCTGAACATGGGAGCCACCGCATGACTACCTTTACGCCGATCGACCTCGCAGCCCTGCCGGATCCCGCCGTGGTCGAGCAGATCGACTACGAAATCATCCTCGCAGAGCGCAAGGCCTACGCGGTCAGTCTTTGGCCAACGGCACAGCAGGCCGAGGTGGCCGCGACGCTGGCCCTCGAGTCGGAGCCACTGACAAAACTCATCCAGGAGAACGCATATCGTGAGACGCTCTGGCGCCAACGGGTGAACGAGGCGGCCCTTGCGACCATGCTCGCCAAGGCAAAGGGCGATGACTTGGTGCAGCTCGCGGCGAATTGCAACGTCTCTCGCCTAGTGGTCACTCCGGCCGATCCAACCGCGGTACCCCCTGTCGCAGCAGTTATGGAGTCCGATGACAGCCTCCGCGAACGCGCCCAGATGGCTTGGGAAGGCCTTTCCACTGCGGGCCCCCGTAACAGCTATATCTTGCACGCGCGCAGTGCCCACGGGACCATCGCCGACGCGACAGCGGATAGCCCCTCCCCAGCGGAAGTGGTGGTCACCGTGCAATCGCTCCTGGCCGACGGTACGGTATCGGACGATGTGGTTGCGACCGTCGCGGCGTACCTAAGCGACGATGATCGGCGCCCAGTCGCCGATCGCCTGACGGTCCAGTCCGCCCAGGTAATGCCATACAGCGTGGACGCGACCATCTACCTGCCTTCGACTGGGCCCGAGGCCGAGCCGATCCGCGCAGCCTCCGAAGCGAAGCTGACGGCGTTCGTAAACCAACGCCGCCGGCTAGGTGTGGAAATTGCCCGATCCGCGATCGACGCCGCGCTGCATGTCGAAGGCGTGCGCAAGGTGGTTCTTGCGAACTGGGTGGACATCACTCCCACTTCCAGCCAAGCCGCGTACTGCACCAGCGTCCGCGTCGTGGTCGGAGCCCAGACATGACTGCCCTACTTCCGCCAAACGCGAAGCAGCTGGAGAGCCTGACGGCCGAAGCCATCGCTTTGATTTACCAAGTCCCGATTCCTATCAAGGACCTGGTGAGCCCGGACCGCTGCCCCGTCGACCTGCTGCCGTACCTTGCCTGGGCTTTTTCGGTAGATCGCTGGGACTCGACCTGGTCAGAAGTGACCAAGCGACAGGTCATCAAATCGTCCTACTACGTCCACTCCCACAAGGGGACGATCGGCGCGCTGCGGCGTGTCGTCGAGCCACTGGGTTATCTGCTCGAGGTTGTGGAGTGGTGGCAGACGGTACCGCCCGGCGTGCCTGGCACGTTCGCGATCAAGGTCGGTGTCCTCGACACCGGGATCACCGAGGAGATGTATGACCTGCTCACCTGGCTCATCGACGACGCCAAACCCCTAAGCAGGCAGCTGACTGGCCTCGCCATCAGCCTGGGCACCGATGGCCGCACCTATCGCGGCGCCGCTGCATACGACGGCGATGAAATCGACGTTTACCCACCTGAACCCCGAGACATCGAGGTCTCGGGCGTCATCGGCCGCGTGGCCCGTGAAACAACTATTGATACCTTGGACATCTACCCATGACCGACCAGACCTCGCAGTTTTACGCCATCCTCACAAACATCGGCCTGGCCAAGCAGGCGAACGCCGATGCCCTCGGCATTGGATGGAAAATCACTCAAATGGGTGTGGGTGATGCGAACGGCACTGAGCCAATGCCTGCAGCGACCCAGACCAAGCTCATCAATGAAGTTCGCCGCGCACCGCTCAACCAGCTGAAGGTGGACCCGAATAACTCAGCGATCATAGTTGCCGAGCAGGTCATCCCGGCCGAGGTCGGCGGGTTCTGGATCCGCGAGCTAGCGCTATACGACGATGCCGGCGATATGGTTGCTGTGGCCAACTGCCCGCCATCCTTCAAGCCGCTGCTCACTCAGGGCTCGGGGCGCACCCAGACTGTGCGCATGAACCTGATCGTCAGCAATACCAGCAGTGTTGAGTTGAAAATCGACCCTTCGGTGGTATTGGCTACCAGGGCCTATGTAGATCAGGCCGTTGCTACGGAACTGAGCAAGCAGGACTACAAGCAATCAGTACGAGCTGTCGCAACTGCAAACATCGTCCTGAGCGGGCTACAAACCGTCGATGGCGTCGTGGTGGTCGCAGGAGATCGCGTCCTGGTACCGACGCAGAACACCGGGAAAGACAACGGTTTGTACGTCGCGGCCGCCGGCCCTTGGTCCCGGGCAACGGACGCTGATATATCTGCCGAGGTTACCCCTGGCGTCCTGGTGGTCGTAGAGGAAGGCGATGCGTACGCGGATAGCATCTGGCAGTTGACGACCAACGCACCCATCACGCTTGGCGCCACTGCGCTGGTGTTCGAACTGCTGGTCGGCAAGCAGGCCTCCCAGTCCGAAGCTATCGCCGGCATCAACGCGAGCAAGACCATGACGGCACTTCGCGTGGCGCAGGCAATTCAGGTTTCCGCGGGAATTCTGGCCGTCGATACCGGCGCGGCTGGTGCCTACGTTGGACTGTATTCCCCGGCGATAACCGAGCTGAAAGATCAAATGGTAGTCCGGCTAAAAGCTTCGAATCCAAACCCCGGGGCAGCGACATTCAAGGTCAATGCCTTGGCGCCCGCTCCGATCGTGGACCTGACGCACTCTGTCTTGCAAGGCGGCGAGATCGCTGCCAATGGCGAGTTGGTTCTGCAGTGGAACAGCGCGATAGGTACTGGGTCGTGGGTGCTGTTGAGCAACGCTGGCGGCGCGCCGCTATCTGCGCCAGCGGGCATCGGGCCATCGGCACGTATTCGAAATATCACCATCGTCGGCGCGACAATTTCTGGATGGGTCGACGACTGGGTCATCGTAGGCGTGGCGAACTCCAGCAAGACGTGGAAGATCCCCAACTTTTCAGCGCAGCTCAGTTTGAGCAAAACAGGTATAGGCGGATTGGATACGGGTTCTGCCACGGCAAACGGGTTCTTGCTGGTTTACGCTGCTTACAACCCGGTAACCAAGGCTTATGGCGTTTTTGGGCAGATGGAGTCGGCCGGGACAGTTGGGACGGTAGGCGCTCCTGCAACGTATCAAGGCGCAAACCTTCCAGCGGGCTATACCGCTACAGCTCTGATCGGGATTGCTCCGGTGGGCAGCACTCCGACCACCTTTGGTGCGTTCACCCAGGTAGGTCGAAGGGTAAGACTGGCTCAGTCTGCAATTGTGAGTCTTTCGGCCATACCAACGTCGCAATCCTGGCAAACGGTGGCATCTGCGAGCATTCCTTTTGGCGCGCTGTCCGTAGATGGTTTTTTGAGCATGACCTCAAACTATAGCAGCGGCCCAATGACGCTTCAGGGCGGGATTGCGGCTGTCGCCGGCGGTTCGGCTACACAAATTCTTCTGACTAGCTCGTCTGGGCTCTGCTCGAATAACAACTCGTTTGCTGACTTGCCCATTCACACGCCAAGGACGATCGCCTACTTCTTCTTCAACTCCGTGTCGACAACGGCGGCAATTTTGGCGGCCGCTATTTTGACTGGATTTACTTTTTAACAGGAGCGCGCATGAGCATTTATGTGACCTTGGACCCAGACAACGTAGTAATTAGCGTTGTCACGGTTCCAAATCCGAGTGGGACTACGGTGGACGAAGTATTTCCTGGCAATCCCGAGTACACCGCATCACTTATTCAGGTTGATGATCATCCGAATATTGCGGTGGGCTGGAACGGTACGAGAAAAGGTAACAGTTGGTCCTTCGTCTCGTTCGAGGAATCGGCCGACTACATCGCCAAAGACCGCATCCAGAAAATTGCAGATGAGCGCTTCTTGCGGGAGACAGCCGGAACGGCCGTAAGCGGCGTAGCTGTTCTTACTGATCGAACGACGCAGATGAAGCTGACTGCTGCCGCCGTGCGAGCTCAGAGGGATGCGAGTTATTCGGTGAACTGGAAGCAATCTGACGGAAAATACATCGAGCTCAGTGCTACGCAGCTAGTCGCGATCGCCGATGCCGTCGGTGACTATGTCCAGGCTTGCTATGACCGCGAGGCCGTCTTACTCAGCGCCCTGACTGATGGCACTTACGCTGATGCGATGCTGGTCGAGGGGTGGCCAACATGAGCAAGTTCTTGAACACTCTTAAAACTGAGCAAGTTGGAAAATGGAATCACACTTTGCTGGGCCGCCTGGACCTCGAAGATGAAATAGAAGGCAATATTTCAGTGCCTTCGGGTTTCCAAACAAACTTCGCCAGCATTGGCTCGCTGCATAACATTTTTTTGTTTCTTCTCTTCGCGTTGGTAGCGGGATACGGAAACTATGCAGCGACTGTGCATGACTTTCTCTACACCACTGGTGTGATGAGCCGCGACCGCGCCGACGCAGTGTTCTACCGTGCGCTGCGCGCTGAGGGCATAGCGAAGTGGCGTGCCTGGCTGTTTTGGGTGGGAGTGCGCATTGGGGGAGCTTCGCATTACAGGACCGCTGCGTAATAGTTTCACCTGGGGAGGATTCGCCTCGCACATGCGGGGCTTTTTTTCGTCTGCGATGTAGGAAGCCTCGTTACATCCCGCCTCGCTCGTCGCTCAGTCGCGCGCGCGTCACTCTGCGCTTTATCGCCAATCACGCGCAGGACACCCCAATGGCTACCGATTACCACCACGGCGTACGGGTCGTAGAGATCAACGAGGGCAGCCGCCCCATCCGTACCATTTCCACCGCAATCATCGGCATGGTCTGCACCGCCAGCGATGCCGACGCGGCCACTTTTCCCCTGAACAAGCCGGTACTGCTGACCGATGTGCTGACCGCCAGCGGTAAGGCCGGCGAACTGGGCACCTTGGCGGCGAGCCTTGATGCCATTTCCGACCAGGCCAGCCCGGTCACCGTGGTGGTGCGCGTAGAGGAAGGCGGCACCGACGCTCTCACGACCTCAAACGTGATCGGCGGGGTCAACGCCAATGGACAATACACCGGCATGCAGGCGCTGCTCGCTGCCGAGGTCCAGTTGGGCGTGCGGCCTCGCATTCTGGGCGCACCAGGGCTCGACTCGTTGCCAGTGACCACCGCCATGGTGACCATTGCCCAGAAGCTGCGCGGCTTTGCCTATGCCAATGCATGGGAATGCCAGACCGCGTCGGAGGCGATCGCCTATCGCGAAAACTTTTCTGCTCGCGAGTTGATGCTGGCCTGGCCGGATTTCGTCAGCTGGGACACCGTCACCAGCGCGGACGTTACCGCGTCGGCCGTCGCACGGGCCTTGGGCCTTCGCGCTCAGATCGATGAGCAGGTGGGCTGGCACAAGACCCTGTCGAACGTCGGGGTCAACGGTGTCACTGGTTTGAGCAAGGACATCTATTGGGACCTGCAGAACCCCGCTACCGACGCCGGGCTGCTCAACGCTGCTGATGTCACCACGCTGATTCGCCGTGACGGCTTCCGCTTTTGGGGTTCGCGTACCTGCAGCGACGATCCGCTATTCGCCTTCGAGAACTACACCCGCACGGCCCAGGTGCTGGCAGACACTATGGCCGAGGGCCAATTCTGGGCTGTGGACAAGCCCATGCACCCGAGCCTGGTGCGCGACATCGTCGAGGGCATCAACGCGAAGTTCCGCGAGATGACTCGTTTGGGCTACCTGATTGGCGGCGAGTGCTGGTACGACGAGGCCGCAAACGACAAGGACACCCTCAAGGCCGGCAAGCTTTACCTGGACTACGACTACACCCCGGTCCCGCCGCTCGAGAACCTCAACCTTCGCCAGCGCATCACCGACCGATACCTGGTGGACTTCGCCAGCCGCGTCAATTCCTGATAACCCGATCATTCGCGCGGCCTTGGCCGCGCCGTAGGAGAGCCCCAAATGGCGCTGCCCAAAAAGCTCAAGAACATGAACCTGTTCAACGACGGTACCAGCTACGTCGGCCAATCCAAGAGCGTGACCCTGCCCAAACTCGCGCGCAAATTTGAGGCATGGCGCGGCGGCGGCATGGACGGCCCGGTCAAGGTCGACCTGGGCCACGGCGACGACGGGATCCAGATCGAATGGACTTTGGGCGGCTGGGATCTGACCGCCCTCCGTCAATTCGGCGCCATCTCGGCCAGCGGCGTGATGCTGCGCTGGGCAGGTTCAGTCCAACGCGATGACACAGGCGACGTCAGCGCGGTTGAGGTAGTAGTTCGCGGCCGCCACGAGGAAATCGACATGGGTGACGCGCAGCCTGGTGAAGATACCGAGCACAAATTCACCACGACCTGCAGCTATTACAAGCTGACCATCGATTCGAATGTCGAGATCGAGATCGACCTGTTGAACTTCATCTTCAACGTCAACGGTACCGACATGTACGCCGCGCACCGCAAGGCGATCGGCCTTTAACCCAATACGCCGGCCGCCCGCAAAGCAGCCGGCACGCATTCCCCCTCCCAAGGAACAGACGTTATGACCACCGAAAAAACCCCCTACGAAGAAACCGTCGAGCTGGATACGCCGATCGTGCGCGGCGAAGCTCCTATCGACAGCGTTGTGATCCGCAAGCCGCGCTCCGGCGAGCTGCGCGGCTTGTCGCTGATCGATGTGATGCAGATGGATGTCCTGGCGTTGCGCAAGTTGCTGCCCCGCATTACCACTCCAGCACTCACCGATCACGAGATCGGCAACATGGATCCGGCTGACCTGGTGCAGATGGGGACGGTAATCACCAATTTTTTGCTACCGAAATCGGCGAAGGCGGAAGCGTCCCTCGTTGCGTAGATGACGCGATGGCGGACATAGCGGTGATTTTTCACTGGGGGCCAGCGGCGATGGATCCGCTGTCCCTATCGGAGCTGATGGAATGGCGCGAGCGCGCGCGAGTAAGGAGCGGGGTCAAAGATGACTGACAAGTTGAAGCTGGAAATGCTGTGGTCGGCTATCGACAAGGTCACAGGTCCGCTCCGAAACATTACCGCCGGTTCCAACAAGACCGTCAGGGCGTTGAAGGAAGCAAGAGACGCCGTAAAAGAGCTCAACGCCCAGCAGGCCAACGTGACCGGCTACGCCCGGCAGCGCGAGGCGGTGCGCCAAAGCTCCGAGGAACTGGCAAAAGCCCAGGACAAGCTGCGCCAGTACCGCGAGCAGCTAAAATCCATGGACGCCCCTTCTGCCAAGTTCCAGAAAACGTTTGCGAACGCCAGTGCGGCGGTCGATCGGCTGTCGGCCAAGCACGGTGAGCAAAGAGCCGAGCTGCAGCGGCTGATCCCCCTGGTCAAAGCCACAGGCGCCGATACCGGGAACCTCGGTGCCACCCAGCAGCGTCTCGCTGCCGATATCCAGGCCGCCAATGCCGCGCTGCAGACCCAAAAGGACCGGCTCGCAGCAGTCAGCCGCCAGCAAGCGCGCGTGGCGAAGGTCAAGGAAAGCTATAACAAGGGTCGAGAACTCCAGGACAAGGCGGCCGTCGCCGGCGCGAGCAGCGTCGCCACGGGCGCTGCTGCTGGCATGCCCGTCCTGGGCATGATCAAAAACTACTCCGCCTTCGAGGATGCCATGGCCGGGGTAGCGAAGCAGGTCGACGGCGCCCGTGACGCCAACGGCAAGCTGACCCCGACCTATTACGCAATGGGCGCGGCCATCAAGACCATGGCCGAGCATATCCCCATGGCCACCACGGACATCGCAGCACTGGTCGAGGGCGGCGCGCGGATGGGGATCCAGGGCAAAGACGACCTACTCGAATTCGCTCGGGTGGCTGCCACTGCGGCCACCGCGTTCGACCTTCCTGCTGATCAGATTGGGGAGAGCCTCGCGCGGATCGCAGAGATGTACAAAATCCCCATCAAGGATGTCAGCAAGCTGGGTGATGCGATCAACTACCTGGACGATAACGCCATGTCCAAGGGCGCCGACATCATCGATGTAATGCAGCGCACCGCGGGTATCACTGCGTCGGTGGGCATGTCGTTTAAGGATGCCGCTGCACTGGGCTCCACGTTCCTGACCCTCGGGTCATCTGCCGAAATCGCGGGTACCGCGACCAACGCGATGATCCGTGAGCTGGCCATCGCGACCCAGCAACCTAAGCGCTTCCAGCTCGGGCTGAAGGCCATCGGGCTTGAGGCGAAAAAGGTGCAAGAAGGGATGACCAAGGATGCCACCGGCACCATCGAGGCGGTGCTCGATGCGGTCAATAAGCTGCCCAAGGGCGACCAGCTGGGGGTCATGACTCAGCTTTTCGGCAAGGAATACGGCGACGACGCTGCGAAACTGGCCGCCAACATGGGTGAATACCGTCGCCAGCTGGATCTGGTTCGCACCGATAAGGGCAATGGCTCGATGCAGCGCGAAGGCGACATCAAAGGCGACTTGTTGTCCGCGCGGCTGGAAATGACCAAGAACCGGCTGTTCAACCTCAGCAGCGCCATGGGGGAAACCCTGCGTCCCGCCCTTGTCGAGTTCGGCGAGGGGGTCGACAGGGTGCTGACCAAGATAAACGCATGGGTGCAAGCCAACCCTGGACTGGTACAAGGCGCTTTGAAAGCGGCACTCGGCATCGCAGCTGTATCAACCGGCTTTGGCGCAGCAGCGCTGGCCGTCGCGGGCGCCATGGGGCCGTTCCTCGCAGTCCGATTCGCCCTGTCCATGATCGGCATCAAAATCCCAGGGCTAGTTGGTTCTCTTATGTGGCTGGCTCAGAAAGCATTGCCCATGGTCGGCCAGGCGCTGCTGTGGGTCGGGCGCCTGGCAATGGCAAACCCGATCACCGCCACTATCGCGGCGATCGCGGTGGCGGCTTACCTGATCTACAAGAACTGGGACGCGGTGAAGAGCTACTTCGGCTCGCTGTGGGCCGAGATCACCCAGGACGCCCAGGGCGGAATCGCCGGCGTGCTTCGGATCCTCACCAACTTCAGCCCGCTTGGCATTTTTTACCGCGCCTTCGCCGGGGTCATGAGCTATTTCGGCGTCGAGCTGCCTGCCAAGTTCACAGACTTCGGCGGCATGATCCTGAGTGGCCTGGCCACCGGGATCAGCAACGGCCTGGGCGCGGTCAAGAGCGCGATCACTAACGCCGGCGAAAGCACCATCTCCTGGTTCAAGGAAAAGCTCGGGATCCACAGCCCCTCGAGGGTGTTTGCCCAACTGGGCGGGTTCACCATGGAAGGACTTGCTCAAGGGCTGAATCGTGGCCAAAGCGAGCCGTTGCAAGCGCTCGCCTCAATGAGCAAGCGGTTCACCCAGGCCGGCGCACTCGCGCTGGGCGTCGGGGCATCGAGCGGCGCGCTGGCGATCGACAACAGAGCCCCCATCTCAGCAGCTGCACCGACCACCGTCCAAAGGGCTGGCGACAGCATCAAGATCGAGATCAATGCGGCGCCAGGCATGGACCCTGCGGCGATCGCCCGAGCAGTCTCTGCCGAGCTGGACCGGCGCCAATCAGCCAAACAGGCGAGGGGACGTAGCTCCCTGTTCGACCAGGAGTAACCGACCATGATGATGGCCTTGGGCATGTTCATCTTCACCCTTGAAACCCTGGTCTACCAGGAGCTGCAGCGGCAGACGGAATGGCGACATGGAAGTACTTCCCGCATCGGTACCAATCCTGCGCGGCAGTTCCTCGGCCGTGGCGAGGATTCCATCACTCTGCCGGGGGTGGTGCTCCCCGGGCTCGCCGGCACGCCATTGAGCCTCGACGCGCTTAGGTCGATGGCCGATACCGGTAAGGCTTGGCCACTCATCGAGGGCACTGGGCGCGTACTCGGGATATGGATCATCGAAAGCATCAGCGAGACCCGCACCCTGTTTTTCAGGGATGGCGCCGCGCGCCGGGTGGAATTCACTGTCAGCCTCAAGCGCATCGATGACGGCCGCGTCGATCTACTCGGTACCGGGATCAGCACGGCGGGCAACATCCTTCGGAGCTTGCTGTGATTGATACCCTACTCAGCGCAGCCAGCGGGCAGGTCAGCAAAGCAGCCGATGCCTATCGCGAGCTCACAAGCTATCCCAAACCCATTTGCCGGGTGGTGGTCGACGGCAACGACATCACCTCTGCTGTGGTCGATCGCCTGGTCGGCCTGGATCTCGACGACAACCGTGGCCTGGTATCCGATCAGCTGCAGATTACTCTTTCCGACCACGACGGCAAGTTGGCCATCCCCCGTCGAGGCGCGGTGATTCGGCTGTGGCTCGGCTGGAGTGATACCGGTTTGGTCGATAAGGGCACCTATACCGTGGATGAAACAGAGCACAGCGGAGCGCCCGACATACTGAATATCAGAGCCCGCGGCGCTGATCTGCGCGCCGGATTCAAGGTGAAACGCGAGCGCAGCTGGCACGGCCAATCGATACGCGACATCGTCCAGGCGATCGCCTCTACTTATGGTCTGGGCGCCGTGGTCGGCGCAGCGTTCCAGATGCTCAAGATCGATCACCTGGACCAAGCGAACGAGTCTGACGCCAACGTGCTCACTCGCTTGGGCATCGAGCACGATGCAATCGCCACCGTAAAGGCAGGCAAACTGCTGTTCATGGCTGTCGGTGGCTCCACTTCAGCCAGCGGACTGGCCTTGCCATATGTGAACCTGACGCGTACAGACGGGGATCAGCACCGGTTTCTGCAGGCCGATCGGGATAGCTACACTGGCGTACGCGCGTTCTACTACGAAGTGAATAGCGCGGCGAAAAAGGAGGCGGTCGCCGGCGCCGGCGAGGCGCTGAAGGATCTCCGGCATGTCTATTCAGATCGCAGAAGCGCGCTGAATGCCGCCCGGGCAGAATTTCGCCGCCTGCAGCGTGGTAGCGCGACGCTGAGCTACACCCTGGCGAAAGGTAGGCCTGACCTCATTCCGGAGCTGAGCTATGTGCTTTCTGGGATCAAGGAGCAGATTACGGAAATTGTCTGGCTGGGCGGGAACGTCAAACACAGCTTCACCACTGAGGCGTTTACCACCAGCCTTGAGCTCGAATCGAAGCTTCCGGAAGAAGAGGACGTGACGGATCTGGCGGACTCCACTGTGAAATACACGGGGATCGCAGCGATGTACCGGGACGAGAAAACCGGCAAGGAGAAAAAGATCACGCTCGGAGACCAGGCCCAGCCGCGGCGGCTACCGCACCTCTATGCCAGCCATGCCAGCGCCAAGCGGGCAGTCCAACGAGAATTCAAGCGGCTGAACGCCGCCGCTTGAATATAGGGTGTCAGCCGTGCTTACAAAGAGCCAGGCCACGGTCGATCAGTGGCGTGACGGTGGCTTTCCACATCGCCCCATTGGCAACTACGTCCCGCTGAACCTCGGAGATATCGTGCCAATTGAATTGCTTCATGCGGCTGCGGGCTGAACCGTTGACCGCATAGGTGACATCGTTCGACTTGAACAGCACCCACGAAGGTGATTGGCACGAGAGGGAGCCGTTGGCCAAGGTCAATGGCCATTGCTCGCCATATTCTGACGCCGATATCGAAACAGCTGGTACATCCGGTGCGACTTGGTGCTCGCTCGGGCTGAAAAAGCCCCAAACCTTGAACCCAACCCAAACGACCAAGGCGACCAGGCTTAATCCCAGGACTGCCTGAGTAGCGGTAGTGCCTGGATCGCTGACACCGCAACTAGGGCACACCTTCGCCGTCGTTGATACTTCATGCTTGCACTCTTTGCAGGCTGTAAGACTCATTCCTACTCCCCTCTTCCATCCAATTATCTTCAATCTCCCGCCCTCCATCGGAAAGGCTGGTCACTGTATCGGTAGCCATCCCCATAGCTTCAGCCAGTCGGCGCAGATAGTACTGATCCTGCTCGGAAAGCTGCCTGTATAGGCCCAGTAGGCGGACCTCAATAGGGGACAGCTGCCCATTGCCCGCCTCGTTAATAGGCAGTTGGTTGTCACCAAGTTTTCGCGAATCGTGCATGTGTAGAGCTCCTTGAAATGCACGACGAAATCGACCTGATGGGGAAATGCTAAAGGCCCCGCGAGGCTCTGGCTCGGGGGCTTGAGGATTTTCGGGGGAGGGATTGCAGCGGGCCGTCAGCCAGTTTTTTGTTCCTGGTCTTCGGCTCGCGTCTTCATAGCGAGAAGGCTGGTGGCCATGCGGGTGACCATGAATTTGTCACCTGGGGTCAAGGCTCGGTACGTTTCCAATATCTTCGACTCATCGGACGAAAGATCTCCGGCACCCAAATTCCGCTCACCAAACAGAACGTAATGAATGTCCGCGCCAATAGCTGCGATCGCCAATAAATATGCGGTGTCGGGGTTCTGTCTACCTCGCTCGTAATTGCCTTGGGAATTACGTTTTACGCCTCCCGAATCAGCCATCTGCTCTTGATTAAGCGAAAGCCTTTCGCGCTCCTCCCGGAGCCGTTCGCCCAATGTTTTTTCCAAGGAATCTCCAGGCACACAATTTTTTGGCAGCACGAGCTTTACACAGCCAAAATCTTGGGCATAATGGTGGCACATGCAACACGAAAGTACACGAATGAACACTATGCCTAGCCCCCTCACATTAGAGCAAGCCCGCGCAGAACTTGATCGTCGCGGCGTAACCATTGTCGATTTCTGCCGGGAGCATGGGCTGAACAAAAATTTGGTCAGCGATCTACTACACGGCAGGAAGAAGGGCCGTAGAGGGGAGTCACATCGCGCTGCGGTGCTGCTCGGGATCAAAGACGGCGTGATATCAAACTAACGGCAGCGGCCTACATGAAAAACCAGAAAATGAAGCGGTCAACTCTGGAAACACGGCGCCAAGTGGTGAGCGCTTTGATCGGAGCCTATCCCGGTGGTCGCGAATGCGCCGCCCCACGCCTCGGCCTGGATCTGAAGAAGTTCGACAACCACGCCTACGAAAACAAAGGCGCCCGGCCGCTGAGCGATAGCCAGATCCACCAGCTTGAGCAGGACGCCGGCACGGCGTTTTTGCCTGAGTACGTATGCGGCCTCTACGGGGGTGTCTTCGTTCCGCTCGCCAACCCGGAACAGATGGACAACCTCGACCTATATGCCCGCGCAGTAAACACCGCAGTGAAGCGCGGTGCTGTGGACCTAATTATCGCCGAGGCGTTGAAAGACGGCGTCATCAACGCCCTGGAAGTTGAGCAAATCCTCGCAGCTCACCGCGCCCATGTAGCAGCGCGTCACGAGGAAATTGCCGCAGTGATCATTCTGCACCGGGAAAAATAACCCGGGCAGGCAGGAATCGAAGTAGGTGCAGGAAGCACCGCCAATTCTCGGCTAAGGCCGAAGGTCGCGATTAGCGACGGGGAGAACATAGTGAGCACGTACAAGCTGGTGTGTCCGCACTGCGGCGGGTCACTGCGCATTCGCACGAGCGTTGGTCAGCATATTTTCCTGCGGACTGCGTACTTGCAATGTTGCAACGAGGCATGCGGCGCAACGTATCGCGGCCAGTTCGAAATCACCCATGAAATGAGTCCCTCCGGCATGCCGAATCCAGGCGTCCAACTTCCGGTGGCACCCGTTTCTATCCGACGCGATGCCATGCGATCGGACTCAGACCAACAGATGGACCTACTCGAACTGGAGGCGGTGTGATGCATACCCCTACAAGCAGGATAGAAACCGAATACCGAGCGTCAATGCAGCAAGCTGCGCTTACCTTCATGCACCGGCATCAGAGTGAACATCTGGGCGATGACCAACAGCTATTCACTCGGGCTGTCACTCACCTGCAGGCCTTCCATGAGGTGCCTGTTTATCTCGCCGAAACCTTGGCGAGCCTTGCCTACAGCGAGTTGCGCGTCGCCGGCACACAGCGGCACCTGGATATCTCCTCCAGCAGCAGCTCGGTAGCCATCCTCTCCGATCCGGCGAGCGGCAAGAGCTTTGCCGTCCCGGTAGCAATGATCTTCCAAGTGTTGATCGATCCTCCTGACATACGGCCCAACCGCCCCGTCGACTGACCTAAACAACGACTGACCCGCTGCCGTGGGTTTGGGCAAATTGCGCCCGAAATCAGGGGACATACCGTGAACACATTGCTTTCGATCCGTATGGATTTGCCTCGAGGCACCGCCTCCGCGTTCCAGACGCACCTGCGCGAGCAGCTGCGTCTCGGAATCCAGGAGCACTGGTACTCGGACGAATTCCGGCTTATCGCTGATGGTTTGCGTACCGGGGCGATCCTGGCGAAGTACCCAGCACTGGCAGCACAGAAGAAAACCCTCGGCGCGCTTCAAGCCGCTATGAATGAGCAGGCGTAACCATGCAAAAGCACCTCTCGGTTGAGCAAGAGAAAGTCAGGACTGAGGTTCTTCTCCGGCTCGAACGTGACTACGGCCTACGTCACCGCGCTGGCACCGACTATATGCGCGGCGGCGAATGCCCTGCGTGCGCCAAAAAAGAGCTGTACACCAACTTCAATACGCCTTGGTTTATCAAATGCGGCCGGGAGAGCAAGTGCGGTCAGCAGTGGCACGTCAAGGAGCTTTATAGCGACCTGTTCGACGATTGGAGCAAGCGCGCCCCTTCGACGGAGTCGCAGCCAACCGCCAGTGCTCGGGCCTACTTGGAGTTCGGGCGAGGCTTTCACCTCGAACACTTGGATGGCCTGTTCACCCAGGAGAACTACTTCGACCGCGACCTTGGCATCGGCTCCGCGACCGTACGATTTCCGCTTGAAAAAGGAGGCTACTGGGAGCGTCTGATAGATCAGCCGCAACGCTTTGGTAAGAAGAAGGCCCGCTTCAAACCAGGCGAGAGCTACAAGGGCGTGTGGTGGACATCGCCCCACGTCGACCTACTCGAGGCGAGCGAGGTATGGATCGTCGAGGGCATCTTTGATGCGATCGCCTTGCAGCATCACGGCATCGCGGCCGTAGCTGCCATGTCATCGAACGCATTCCCTGAGCAATCTCTGCGGGATCTGGCACGCGATCGGGACGGCAATCTGCCGACTTTGGTTTGGGCCTTGGACAACGAACCGGGTGCACATCGTTACACCCGCAAGTGGGTCACCATGGCTCGTTCAATGGGCTACAAATGTACGGCAGCGCAGATCCCGCAGATGGACAAGCGCAAGGTCGACTGGAACGACTTGCACCAGCGGTGGGCCTTTGTCGACGAGGACGCCCGCCAACGCCGCATTGACAGCGACCTAGGCCAAGCCCGCCATCACGGCGCACTGCTGATAGCCGAAAGCGCCAGTGAGAAAGCGCACCTGATGTACACCTGGAAGGAACGGGAGGAGTTCCACTTCGGTTACGACTCGCGCCTTTACTGGTTCAAGCTGGATATCTCCAAGTTCAACAGCGCCATGCAGGCCCTCGAGTCCAGCGAGGGCCACGAAGACCAACTGCTCGACGAAAAAGGTCGCCGCGAAAAGGCCCTCCGGATGTCGGGTTGCGTGGTGGAGATTGCGAACTGCTACCCAAAGGCCCTGTATTTCCAGCGGAACGAGATCACCGACGAGTCCTGGTACTTCTTCCAGGTGGACTTTCCCCACGACGGTGGTTCCGTGAAAAACACCTTTACCGGGGGCCAGGTCGCGGCCGCAAGCGAGTTCAAAAAGCGCCTGCTCGGCATGGGCGCCGGCGCAGTGTTCACCGGCAGCGGTCAGCAGCTCGACAAGATCATGAAGGATCAGTTGTTCGGCATCAAAACCGTCCAGACCATCGACTACATCGGCTACAGCAAGGAATACAGCTGCTACGTCTACGGCGACGTGGCGGTGCGCGCTGGGCAGATCATCGACATCAACGACGAAGACTTCTTCGAGATGGGCAAGCTCAAGCTCAAGAGCTTGCAGAAGGCCGTGCCGGTTAAACCACAGCGGGACGTCAAGCTCTATAGCGACGAATGGATCAAGCTGCTGTGGACTTGCTTCGGTGCTCAGGGCGTCGTCGCGCTGACTTTCTGGTTTGGATCCCTCTTCGCCGAGCAGATCCGCGCCCGGTATCAGTCGTTCCCGTTCCTTGAGGCCACTGGTGAAGCCGGCGCTGGCAAGACCACCCTGCTCAACTTGCTATGGAAACTGCTCGGCCGGGCCGGGTATGAAGGCTTCGACCCGTCGAAATCAACCAAGGCCGGGCGTAGCCGCCTGATGGGCCAGGTTTCGGGCATGCCAATCGTGCTGCTGGAGTCCGATCGCAGTGGCGACGACAAGTCCCACGCAAAGAACTTCGAATGGGATGAGCTCAAGGATTTCTTCGGCGGCGGCACGCTGGCCACCAAAGGTGTGAAAACGGCCGGCAACGAAACCTATGAGCCGCCTTTCCGCGGAACGATCGCCATCAGCCAGAACGCCCCGGTGGTCGCCTCCGAAGCGATCATGACCCGGATCGTGAAGCTGCACTTCGTCCGCCCCAACGTAACGCCGGAAAGCCGCGCCGCAGCCGACAAGCTCACCGCGCTGGATGGCGACCGACTCAGCCATTTCCTGCTCGCCGCAGTGAAGCTGGAAGACGCCGTCATGACGCTGTTCGCCGATCGCATGCCCATCTACGAAACGATGCTGCGCAGGCTCCATTCCCATTGCTTTGTGTGCGCAACCGAATATCCGCAGCACCAGGACTCCCAGTCGTGCCAGGCGTGCGGCAACCGACTTAAGGGCTACATCCGGGTCGAGCGGATCATCAAGAACCACGCACAGCTGCTGGCACTGCTGGATTGCTTGCTCCATGTCGTGCCCCTGGGCGAGCACCAGGTGAAGACCGTCCAGCGCTGCCTCATCGGAATGGCGATCGAGCGGCAGAACGCGATCAGTGCTGATCACCCTGTCGTCGCGGAATTTTGGGAAGTGTACGAGTACCTGCAAAGCCTCGATGCCGAAGGCCCCGTGGTCAACCACGCCAAGAAGGACGGCCTCATCGCGATCAACCTCAACGAGTTCGCCGAGCGCGCTGCAGAGCACCGCCAGAAGCTGGCCGACGTCGGCGAATTGCGCGATCGCCTGACGGAATCCCGCTCCCACAAGTTCCTTGAGAAGAACAAGGCCGTCGACAGCGCCGTACGTGCGCACCAGGCCATGCGTGCAAATCATACGGTCGCGAAGTCCGCAACCGTGAAGTGCTGGATTTTCCAGGCGTAGGGCTGCAACCCCGCGCCAATTACCCCGAAAGGAGAGACTCATGCAACCTACGAACCAAATCAATGAGCAGCACCGGAGCCACGTTGCCGGTCAGCTACTAGGCGTAGTGATTTCCATCTTGCTGATGGTCGGTGCCGCCTCCCAAGTACCCGACCTGATCATCTGGCTGATCCGCTGACTCGAGAAAACAACATGTTGATTCAAGTGATTCTTCGGCATAGCTCAGACGGTTTGGCCACGCAAAGGCAAGCCGACGCCCTCGCCTGCGCCATGGGCAAGAAGGCTCCTATGGTGTACGCCGAGGCCTACGACCCGCAGGGGTTGCTCGGGATCTTGGAAGTTCGGGCCGCCGGCGGCAACCGCGAAATGCTGGTGCTGAACTGCAGCGCGGAGCAAGTCCTGGCAGCTCTGGAATGGCAATCGTGCACAGAAGAGAACGTCGAGTTCGAGGACCTGGTGTTGCACCTGGTGCGAGTCGAGCCGCGAGGCGCTGTTGCCCGCGCGGAATAAAACAAGCGGTGCCGAGGAGCTGCAACTCCCTGGCACCTACCACTTCGAAAGGATAGACCTCATGCAAGAGACAACCAACAACGGCGGCGTGGATCAGGCTACCACCGCTGCGAACTTGAAGCGATATCGCGTTACGGAATCGTGGAAGGACTACGAGGTGACGCTCGAGGTCAACCTCGACGTACTGACCGTAGAGCGTGCCAGCCTGATCAACGACTATTTGTCTGATAACAAAACCAGATTGGCCGATGAAAATGGAGACATCATTCGTGTCGCAATCCGTATGGCCGGCACCACCATGATCCGGATCATGCTCGAGCAAGGCGGTGCAGAATTTGGCCCGGAACTCACAAATTTGTTCGGTGATAGTCCTGGTGTTGCCCGGACCTACGACTTGCATAGCACGGAAGGTTTCGGCGGATGTGAAGCTGCTGAAATGCCCTACGGCTGGTGCGGGATCCGCGTACTCGGCGCAGCCGTCGATGTGCCGACGTTTTTTGAGGTCGAGCTGTCAGAAATCAGCGCATTAAGCGGGCCAGTAAAATGAACCCACTAGCACTTCAAGCCCTTGAAAATGCCCGCCAACGCCTGGCGCACCAGCGCCCCAGGCAACCCATGCCGCGCAAATTTTGGACGACAGGTGAAGAGCGCGCTCTGGCTGAGCTTTATCCGGAGACGCCAATGTGTGAGTTGATCCAGCTATTGGGACGCGATGCGAGAGCTATCTATGCGAAAGCCCAAGCCCTTGGGCTCCATCGCAGCGGCTCGTTCTTGGCAAGCGAACATAGCGGACGATTGAGCACCAGCAACGACCCTGGCACCGCAACCAGGTTTCAGAAAGGAAACACGGCCTGGAATAAGAACAAACCTTTCCGTGCCGGCGGTCGATCGGAGCAAACACAGTTTGCCCAGGGCGCCATGCCTCACAACCATGTCGACGTAGGTACCGAGGTCTTGGCCACCGATGGCTATATGAAAATCAAGGTGGAAGAACCGAACGTTTGGGAGTGGTCACACCGACGAAACTGGGAAGCCGTAAACGGCCCAATCCCCAAGGGGCATGCGCTAGTGTTCAAAGATGGAAATCGACTCAACTGTGAAGTCGAGAACCTTGAGTTGCTGACACGCAGCCAGCTGATGTTGCGAAATACCATCCACCGGTATCCGCCGGAACTGAAGGGTACGATCCGCCAATTGGGCAAACTGAAACGTGCTATCGAGGCCGCTGATGAAAAATAAAATGACCGATCTTCGCGACCATTTGTTCGCGACCTTGGAAGCACTGCAGGACCCTGAGAAGCCGATGGATATCGACCGTGCTAAAGCGATTGCAGACGTTGGCAAAGTCCTAGTCGACTCAGCCAAAGTAGAGGTTATGTTCATCAATGCGGTCGGCGCCGGCGTCAAGACCACCGGGTTCATCGAATCTGAGCGTGAAGCATTGCCCGCTCCGGGGTGCAAAAGATGAGTGACGAACTAAAGTCATGCCCGTTTTGCAATGGCAAAGCAGGCCATTCAATGTGGAGCATCCACAACTATCACCGCATCCTCTGTAATGAATGCGGTGTGGAAATGGACTACTTCCAGACAAAGCAACGTGCATATGACTGGTGGAACACGCGGGCCAAGACCCCAGACGAGTCCATTGTCCAAGAACTCGCCACAGTAAAAACCGATCATCGCGTATTGATGCTCAAGCACGTTGACTTGCAACGGCGGCAGTTGGCAAGTCTAAGCGGCGAGGAAAGGGCAGTTGCAGAGGTTCTACAGTGTCAAATCGATGCGCTACAAGGGCAGCTTGCATCACTCAACACTGCGTGCTCCTGTCCTTCTGGGGACGGGTCGCTACGCTGGCCGTGCGCGATTCATCCGCCTGAATCAGCATCGGCCGCCCTAGCCGAATGGATCAGTGTTGCTGATCGCCGGCCAGAAGATCGAAAAGGTGACTACCTGATCACCTCCTACCGGGGGGAGGTGGCACTGTCAGAATGGATTTATGACGACCAAATTGGCTGGTGTTTTTGGTACGACCCGGAGGCCACCCACTGGATGCCCCTTTCCAACGCCGCCAGGAATAAACCCAGCAATTCCATGACCATATTCTGATCAACAGCTCCCAGGTACGTCGCTAGACTGCCTTGGGAGCTCCACCTGATTGAAGGCAAGCCATGAACTCCCAACCAACCAATATTCTGGTGTTCGAGGATCTGCAACGCATCACGGGCTATCAACGCAGGTCCGATGTTGAGCGCACGCTCGTAGAGCAAGGTATTCGCATGTTCCGGGGCCGGACAGGGCCGTGGACTACGCTGGATCTCATTAACCAAGCGGCCGGTTTTAGGCCAGCCACAGCAGACCGGTACGACGCCGAAATCCTATGAGGAAAGCACGGAAGCGGAAGCATAATCCGCATATTCCCCCCCACATCGATCAGGCCGCTCTCCCTGCGGCCGTTTACTTCGACCAGCGTGGATCAGGGGTCTGGTACACGTTGCACTATGACGAGACGGGCAAACAGCGCAGGCGAAACATCGCTCCAGCCGAGGTGTCGCTGGCGGATCTACACCAGATCATGGACGACTGCTCGAACGTCGACCGTGGGACCCTGCGGTACCTTTGCAAAGAGTTCCACGGGAGTGCCAAATACAAAACCCTGGCCCCGAAGACTCACGAGGATTATTGCTATTCACGGGACGTCCTTCTCGAGTTGCCCACGAAACTGGGCAAACTTGGGGACCTAACCGTCAAGAAATTCACGCCCGCCCTGGTGCAAAGGATCGTCGATAGGCTCGCCGATGACGGCACACCCTCAAAAGCTGCACACGCGCTTCGATATCTACGGCGAGTTATGCAGTGGGGCAGAAACAGAGGCTTCGTCGATGTAAATCCGGCTTTAGGGATCGAGGCGCCCGTGGAACGTAAGCGCCGCAGGCTGCCAACGCACCTGGTGATGGACGCTCTTATCGATCGGGCCCGAGCATTTGGTCGCCTGGCCAGAAACGAGCCAGGCGGGTGCCCGGAGTACTTAAGCTACGTGATGGAGCTTGCGTACTTGTGCCGACTGCGAGGCATCGAGGTCATTACCCTCACAGACGCACACGAGCTGGATGAAGGCGTGATGACAAACCGAAGGAAGGGCAGCCGGGACAACGTGGTGCGTTGGACGCCGCGGTTGCGGGCAGCATGGGACGGGGCAAAGGCCTATCGCGCTGAGATCTGGACCAAGAAGAAAACCGCTATCCACATCAGGGCCGATCGTCGCTACATCATCGTCGCAAGCCACGGAGGCGCGCTCCGTAAATCCAGCCTGGATAGTGCTTGGCAACGTTTCATGATTTCCGCCATTGGAGACGGAACAATTGACCAGGAGCAACGGTTTGGCCTGCATGATCTGAAGCGCCGCGGGATCACTGACACCACTGGCACCAGGGCAGACAAGCAAGAGGCCAGCGGCCACCGGGATGAGTCAATGATGGATATTTACGACCTGAGCGTTCCGCTGGTGAATCCTTCTGCCGATTGAAAATCCCTTGCGTAACAAGCACATCGGAGCCCGCATAAACAGCGGGCTTCGCCGTTTTTGCACGTAACAGAAAAATTTACAACTGACTGATTTATAAGGAAAACAGAGGTTCCTTGTAATCAGTAGGTCCCGGGTTCGACTCCTGGTGCCGGCACCATTTGAGGTTCCAGAGAAGGCTTTCAAAATCTCTGGAACCCTTGAAAAACCCGCCTTCTGGCGGGTTTTTTCGTTTTGGCGTTCCGTCGGATTCCGGTGGCAGCCAGCGCTTTTAAGGGTAAAGATTAGGGTAGGTTTCAATTCGATAATAGGGAGTACCCTTATGTCGCGTACAACCGCACCTCTTACCGACACTGCTTGCCGCTCGGCAAAGCCTACAGACCGCGCCTACAAGCTCTTCGATGGCGACGGGCTCTACCTCCTCGTTCAACCGAATGGTCGCAAAGGCTGGCGTCTTCGCTATGTAAAGCCAGACGGGCGGGAGGGCCTGACCTCTTTCGGCAACTACCCGGTGATAACCCTCGCCGATGCACGACGGAAACGGCTCGAGGCGAAAAGGCAGCTGGCGAATGGCATTGATCCCATTGAGTCAAAGCGTGACGCCAAGACCACGGCTGCTATCAACGGCCGCACATTCGAAGAAGTAGCGTTGGACTGGCACAAGGAAATGTCTGCCAAGTGGGCGCCCGGGCACTCCAAAACCGTACTGAGCCGGCTCAAGACTCACGTCTTCCCCTTGATTGGCGCCCGAGCCATCGTCGAACTGGATACCCATGACTTGATGACGCCGCTTGAGGCCATCAAGAAGCGCGGCACGATCGACGTTGCCTTAAGGGTACAAAACTACCTCCAGAGCATCATGCGGGAAGCCAAACGGCTCCGGCTGATCATCCAGAACCCAGCGCACGATCTCGAAGGGTCAATAAAGGCCCCCCGCGTGAAACACAGGCCCGCACTGCCACTGGCTCGCCTGCCAGAACTGCTGGAACTGATAGACACCTATCGCGGCAGGGCCCTCACGCGGCTGACGGTGATGCTCTCCTTGCACGTGTTCGTGCGCTCCAGTGAATTGCGCTTCGCTCGCTGGAACGAGTTTGACCTCAAGCGCGGTATCTGGGAGATACCCGACACCCGCCCCGCGTTGGACGGCGTACCCTTTTCCACACGGGGTACAAAAATGGCCGGAGACATTCACCTCGTACCCTTATCCCCGCACGCGGTGACCCTGCTGGAGCAGATCCACAAGATCACCGGCAAATTCGACCTGGTGTTTGCCGGAGACGCCAAGCCGTGGAAACCGATGTCCGAAAACACGGTGAATGCTGCATTGAGGACGATGGGCTATGACACCAGGGCGGACATCTGCGGCCACGGCTTTCGCGCCATGGCGTGTAGCGCACTGATCGAGTCCGGGTTGTGGTCAGAGACGGCAATCGAGCGGCAGATGAGCCACAAGGAACGCAACAACGTGCGCGCCGCGTATATCCACAAGGCCGAGTTTCTTGAGGAGCGCCGGATGATCATGACTTGGTGGAGTCGGTTTCTGGAGGCAAACCGCGGGGATCATGTGACGCCGCATGAATTTGCCAAGCAGGCGGGTGAGAACGTCACGCGCATTCGCAGTGCCAGGTGGGCCGAGTAGCCCGCCGCCCCACCGCTGCAAACCCGCTGTGTAGTTACACGCCGCACCGCATGAAGCTCCTCCGCGCGGGTCCTTTTAAACGGGGCTGCAAAGCCGCCCCGTTTAAAAGGACCGAACGTTGAAAAAAACGGCTGGCACAACTGAGCGTCTGTGGAAAACCACCATTGTCCACCGGAGGATAATTTTATCCACAGGCGCTAATTGTCTGAAATCTCGCCGCTTGACGTCTTTTGTCCACAGGCGTAAACCAGGCATTGCAAGTGCTGCCGAGGCAGCAAAATGTGGCCAGAAACCTGAAAGGTCACGCCCCTCGTGAGGCGGTTCATCCCAAGTACGATTCGCGTCCGGTAGCTCGTACGGTCACTACCCATGTGATGGATGCCTACTCAATATCGTTGCCACTGCGGCAACCACCCTACCCTTCTGCCCAGCAGCAACCTACCCGCTTGGCCATTTCGTGTGCGCCAACCCTTTGCCCGTCTCTTTCTCCAGGAAAGAGACGGGCGCTCAAACCACCGCTGCAGCCCATATAAAACGTGGCTTTGCCGCAATCCTCCTCGTGACAATCGGCGTGACAAACACCGAAGTCACCAGCAACAGCGATGTAGATGATGGTGCCGCAGACCATGGATTGGACTGCACCTGGCTGACAGCGAGGCATGCCCCGGTCACCGCATAGCTGCCTTCACCCGACTCAGGATCTCGCGGCGCTGGTTTCGTCAGTCAATGCAGCCTCCACCCGCCCACCGGTAACGGTGCTCAGGGGGCTAGATCCTGAGATGCCCTTGCTCCCGGTCGTAAGGAGCTGCCAGTCCAGCGTTAAGGACATCCCCACAGGCCGCAGGGGCCTTGATCCCTGATAACACTCAACATTCTTGGCGGGATGACGTGGGGCAGAACTGGAGAAACGGGTAGGAGGTGTGCGACATGGCATTAGTGGGTGGACGCGATGGTCGTAATTTCGGCTACGGCAGACAATTGAGCTACGCAGGACCGCAAGCGCTGAAAGATATGTTCGGCGGCGGGCACTACGGTACGGTCAAGGCGAACAGTGATCGGTGGCGGGACTTCGTGAAGTGGTGCCGGTCCGAAGCGGGACCCGGGATCAATGATGCGCGGCAGATTGACCGCGAGGTGTTGTCAAACTATGTGGCATACCTTCGCGGCCTGGTTGAGCACGGCCACCTAGCTATCAGCACTGCGCAAAACCGGCTATCCAGCGTTAATAGGACAATGGCTGCGCTTCGCGGTGATCAGTATGTGAAAGTGCCAAGTCCGAGCAAGGCGTTGGGTATGCAACGAACCGGAGTTCGTCAATCCGTGCCACAGGGCCAGGATCGCGAACACATACAGCGAATAGTCGAGGCGCTTTGCAGCCGTCACCATCTAAGGGCTGCGGCTATCGTGCAGCTGGCACGAGCCACCGGTATGCGTTTGCGTGAGGCCATCTTGGCTGACCTGCCCCGGTTGAGCCGCGAGGCTGAAAGCTTAGCCAAGATCAACGTTCAGGACGGCACCAAAGGCGGCCGCGCCGGTGCATCAGCACATCGCTGGATTACGGTGGACGACCATATTCGTGCCGCGCTTGAGTTTGCGAAGCAGGTATCGCCTGCTGGTAGCCGCAACCTCATTGCTTCGAACGAAAGCTACTTGAGCATTCTTCAGGAAATCGTCCGCCCTGCGCGCGACACCATTCATGCACACAACCTCAAAGGCTTCCATGAGCTACGAGCCGCGTATGCGTGTGAGCGCTACGAGGAAATTACCCAACATCGCGCACCTATCAACGGTGGTGAATGTTGCCAGATGAATCCGCGCCTCGATCATGAAGCGCGGAAGCAAGTCAGCTATGAGCTAGGGCACGGTCGGATCGATGTGGTCGCTGCCTACATCGGAGGACGGACGTGAGTAAGTCATTCGATATGGAACTGTTTTTGGCTGGCGTGCTGATTGGATCGCACGCAACGCGGCAACGTCATGTGCGCCAGGCAAAAATCATTCAGGTTGCAATCGCAAAGCGCTGGCAGCGGGAAAACCCTTGGACTTGGCAAAAGAAGCATGTGGTGTGGTTTCTTGAGAATCGCTAGAGCGAACACAGTCAGGCAACGCAGTACTACTACGTGCTGACCGCCCGACTGCTAGCTCGACGTCTAGGAACGTCATGGCTTTTCAAGCTCTGAAGGGGATGTGATCCCGATAATCACGACCGACTGCAATCGGCCAGCAACTGCCGTTCAGAATCAGCTACTCGGCCCGTCTGCCAGTAAAGGACAACATGCGTTGCTCGCACGGCTATTGCCGCGCGCCACCGCAGCACAATTTTGTGCCTCCGGCAGTTTCCGGCAAGGCGGTGTAGAGTTTTTTTAAGCTCGATTGGAGCCAAGTACTGGACTAAAACTCCCGTTTTTACGGAAGGTCTAGCTCGGCAGGCCTGCGTCCGATTCCGAAAGTTGCGCCCGATTTGGGGGATGGAGTCACGATGAGTCGTGTAAGATTTCGATAATGATATTTTAACGATCACATGGCCGCGACCCGATGACTGACAAGAAAAAACCGAGCTTAAAAGACCTCATCAGAGCTAGTTCCAAGCGCGAAGTATCCACATCTTTGGGTCCTCTGTACATACGCCATCTGGTCTACAAGGATTACAAAACAATAGTCGAATCGGGCGCTTTCGAAGAAGCTAACGAGCGTGAGATCGGCCTACAAGCGATACGAGCTACGACGTCCACCTTGCAGGATCCTGGTGGATGGGATGGGCTCAACGATGAAGTTTTTTCGATGCTAACAACATCTGACTTAGATGCACTGGCGACCGTGGCCCTTGAGGAGGCCGAGTATCCAGCAACCGAAGATTTAATCGCTGGTTTGGGTCGAGGTGTCCTTGACCAATACGCTGACCTTGATCAGGCGAGCAAGAAAATTTTCGATCAGTTTCGAAACAGCCTTTCGTTCCTTCAACCTAGCACCTTGGAATCCCTGACCGCTTCGGTAACAGCGATCGATCAGTCGAACCAAAAGTGGAAATCACTCGTTTCGAATATTTATAGAGATCCGTCAGTTGCACATGTGGCAAACGGCATGGAAAGCCTCAAATCGCCATATCAGGACCGCCCTCCTTACACGAAAAGTGAGATTATTTTACCGAAATTGGATTTCTCCAATACGAACGACGCACGGGCGGCCAGGGCCTCAGAAAAGGCCGTAGACGTCCTTAACCAGCTGGCCGCACACATGGGGGAGGTTCAGGCGCATACCGCTTCGATGTATTCGACGCTGGTCCTTGAAGCCATACCACAATGGATGGCCCAACAAGAAAGCAACAAGGAGCAATCCGAGCTCTCTCTACGAAGCGCTGCGAGCAGCCTGCGTTGGACGAAATGGGCCGTTATCACAAGCATTATCACGTCAATTGGGATTGCTGCTTACCAGCAGCAAAGCGGCTACGTAGATGCCGATACGACTCTGCGGCAGGCTAACGAACGCCAGGCCTACTGGGAGAAGCAATCGGCGACACAACAGGCGCTCCTGAGCACGCAAATTCAAGCGACTCAGAATCTCCAGGCGGAGCTGAAATCGCTAAATTCGCTATTGGGAAAGTCATTGACCTCGAATGCGCCTGCTACCAAGCTGACCAATTCAAAAACTAGCAAAAAACAATCGCAACGGTGATCGTGCTGTCTACGACCTCGGGGAGTTGCATATGGAGAGCTTCAGCGTCGACGAAAGTGGCTATACCGGATATGACCTGCTAAATATCGAGCAGAGGTTTCAAGGGGCCGCAGCCATTGCCATTGATGATAATCAGGCCAGACGCTTGATTCAAGAGCACTTTCCTAAGCTACAAGCGGAAGAGCTCAAGTACCGGGCTCTGTCACGCCGGCCAGCCAATCACCCACGGCTTCTGGCGTTAATGCGTGATGTCCTGAACCATCACAAGTGCGTTACCTACGTCTGTGATAAGCGCTTTCTGCTGCTGCTGATGTTTCTGGATTACGCAGTTGAACCGTACTACCACGAGCGCGGATGCGACTTTTATAAGGATGGGCAGAACTACGCGCTTGGGTCGCTGCTTTATGTGGCGGGTCCCCCCCTTCTTGGAGAGGCAGCCTTTGAGCAGTTGCTTGTTTGTTTCCAGCGAGCAGTAAAGGAAAAAAGCCCTGTAGCACTTACCGACCTCGTGGCTGCTGCTGCTCGGGCCACACGCTGGCAGGAACTACCGGAAGCTTTGGGGCCTTTGGCACAGTATGCCGCGCCGGAATGCCTTCAAGCGATCGCCACATCAGGTGTCACCACTGACGCCGCTTTTGTGGTGTTGCAATCGCTGATAAGCCGGATGGAAGTCATGGCTGATGGCCCCTACTTGGTTGAGCATGATCAGTCCAAGAACCTGCTCACTTACCATGACTTGCTGCTGCGCTTTATTAATCACAAGGACGAGGTCACATTTCGCCAATCAGAGATCGCGAGCCTCACCTTTCCACTCAAGCTCCAGTCAGTGACACAAGTCGACTCGAGGACCAGTCCTGCAGTACAGCTGGCGGACGTTATGATTGGTGCTGCCATTGAGGTGACTAACACGCTTACGGGGCAGCGCGCCGGAGGGTTGAATCCTCATGATGTTATGTCCCTCTATGCGGATCATCAGATAATCCACATGCTGCCCTCGACTGACTTCGAAGGGCAGAAACGTTTCCGCCAGGATACGCAGGCCAGTGAGGTCATAGATTATTTCGGCAAAAACTTCAGTAATCCCTAGGTGATATTCCGCTTCGAGTGGAAAGCTGTCTTCGTCAGGCGGCCGCTTCTGGCCGTTTTCGGCCGATCACCACAGACAAAAAACGGCCAAAAGTGCTCATTTCCTGACGTTGGCATTCAGCCGCCCGCTTTAGCGGGTCGACTTGAACGAATGGTAAGCCGTTTTCTACCAAACTTTGATATTGAGATTGGCCGCAGAAACAGACTTTATTTCCCAGGCTATCGCTTGAAAATCCACGGTACCGCCAGCTGTTTGAAGCGGGTGTATTCCGTGTGATTGGCAAACAAACGACTCCGGAATAGTAAAGCCTGCAGAGGACAATTTCTTAATTGGTTCAGAGAAGCAATTTCGATGATCCATGTTTGTATGACTAGGTTTCAGTCTTCTCTCGTTACCGGATGAGCCTACCCCGGTATTTGTGTTGCCCGACGTAGCAAAGGGCATCCCACTCAGGAGTTTAGATACCTGCAGATGCGATCCTGCTAGTACGAAAATACAAACAGTATCGGGATCTCCTCGTTTGATTTCAGAGAGTCGCAAAAAATCCTGAATGATATTCGATGGAGTGCAATGCGAAGAACCTGCCCACTTTGCTTCTACGGCAATTTGGGCATTTCGTTTTGGCAGCCCCCTACCCGCAAGAACAAGTGCAAAGTCGAGCTCTCTCTTACGGCCGGATTGAGCAGTAGGATTCAAGAGTGCGTGAGGAAAATCTGCATGAACGCGCTCACCTTTCACTAGGATTGGGAATGAGCTAAGAACCTGGCCCACTGCGGCCTTCAACGAACTTTCGGAAAGCAATCCAGCTCTATAACAGCAAAATTCCATGTGCAGCCAACTACCAATGGCTTCGGATATGCGTCGGGCTATATGCATCTGCATAATGTAATCTCATTCGTGAGTGCAAGTAATTGGTTAGGGGGATGCAATTGTCACAACTTGCAGCCGTGTTTCATACAACATCAACGCTACCGTGAGCTTCAATTGCCGACTAACCTTGAGATTCAGGTGACCTATAAAACTCACCACCTTCCAAAACAGGCTTGAAAAATTTATCATAAATAGCCTGATTGTTAAAATCGTGTGGTTCGTAACCTAACATACGCGCAGGAGACATAAGAGGTTGAACTAGAGCCTCATCCCTCGCATATGTTGATGTGAAAAATATTGAATTTCTGACCAGCTGTTTATTTTTCACCGAGCTGATCAGTGCGGAAGCGGGCATTATGGCCTGACCAGACTTAAAAGAATGGTAGAACATCAGGTCCTCCCGCAATGTTATCTGATAAATCCCCGCTACACCTACAGACTCAGCTATATCAACCGTGACGGTGCCGGTGCACTTTCTGCTTGGTATTTCCTTCCTGATTTTCACACGTAACAAAAAGTCCCCTGGAGTAACCGGCGGCCCTCTATTGATAGAAACTCCGTAATTGCTTCTCATTACGAGGTTTTGAAACTCGTCGCCATCATCCTCCGAAGGTTCTTCACCGAGAATATCAGTGAAATCGATGTCCCCAGACCCAAGCGTCGCATCCACGGCAATCGGTAGAGTACTCTCACCAAAGCAAAGCTCAGCTTGCACTCCATGCCAGGGCTGGTCATAGGGTAGCAGCAGTGAATCATTGACAACGATTATGTAATGGGCACCTTCTGGTACGTGTCCGGCCGACTTATGAGCTTCGAATTTCTCCAATTTGTCTTTGATAGCTGATGTGACTGACAACAAACGCTCACGAAACACTAAATCTCGCTCCTCAGGCGCTAACTTGCTTCGCCCAATAAGCTCTCTGATAGAATCTTGCGGGGTTGGCGTAACCACTTCAAAACAAAAAGTCTCACCATTTTTCGAGGCAACAAAGTCTGGCCCAGAATCCTTGCTTTTAATGTCGCCGAAGCCCATCCCCAAAAGCCTGTAGTAAAACAGCATCTCCGCCATTCGCTGGGAATATGCACCTGAATCAGGCAGCATGACTTGCGTATTGAACTGAGTATCCTTTAAGTTCGAAAACCTCAAGAAGAGGGACTCTAGACCTTTTATCATACAGTCCATTATCAGCTCCATGCGCTGACCACTTTGGGGAGACTTATCATAAAAATAGGCAAATCTCGTGGTTAATATAGTCCGCCACTTAGTTTGAAGATAGGCCATACACAAATCATTTGTTCTGTTCTTCTTTGTCGTTCCTGGCTTTGCGGAGTTTTGCGTTTCACTATTTGGCATGACGATCAGGCTTCCAGATTCATATCGCTGTTATAGCACAGAAGCCTGCAAGGAATGGTTACTTACTTAGAATAGGCTCGCATTGAGCTAATCACCATAAACAGTGGCAGGTGTCGCGACGCTGGGCGGCTCTTCACCTAGCAATTTCGTGCTGGCTGAAAATGGCCTTGGGTACCAACAGGTTGCTCCTCAGATGGTTCTGGAGCGCCTCGCTCACCCATTGTTCCATCTCAAGCTCGTCACGCTCCGTGAACATTCCGTTCTTTTGCTGCAGTTAGCTGGGGGTGAGGCCAGTGTGCAGACTGAGTCTTGGCCTCTGTGCCACTGGCCCTGATGTAGCCCCCAGACCAATGGGGACCGCTTGATACCGGCGCTCAATGAGTGGTGGCCGAAGTTCGATGAGTACCCTGCCCCTTGGCAGCTCGCAGTGCTCTCCAGTATTGCGCCCCCCCGCAGTCGTCCTATGGCATAGCCGAAACAAAACTAAAAAGTAGCCTCTGGGCAAATCACGGCTAAATGTTCGGCTAACACATCTCTTAACCAATGGCAGGTATTGGCCGATAGCGGCCGTCTAGCAACGGTAGCCTTTAGTCGTTGGTTGTCGCTTACCGTAGTTGGAGAACGAGCCCCCAGACTCAGGAAAGCATGAGAGACAGCCACGCACTGATGGCAATCGGTCCCACTCTGGCTTTCCCCTCTCGATCAATGCTTAGCAAGCCCGGGTGCCGGGATAGTTTTAGAGATAGGAGGATCATCACATATAAATAAAAGTCTTACGGATCATATAGTTAATAACTTTTTCGACTCTTGGTGCCCCCCTGGAATTCCATTGACGACCATGGAGCTCCTGTCCTCCACCTGCTGGCGCACGGTATCTCCTAATTAGTGCCACCCCTCTAACGCTCGCACATCATCGAAGCTATAGGTGATCTAGCGAAACCTTGACCCGCTGGGGATTGGCCAGCCGCTCGCGCACTGTCGAGATCAAGGCTTCATCGTCCTCGGTCATCATCCCGTCGGCGAACTGCTCAAGCAGCTCTGCAGGGATTTTCGGTAGCTTTCGTAGTTCGGGTTTCTTTTTGGTTGGCATACATGCACCTCTTGCTCATGTTATGCCCGAACACAAAAAAACTGACAGTCCCGTCGTAACCACTCCATCAGCCGTCCATCCAGAACCAATAAACCCTAAGTAACTCTTAGGATGCGTTTAATCAGAGTCTTATACCCTTGGTCGCCACTATATTGTGTTGATCTGGTTATCGGCGCGAGGCTCAGCTCTCTACGTCCGATGGCCCACTCCCAAGGACAAGCACCATGACCGCCCTATCAACCCCAAAAAACATCCACACCCAACTCTCCACCTACGCCACCGCCGCCAACTCCGTGCCCCACGAAGCCCTGGGCCCAATCCTGCACCAGCTCGCCGCCTTGGACACCGACCTGCAAACACTGGACAACGCCATCCAGACCACCGCCGACGTCAACGGCGCCCTGACCCTGGTCATTCAAATGATGGAAGCCGCGTACGATCGCAAGCTGGATGCAGACTGCCTGCGCTGCCTGCTTGAACCCTTGCGCGAGAAGCTCGGCAAGGCGGTAGATGAAATGCGCTGGGTGCTGTAAGCCCAAGTCCATCACCAACCCGGCCGGCATTAGCGATCTGATGGTATTCCTGAGCGCTTCAACCCCCCGGCCAAACTAATAGCGAATGCCCGCAGCGGTTACGCCACATCTGCGAGCGCTACCACCTCAACACACCGTCCATCCGCTCCGGGTTGCAGCTTCGGGCGCCCTGGCCGATACACTGTCAAAGGTGTCCGCCATCGACAGTGGCGCCCGACTTTGTGGAGTGTGACGTGACCGATTTCCCCCCTTCATTGACATCGCCCGGCGGTTGCCAGGGCTGCAGAAGCAATCCGGAACTGGAGTTGGATTTCGACTTCGCCTACCAGCCGATCGTCGATGTGCGCGATCACTCGGTCTTTGCCCACGAAGCGCTGGTGCGCGGCCCCAATGGCGAGGGCGCGCTGTCGGTGTTGGAGCAGGTAAACGATCAGAACCGCTATCGATTCGACCAGATGTGCCGCACGCGGGCGATCGCTACGGCGGCGCAGTTGGGCATGGCCGAGCACCTGTCGATCAACTTTCTGCCCAACGCGGTGTATCGCCCCGAGCTGTGCATCCGCAGTACGCTGGAGGCGGCTCGCGCGCACAACTTCCCGCTTGATCGGCTGATTTTCGAGACAGTCGAGAGCGAGCATGTGGGGGACAATGGCCATCTGACCAATATCCTGCGTGAATACCGCCAGTTCGGTTTCAAGACGGCCATCGACGACTTCGGAGCGGGTTATTCGGGGCTGACGTTGCTGGCGGATTTTCAGCCGGACTTGATCAAGCTCGATATGGCGTTGGTGCGTGACATCCACCGTGATCGTGTGCGTCAGTCGATCGTGCGCGCGGTGGTGTCGATGTGTAGCGAGTTGGGCGTGAGCATCATCGCCGAAGGGATCGAGCAGGCCGAAGAGCGGGCCTTTCTCAGCGATTGCGGGATCTACCTGATGCAGGGTTACTGGTTTGCCAAGCCGGCGTTCAAGGCGCTGGCGCAGGTAAGGTTCAGCGACTAGATAACGCCTGCCTCAGCGGCGATCCAGTCCAGAAAACAGCGGATGGCGGGTTGGCGTTCGTGGCCTGGGCGGCACAGTGCGACGTAGTCGTACCCCGTCAGCATCACGTCCGCTCGATAGCGCTTCAACAGTCCGCGCTGCACGCTGTCTTGTGCCAGTACATCACTGGCCAGCAGATAGCCCTGCCCCGCCACAGCGGCCTGCAAGGCGTAGTGCTCGTCCTCGTAGTGGCGGACTTTGTAATTCGTCAGCCAATGCGGGCAGTCGGCTTTCTCGCACCATTGTTGCCAGTGCACCACGGCCATTTGCGGGGCGTTCCACGCTACGTCGATCAACTCCTCCACCGCGCACGCCGCCTGAGAAGCCATGAACACGCCAAACCGCTCTTGAATGAATGGCCGCTGATATAGGCCCGTCCATGGTTTGTCTGTATTACGCACGGCTACATCCACACTCCCGTCACGAAGCAGATCGACCACATCGTTAGTGGCTTCCACCTTGACGTTGATACCAGGATGAATGGAATAAAAACTGCCCAACCGTGGAATCAGCCAAAGTGCGGCGAACGCCTGAGTGGTGGTGACGACGATATCGACTTTATCCACTGCGGGCCGATACTGTTCGAGGGCTCGGTCAAGCCCCAGGAAGTAATCATGCACCTGGCTAAATAGCGCTGAGCCAGTCGGCGTCAATTGCGTGCCCTTGGCGATGCGCTCGAACAACCGCTGCCCCAGCCATTGCTCCAGCGCCTTTATCTGATGAGAAATCGCCGACGGGCTCACTGCCAGTTCGGCGGCCGCGAGCTTGAAGCTCGATAGCCTGGCCGCAGCTTCGAACGTCTTGAGCGCAGTGAGTGGCAACTTGGAAAACACGAAATACCTCTCGGATGAAATCAATTCAACCGAACTGAATTTATCTGAATTGCTTGGGGCCGGGAAGCGCAGCAATAGTGGCGGCCAGACAACACGCCACGGAGAGTTGCAATGCAAGGCCCGGTCAGAAAAGTCTTTCAAGCCGTCACTTACGAAGCCATTGCCTGGGTGTTCATCGCCCCCGCGATCGCCTATGTCTATAACAGCGATCTGCGGTATTCGGGGGTGTTCTCACTGTTGCTGTCGGCATTCGCGCTGGTGTGGAACGTGGCCTATAACGCGATGTTCGAGTATTGGGAGGCCCGCCAGCGCCAGCGCACTCGCAACTTCATGCGCCGCGCTATGCACGCAACGGGATTCGAAGGCGGACTGGCGCTGTTGCTGATTCCATTTATTGCCTGGTGGCTGGATATTTCAGTGCAGCAAGCAGTGTTGACCGACGTGGCATTGCTGGGGTTTTTCCTGGTCTATTCGTTTGTCTTCCAGTACTGCTTCGACAAACTCTTCGATGTCCCGGCGTCGGCCAAAAGCGCTTAGTGCTGATCAGTCTTCCGGCACGATCTCTACAGAAGTGATCCGCCAGCCGTCCTTGCCTTTGCTCAGCGCTACGGTCAAGCGCTGGGCGTTGTCTTCGGTGGTGCCCAGTACCACGCTTTCTTTGGCGGTGGCGCCTTTGGTGCCGAGGTCCGCGGCCTTGACGCTGGTCAGCCAGGAGTCATCGTAGTCCTGGGACTTGATGAAGTAGTCTTCTTCGAGCCCGTCTTCGCTCTTGGCCTGTTTATCGAGGTCCTTGATCAAGCTCTCGGCGACGAAGCCTTTGAGATGCTCGACATCATCGTCCAGCGGCACTTTATTATCGGCCAGGCTCTTCACGTACCACTTGTAGAAGGCCTCAGTGATCTGTTTCGGCGAGCCTTGTTCATCGGCAATAGCGGGGGCAAGGTGCAGGCCGGCGGCAAGGGCCAGCAGGGCGATCAAACGCTTCATCGATGGGCTTCCAGACAAAATAAAAATAATTAAAAAACAACTCCGTTGCGACATCGGCCTTCCGTGGCGTCAATCCGCAAAGATTCCATGCAATTGCCCCACGCGTCAACGCCCGCGCGCCAAACCTGATGATGCTGGCGATCCGAAGTGGGTCGGCGCCAAGTGAAGCTTGTTTTACCCTGCCCCCTCCATGAAAAAAGGGCCCGTCAGTGATGACGGGCCCTTTTGTGTGCAAACGACGCTCGATCAGCCTTGCTGGTTCTCCACCTGGGTGGCTTTATCGCTCTGGGGCGGCTGAACGTGAGGGTCCTGATGCGCGACTTGGGAGGCGTCGTGGGTGGCGTCGTAGTGCTGCATGGCAAGCGTGCGAGCATCGTCCATCTGCTTGTCGACACGCGAAGCACCGTCTTCAGCCATGGCGCCTGCAGAGGCGCCCAGCAGGGCAAGGGCAAAAAAGACATGTGAAGTTTTCATGGTGGATCTCCTGGTGAGAGTGTCCGTAGCCGAGAAAGTCCGACATGGACGGTTGCGGGTCTGATGAGGCAGCCGCAAACCTGGCCCCTAGTTCACCCCAGGCTCGGCAATCTGACAAAACAACAAATCCTCACGTACCTGAGCAAAGCGGGCATTTTTTACAAATTCTTTAAAGTCATGCCGGTCCTGCATGAACTCTTCGAGCATGAAAAAGGCGCCAGCCCGGTAAGGGGTGGCGCCTTTGCATACCGCGACAGCCTTAGAAGATGCTGATCGGGTATTCCACGAACAGACGGTATTCATTACCGCCGTGGTTGTAATCCTGAACGCTGTTGTCGACCCGCAGGAACGAGCTGCGCGCACGCAGTTTCAGGTTTTTGGCAACACCGCTCTGCACGACGTATTGCAGCTGGTTGAAGATTTCGCGTTCGGAACCATTGCCATTGTCGGTGTGAATGTTGTCACCGCGCACGTAGGCGACTTTGTAGGTCAGGCCAGGCACGCCGAAGGTGTTGAAGTCCAGACCGTAACCCAACTGCCAGGAGCGCTCGTCTTCACCGTTGAAGTCCGACCAGTAGGAGTTGCTCAGGTAGATGGAGTTGCCACCGTTACCGACGCCGCCGTTGTTCTGGTAGCCACCGTACGGGTAGCCAGCGTTGCCGCTGCTGCGCTGGTGAGCCAGGGTGAACGAGTGCGGGCCCGTGGTGTAAGTGGCCGCCAGGCTCCAGATACGGTTGGTGTCGCCACCTTGAGTCGCGGCGAAGTCGCGATACAGGTCAGTCCGATAGCCGTTGAAGTCCAGTGTCAGGGATTGATCCTTGGACAGCGGCTGTACGTAGGTCAGGCCCAGGTACTGCTGCTTGTAGATGTCCTGGACGTTCATGCCATACAGCGAACCCTTGAGCTGGTCGTTGAAAGTATAGCTGCCGCCCAATACGTCGATCTGCTTCAGGCCACCGCTGTCACGACCGGTCGCGCTCTTGCGCGCTTCTTCGGTGAAGTGACCGGCGTTGATTTCCAGACCCTTGATCTCCTTGGAGGTGATCATGGTGCCGGTGTAGCTCTCTGGCAGCAGACGCGAGTCGTCATATTGCAGCAGCGGCAGGGACGGCATCATGTCGCCGTATTTCAGCACGGTGTTGGATACCCGGAACTTGATCGCGGCACCGGCGCGCGACAGGTCGCGAGCGGCATCGCCGTTGCTGTCCTGCTTGAAGAAGTCGATGCCACCGGCACCGCTTTTGCCCTTGCCGCCGTCCAGACGCAGCGCATACAAGCCGAAAGCATCGACACCAACGCCCACAGTGCCCTGGGTGAAGCCCGAGCTGAAGGTACCGATGAAGGCCTGGCCCCATTCAGCCTTGTCCTTCTCGTCGCTCGGCCGGTTCTTGTAATCACGATTGATGTAGGCGTTACGCAGCAGTACGTTCAGGCTGCTGTCGGCAACGAATCCTTTCGAGTCGGATTGCTCGCTGGCGACGGCCTGAGTGGCCGCCATGATGCCCAGTGCAACCAGGCAGATCCTTGTGTTGAACATGTGTGTGTCCCTATTTTGATATTTTTTTATACGTCTGCGGCGACCTCGTGGGTCTGTCCTGCCGCGCCACCTTTTACCGCTGCCCTCCCAGGCACGCCGCCGTATCGAAAACGACGAAGCTCGCCGATGGGCGAGCTGAAAAGTGAAGCGCAGATTGCCAGGACCGCAGGCGAGGCGGGAATCCTAGCGGCGGGTCAGGGGGGTGTCAATTTGCTGCGGGGCTGGCAGCGAAGGGATGAATTACCTGATGTAACAGTCAACATTGACCGAAGGTCGCCAGGGAAAGCCTGCGCGCATCCTGCGGTTTCAGCGGCAAGCGGCGCCCAGCAAGGCGTCCAGCTCATCGTCAGTGAGCAGACCGACTGGATACCGCGCTGCCATTTGCTGGCGCAGGTTATGGCCGCTCGTTTGGTGCTCATGACTATTACGTCTTAGCCAATGCGCCAGAAGCTGCATCGACACGCCATTGATTACCGAGGACCGTGCCACGCTCATGTTGCTTGGGTTCATAAAGTCACTCTCCCAGATAGAGTGGCCAAAATACGGAGACTTCATGACAGAACCGCGACGCGTTCGAACATGAACCTTGAATCAAAGACAATACAAGAGCTATGCCAGCGCGCCGCCGGGTAACACCACGCATACAAAAAAGCCCGCGACGGCGAACCGTGGCGGGCTGATCGACTCGTCAGCTTCAGGCCCGGGCGGGGGCCGGCTGCTGCTGGGTCAGGCAGTGAATGTTGCCGCCCCCCAGGAGGAGCTCGCGGCCAGGCACCATGACCACTTCATGCTCTGGAAACAGCTGCTGCAACAGGGCCCTAGCGGTCTCGTCGAGCGGGTCGTCGAAGCTCGGGGCGATGATCGCGCCATTGATGATCAGGAAGTTCACATAGGACCCGGCGAGCCTGACACTGGGGTTGCGCTCCTGAGAACCTGCGACCAGATCGACCCCCGCGCACTCCTCTTCAGTGGCATACAGCGGGCCCGGGATCGGCATCTTGTGCACTATAAAAGAGCGGCCTTTGGCATCCTTGCTTGCTTGCAGCACCTTCATCGCCGCCTGGCAGCGCGGGTAGTTGGGGTCCTGGGGATCATCGGTCCAGGCCAGTAACACTTCGCCAGGGCGCACGTAACAGCAGAAGTTATCCACATGGCCATCGGTTTCGTCGTTGAACAGGCCGTCGGGCAGCCAGATGATCTTGTCCACCGCCAGGTGCTCGGACAACACCGCTTCGATCTGCTCGCGCGTCAAATGCGGGTTGCGATTGCGGTTGAGCAGGCACTCCTGCGTAGTCACCAGAGTGCCTTCGCCATCGACATGGATCGAGCCGCCCTCGAGCACGAAGCCTTCGGTGACATACCGCGGGCAACGCTCGATTTCCATGACCTTGCTGGCCAGTTGCTCATCGCGGTTCCACGGGCTGTACAAGCCACCGTCGAACCCGCCCCAGGCGTTGAACCCCCAGTCCACACCGCGCACTTCGCCGCTGTCATTGATGACGAAGGTCGGCCCGGTATCGCGCATCCAGGCGTCGTCGTTGCTGATTTCGACTACGCGGATATTCGGCACGTCGAGGCGAGCGCGGGCGTTGTCGTACTGCGCTGCGCTGACGGCCACGGTCACCGGCTCAAAACGGGCGATCGCTTTGGCCAGCGTCACATGGGCGGCCTGTACCGGCTTGCCGCCCAGGCGCCAGTTGTCCGGACGCTCGGGCCAGATCATCCAGATCTGGGTCTGCGGTGCCCATTCGGCGGGCATGTGAAAGCCATCGGCGCGGGGCGTGCTGGTAAGCGTGGTCATGGCAGGCGAGATCTCCAGCGAAGGGTTGAGCAAATAATAGCCACCTTATAACCGATAAATATCGGCTTTAAAACAGCCGTGTGCGAGGGGGGTTGCCCCCGAAAGATCCATGGCCCTTCACAAGTTTCGAGGTGAGTCCGAGGACTTCGGGCGCAAGCCTCCTGCTACAGGCCTTCTGACAACACCCGGGCCACGCTGTCCACAAAGAAATCGACGCTTTGTCGGGTGGTGCACATCGGCGGTTTGATCTTAAGGATATTCAGATAATCCCCGGTCGGCTGCATGAAAATCCCCAGATCGAGCAGGCGATCGCACAGCGCGGCGGTCTCCAGCGTGGCGGGTTCCAGTGTCTGATGATCCCGTACCAGCTCTAGCCCTAGGTAGAAACCCGAGCCATGCACGGCGCCCACCAGCGGATAATCATCGGTCAACGCCTGCAATCGCGCCTTGAAATGCCGGCCGACGTCACGCGCGTTGTCCCAGAGCTGCTCTTGCTGCATGACGTCGAGCACCGCCAGGCCGATGCGGCAACTGACCGGGCTGCCTCCCGCTGAGGAGAAAAAGTACCCCTCGGCCTCCAGCGCTTCGGCGATTTCCCGCCGAGTGATCACCGCGCCAAGGGGGTGGCCATTGCCCATGCCCTTGGCCAGGGTGATGATATCGGGCACCACGCCCTGCTCTTCGAAACCCCAGAAGTACTCGCCCAGCCGGCCATAGCCGACCTGCACCTCGTCGGCGATGCACACGCCCCCCAGTGCTCGCACGCGGGCATAGACCTGTTGCAGATAACCGGGCGGCAGAGCGATGCCGCCCGCGTTACCGTACACCGGCTCGCAGATGAACCCGGCGACCTGGCGGCCTTGCGCGCTCAGCCCGGCCAGGATGGCCTCCACATCGGCGACATAGTTGCCGGTACTCTCGGCGCCGCGCCATTTGCCGCGATAGGTGTTGGGCGCCATGACCGGATGCACCCAGTCCGGCCGGGTGCTGAGTGCCTGCGGGTTGTCGGCGATCGAGGTCGAGATCGCATCGGTGGCCACCGACCAGCCGTGATAGGCCTCCAGCACGCTGAGCATGTCGCGCCCGCCGCTGGCGGCCCAGGCCAGGCGAATCGCCAGGTCGTTGGCCTCGGTGCCGCTGTTGACCAGAAACACCCGGTCCATCCCCGCCGGTGCCAGTGCCAGCAACTGCTCGGAAAACTCGGCAATGGCGGCGTAGTGAAAGCGCGAGTTGGTATTCAACAACGACCATTGCCGCGCCGCCTCGCTGGCCATGCGCGGGTGCCCGTGGCCGAGCACCGCTACGTTGTTGAGCATGTCCAGGTAAGAACGGCCCTGCATGTCGATCAAGTGGTTGCGCCAGCCACGCTCGATGTGCGGTGGCGCCTGGTAGTAATGCTTTTGCGAGCGCGCGAAGCTGGCATCGCGGCGCTGTAACAGGCGCTGGGCGTCCACCGCCGGCGGGGCATCGCAATCAAAACCCAGCAACGCCTGGGGCGAGGGGCAAAGAGCCTGCCAGGCGCGGGCCCGCAGCGCCGTGGTGAACAACGGCGGGGCGATCCATGCCATGCGGCACAATTGCACCCGCACCACGCCTTCGCCGCGGCCCAGGTACTGCCCCTCGGCGACGCCGCGATTGACCGCCGCCTCGTCGGTCGATACCTGCACACCCGTCAGGTACAAGCTGGCACCGTCGCCCACCAAACGCAGTCCGTCGGGCTCCACGGCCTCCAGTACACCGCAGAAAGGCGCGTGCACCGCGCTCCCCGGCGGCAAGTGCAATTCGACATGCAGTGCACAGGTGGCTGGCCCCATGGCGCAGTCGATGCGGGTCTGGGACAATCGATATTCACCATACAGCGAACTGGCGACACCCTCGCTCCCCGCCTGCTCGGCCAGAATCCGCGAGTCGATCAACGGCGTCTCCCAGTTGCCCGCTTCGAACCATGGGCTCAGCACGCCCAGATCGATCCGGCGCACATCCTCGACCTGGAGCGTCGGCAGCAATGCGGACATCGGCAACGGCGCAGGCAGTCGCGGCGCCAGGCCCGCGCACTGCTGAATCGCCAGCTCCATCAACTCGAAGGGGACCGAGGTGGCGACGTCGAAGATTTCCCATTCATGCTGCAGATTGGCGCGGATATAAGCGTTACCGGGTTCGACACTCAACTGCTGCTCGCTGCTCACCACCAGTACCGCCGCTCGGGCCACGATCATCGGCCACAGCGCGCGCAGTTCTTCGACCTGTAGCGGATTGGCGGCGTGATACGCGGCAATGGCCGGCAGCAAGGCGAACGGCTCGCCCGCGACGTGATGCAGCAGCGCCGCGCAGGTGACCGACAGGTCGGCGATACGCCAGGTACGCAGCACGTCGCCGAAATCGATGATGCCCTGCAGTTGCCATTGGCGCTGCACGTCGCGCTGCCACACTGTGTTGTCATCGGTGATGTCCAGATGCACCGCCTGAACCGGCAGGCTGGGCAACAAGGCGTGCAGATGTCGCGCCGCCTGATCGCTGGCCCGCGCGACCTGGGCACGGCGCACGGGGTCGGCGAGTACGGGCAGCAGGTGATTGATCAACGGTTGCGCATGGCGCGGGTCCCATTGCAGGGTGCGGTCAAGGCCGGGATGCTGGAAATCCGCCAAGCCGATATCGATCTCGGCGCAGGCACGCCCCAGCCGCGCAAACTGTGGCGGCCCGACCCAGGCCTGCTTGGTCAGCGAGCTGCCTTCTATATAGTCCAGCAAGCGCAGCCGCACCGGCTGGCCGTCGATACTGAGAGACAGTAACGACTCGCCGTTCAGGGCAGCGACTACACCGGGTACCGGCAACCCGCGCTCGGCCAGGCGCGCCAATGCGCCATGCTGGGCGAGCAGTTCGCTGGCGGCGTAGCTGCCATGACAGATTTTCAGTACGTGGCGTTGTACTTCACCGTCGCTGCCCCTGCTCTCTACCCTGAAGTTGACATCCTGCTGGCTGCCCAGCCGCTCGAGGCTGGCGTCCAGACCATAATGCTCGCGCAACAAGCGCCGTGCCTGCTCGGGGTCGACCTGCGGCGACGGCAAACTGGAACGGTGCATCAGCGTAGTGAGCGGCATGGCATGACCTCGGCGATTTTCAGGCGCCAATATCGCCGTGAGCGGGCGAACGGTGCAAGTCCGACAGCGGCTTTATAGTTATCAGTGCCAATTTGTCAGCAAGGAAACCCAGCACTTACAGTTTGAGACGACTGCCGCTTGCTTCGCTTGATCATTGCCCACAATCTATGCGGCGAATAGCTTCACAGTCAGCTAAGGAAGAAGGCGATTACATGCGAATTCTGGTTACAGGCGGTGCCGGCTTCATCGGGTCGGCCGTAGTGCGTCACCTGATCGGCAACACCGAACACGAAGTCCTCAACCTCGACAAGCTCACGTATGCCGGCAATCTCGAGTCCCTGGCTGCGATTGCCAGCAACAGCCGCTATGAGTTCGTGCAGGCCGATATTGCCGACCAGGCGACCGTCAGCGCCGTACTTGAGCGCTTCGCGCCCCAGGCGATCATGCATCTGGCTGCGGAGTCCCACGTCGATCGCTCCATCGATGGCCCTTCGGATTTCATCCAGACCAACATTGTCGGCACCTACAGCCTGCTCGAGGCCACCCGCGCCTACTGGCAGACACTGCCGACCGCCGAGCGCGAAGCGTTTCGTTTCCACCATATCTCCACCGATGAGGTGTACGGCGACCTGCACGGCGTCGACGATCTGTTCCTCGAGACCACCCCGTATGCACCCAGCTCGCCCTATTCGGCCAGCAAGGCGGCGTCCGATCACCTGGTCCGGGCCTGGCAGCGTACCTATGGGCTGCCGGTGCTGGTCACCAACTGCTCGAACAACTACGGCCCGTATCACTTCCCGGAAAAACTCATTCCGCTGGTGATCCTCAACGCCTTGGCCGGCAAGCCGCTGCCGGTGTACGGCGATGGCCTGCAAGTGCGCGACTGGCTGTACGTCGAAGATCACGCCCGCGCGCTGTTCAAGGTCGTCACCGAAGGCAAGGTCGGCGAGACCTACAACATCGGTGGCCACAACGAGCAGAAAAACATCGACGTGGTGCGTGGTATCTGTGCCCTGCTCGAAGAACTGGCGCCTCAGCGCCCGGCCGGAGTGGCCCAGTACGCCGACCTGATCACCTTCGTCAAGGATCGCCCCGGCCACGACCTGCGCTATGCCATCGATGCCGGCAAGATCGAGCGCGAGCTGGGTTGGGTCCCGGAAGAAACCTTCCAGAGCGGCCTGCGCAAGACCGTCCAGTGGTACCTCGACAACCTCGAGTGGTGCCGCCGCGTTCAGGATGGCAGCTATCAAGGCCAACGCCTTGGCATGACCGAACACAAGGATCTGCTCGCATGATCAAAGGTATCGTTCTGGCGGGCGGCTCCGGCACCCGCCTGCACCCCATCACCCTGGGTGTTTCCAAGCAACTGCTGCCGATCTACGACAAACCGATGATCTACTACCCGATCTCGGTGTTGATGCTCGCCGGTATCCGCGAGATCCTGCTGATCTCCACGCCTGTCGACCTACCGCAATACCGCCAGTTGCTGGGCGATGGCAGCCAGTTCGGGGTAAACATCCAATACGCCGAACAACCCGCGCCGGACGGCCTGGCGCAGGCATTCTTGATTGGCGAGGAGTTCATCGGCAACGACCCGGTGTGCCTGATCCTCGGCGACAACATCTTTCATGGCCAGCATTTCAGCGATCAGTTGCAGCGTGCCGCCAATGCCGGGCCGGGCGCCACTGTGTTCGGCTATTGGGTCAAGGATCCAGAGCGCTTTGGTGTCATCGATTTCGATGAGCACGGTCGCGCCCTATCGATCGAAGAGAAACCCACCCAGCCGAAATCCAGCTATGCCGTGACCGGCCTGTATTTCTACGACAACGATGTGGTCGAGATCGCCAAGGCGGTCAAGCCATCGCCGCGTGGCGAGCTGGAAATCACCGACGTCAACAACGCCTACCTGCAGCGCGGCGATCTGCGCGTCGAGCGCTTTGGCCGCGGCTTCGCCTGGCTCGACACCGGGACCCACGACAGCCTGCTGGAAGCTTCCCAGTACGTGCAGACCATCGAGCATCGTCAGGGCCTGAAAGTCGCCTGCCTTGAAGAAATCGCCTATCAGCAAGACTGGATCGACCGCGAACAACTGCTGGTCCGCGCCAAGGCGTTCGGCAAGACTGGCTATGGCCAATACCTGTTCGCCCTGGCCGGAGAGAAACGATGAAAGCTATTGCATGTGAAATCCCCGATGTATTCATCATCGAGCCGAAAGTATTTGGCGATGATCGCGGATTTTTCTACGAAAGCTTCAATGCGGCGGCCTTTCGTGAAGCGACGGGTGCAGCCGTGGAGTTCGTGCAGGACAACCACTCACGCTCGCAAAAGGGCGTGCTGCGCGGCCTGCATTACCAGATTGAAAACCCTCAGGGCAAGCTGGTACGCGTGACGCAGGGCACTGTACTGGACGTCGCTGTGGATATCCGCCGTACCTCGAAGACCTTCGGCCAATGGATCGGGGTCGAGCTGTCGGCCGAGAACTGCCGTCAGCTGTGGATTCCGGCGGGTTTCGCCCACGGTTTCGTGGTGCTGAGCGACACCGCCGAGTTCCTCTACAAGACCACCGACTACTACACGCCGAGTGCCGAGCGCTGCATCCGCTGGGATGACCCGACGTTGAACATCGACTGGCAGCTGAGCCAGGAGCCGCAACTGTCTGCCAAGGATAAACTCGGCAAGCTGTTGCAGGATGCCGAGCTGGCCTGAGGCTGCAAGCTGCAAGCTGCAAGCTGCAAGCTGCAAGCATTAGAGCTTGCGGCTTGAAGCTTGAAGCATGAAGCTTGCAACTCGCAGCTACCTCTCCGGCTTTCCATGAACAAGACCCCTATTCTCCCGCGCCGGCCTCGCTGGCGCAGCCTCGCCATCCTGGCGATCTGCCTCGCGCCCTTGCTGTGGCCGTTGCAACGCCTGGCCGAGCGGTACTATGGCAGCGAGCTCGCCAGCCAGAATCGCCAGACCCTCGATCTCTACGTCGCCAACCTGCTGGGCACCCTGCATCGCTACGAAACGCTGCCGCAGATCCTCGGCGACCTGCCCGCCCTGCGCCAGACCCTGGCGACCCCTGCCTCGGCGGCCACCGTCGACAACGCCAACCATTTGCTCAAGGCCATCGCGCGCCAGACCGGTGCCGAAGTGATGTACCTCATGGATACCAAAGGCCTCACCCTGGCGGCGTCCAACTGGGATCACAAGGACAGCTTCATCGCGCGCAATTTCGCTTTCCGCCCGTATTTCCGAGATGCCCTCGCCGGGCAGATGGGGCGATTTTTCGGGCTGGGCACCACCTCGGCCAAACGCGGCTATTTCTTCGCCGCGCCAGTGCGAGAAGGCAACCAGGTGATCGGCGTGTTCGTGGTCAAGGTCGACCTGGACCACACCGAAACGCTCTGGGGCAACACCCCCGAGCAACTGCTGCTGACCGACAACAACGGCGTGGTCATCCTCACTTCGCGGCCCGACTGGCGGTTCAAGGCCACCAGGGCGCTCAGCGATAGCGAGCGCCAGAGCATCGCCGAAGTGCAGCCCTACCCGACCCGCGACCCGCAACCGCTGCGCCTCGACACAGGCGCCTGGGTCACCCAGACCCAAAGCATCGGCGAAACCGGTTGGGACGTGAGTATCCTTGCGCCCCGCACCCTGATCGATCGCCCTGTCCGCACGGTGGTCGCCGTCGGTGGCGCTACCTTGCTGGTGCTGATGCTACTGTTGGGCCTGATGATGCAACGCCGCCGTCACTACCTGGACCGCATCAACTTCGACACCAAGGCCCGGCACGAGCTGGAGAAGCGCGTGATCGAACGGACCAGCGCCCTGGAAGGCCTCAACAGCCGACTGAAACAGGAAGTACTGATCCGCGAAGAGGCCCAGCAAAACCTCGTGCAGGCCCAGGACGAACTCGTCCAGGCCGGCAAGCTGTCGGTACTCGGGACCATGTCGGCCAGCATCAGCCACGAGCTCAATCAGCCGCTGGCCGCCATTCGCAGCTACGCCGAGAACGCCGAAGTGCTGCTCGATCATCAACGTACCGACGATGCCCGCGGCAACCTCAAGCTGATCAACGAACTGACCGGGCGCATGGCCTCGATCATCGCCCACTTGCGCGCATTCGCCCGCCGCGACCACCACGCGCCGGAAAGCGTGGCCCTGCAACCGGCACTCGATGATGCCCTGGCACTGCTCGGCAAGCGCCGTCGGGCCATGGCCGTGGAACTGATCCGCGATGTGCCTGACGCCACACTTTGGGTACAAGCCGGGGAAACCCGCTTGCGGCAGATCCTCGGCAACCTGCTGGCCAACGCCCTCGACGCCTTGACCGAGAAAGCCAACCCGCGCTGCCTGTGGATCAGCGCCGAGCAGACCGCCGAAGGTATCAACTTGAGCATTCGCGATAATGGCCCGGGCTTCAGCAGCGTCGCCCTGGCGCGCGCGCGCGAGCCATTCTTCACCACCAAGACCCGCACCCAGGGCCTTGGCCTTGGGCTGGCGATCTGCGATACCCTGATCGGCGCTCTGGGCGGCGAACTGGTCCTGGCCAATCACCCCCAGGGCGGCGCCCTCCTGACCCTGCGCCTGCGCGCGGGCGCACCGGGCGTCAATCTGCAACCACCAGAGGATCTCTCGGTATGAGCCATGAGCCGATCATCGACAGCCAGATCCAAGTGGTATTGATCGATGACGACAAACACCTGCGTCAGGCCCTGACCCAGACCCTCGACCTCGCCGGCCTGAAAATCCTGCCACTGGCAGACGCCCGCGGCCTCGCCGAACGTATCGAGCGTGACTGGCCGGGGGTGGTGGTCAGCGATATCCGCATGCCGGGTATCGATGGCTTGCAATTGCTCGAACAACTGCACGCCCAGGATGCCGAGCAGCCCGTGCTGCTGATCACCGGCCATGGCGATGTGCCCTTGGCCGTGCAGGCCATGCGTGCCGGCGCTTATGACTTTCTGGAAAAACCCTTCGCCAGCGATGCCCTGCTCGACAGCGTGCGGCGCGCCCTGGCCCTGCGCCGCCTGGTGCTCGACAATCGCAGCCTGCGTCTGGCCCTGAGTGATCGCCAGGCACTGAGCACGCGCCTGGTGGGGCAGTCGGCGTCGATGACGCGCTTGCGCGAGCAGATCGGCGCCCTGGCCGCGACCAAGGCCGACGTGCTGATCCTCGGCGAAACCGGCGCCGGCAAGGAAGTCGTGGCGCGAGCCCTGCACGACCTGTCGAATCGCCGTGGCGGGCCTTTCGTAGCAATCAACGCCGGGGCGCTGGCCGAGTCGGTAGTCGAGAGTGAACTGTTCGGCCACGAACCTGGGGCGTTCACGGGCGCGCAGAAGCGCCGTATCGGCAAGTTCGAATTCGCCAATGGCGGCACCTTGTTCCTCGATGAAATCGAAAGCATGAGCCTCGACGTACAGGTCAAACTGCTGCGGCTGCTGCAAGAGCGAGTGGTCGAGCGCCTGGGTGGCAATCAGCAGATCCGCCTCGATATCCGCGTGATCGCCGCTACCAAGGAGGACTTGCGCCACGCTGCCGATCAAGGGCGCTTCCGCGCCGACCTCTACTACCGCCTGAACGTCGCCAATCTGCGCATTCCGCCGCTGCGTGAACGCGGCGAAGATGTATTGATGCTGTTCCAGCATTACGCCGATGCTGCCAGCGATCGCCACGGCCTGTTACCGCATTCCCTGGGCCCCGGCCAGCGCGCGTTGTTGTTGCGCCACAGCTGGCCAGGCAACGTGCGGGAGCTGCAAAACGTTGCTGAGCGTTTCGCGTTGGGACTGGAGCTTGAACTCGACGTACCGGTCAACGAACCGCCCGGCAGTGTCCCGAGCGTTATCGAGGGCGGGCTGGGCGAGCAAGTCGAACACTTCGAGCGCTCGCTGATCGCCGCCGAGATGGCCCGCCCCCACAGTTCGATGCGCAGCTTGGCCGAAGCCTTGGGCCTGCCCCGCAAGACCCTGCACGACAAATTGCGCAAACACGGCCTGACCTTCGCCAGTGGCGAGGACTCGGACTCATGAGCCAGGAAACCCGTTGATGAACCCTGTCGAACACTTGCAGCAGGTGCTGCACCACGATATCCCGCTCACCGCCGACATGCAGATGCAGGTCTTGAGCTGGGAGGCCCACGCATTACGATTGCGACTGCCGCTGGAGCCTAACGTCAACCATAAAAACACCATGTTCGGCGGCAGCCTGTACTGCGGCGCCGTACTGGTGGGATGGGGATGGCTATACTTGAGCTTGCGCGATGCCGGCATCGAAGACGGCCATATCGTCATTCAGGAAGGACAGATCAGTTATCCACAGGCGGTGCGCGGCGCTGGCATCGCCCACTGTGAAATGCCCGAGGCGGCGGTGTGGCAGCGGTTTATCACGACCTACCAGCGCCGTGGCCGCGCGCGGATCACGCTACAGACGCGGATCAGCAATGAGGGCAGCGACGAGGATGCGGTGCGCTTCAGCGGGCAGTATGTGTTGCACCGCTGAACGAGTGCGGTGAAGCGACGGGCCTCTTCGCGGGCAAGCCTTGCTCCCACAGTGCACGCCGCAGCTCAGCCATACACCCGGGGGAGCCCGCGAATAGGCCCGCAGGCACACCGATAGATTCAAAGATGTTTGAGCAACGCCTCACGCCACGGCGCCTTTGCGGGCAACGCCATGAAGAACGGATTCAACAGCGATTCCCGAGCCGGATAGCGGAACGGCGAACCGTCCACTTCCAGCACTTCACCGCCCGCCCCTTCCAGCACCCCTTGCGCCGCAGCAGTGTCCCACTGCGAGGTCGGCGCCAGCCGCGGGTAGCAATCGGCAGCACCTTCGGCCAGCACGCAGAATTTAAGCGAACTGCCGATATTGGCCAGCTCCAGCGCCCCCATATCGGCCTTCAATCCCTCCAGCAAACGCTCCTGTTCCGGGCTCGAATGACGGCGGCTGGCGACCACCACCAGAGGGCTGCCTGCTGGAGGCTGCTCGCGCACAGCAATCGCCTTGCTCTCGCCATCCCCCTCACTGCGCCACGCGCCCAGCCCGGCGCCACCGCTGTAACAGCGGCCATTGGTCGGCATCGACACCACGCCGAACACGATCCGACCCTGCTCCACCAAGGCGATATTGACCGTGAATTCTTCGCTGCCGCTGATGAACTCCTTGGTGCCATCCAGCGGGTCGACCAGCCACCAACGCTGCCAGCCCTGCCGCACGCTGAGAGGGATATCTGCGTCTTCTTCAGACAGGATCGGAATATCCGGCGCCAGCGCCGTCAGCCCGGCGACGATGACGTGGTGAGCGGCCAGGTCAGCGGCCGTAACGGGCGAATCGTCGGATTTGACCTCTACCGCAACATCCGCGCGCCAGAACGGCAGGATCGCTTCGCCGGCGCGGTGAGCCAGTTCTATGACACCGGGCAACAGCGGATGGGCACTGAGGGGGGTTACAGCTTGAGGCATGGTCGAAAACTCCAACGTTGAACCGGCGTGCCGCGGTGCGCGCCAGCCGATGAGCTTGGGACAGCCGGAGGATGTAGTCAAACCTGACGCTACCCACGAGGCTGGTAACACGAATCAGCGCAGACGCGCTACCTGACACTTCTGAGAGGTGTGGGCAGATATAGCCCCCAGTAAGCTCCTTGAGACCGAACCTTTCGGGTTTATCTCCATCATCCAAAGGGGCACCATCATGGCTAATCAAAATCAATCAAGACGGCCGGGGGATCTCAATCCGGCGTTCAACGGCGGCAAGGTTACGCTGGATCACACCGGTAACGCTGCATTCGTACTCAGCCTGGAACAGACTACGGACGCAAATCTCCTCGTACTCTCGCGCAGTATCGGCGCTCGGGGCTACTTTCTCAGCCAATTCACCCCGCAAGGCGAACTTGATCCCTCGTTCGCCGACGGCGCAGGTTTTGTTCACGTCGAAGATCCGATCTACGAGGACCGCGACAGGCTCCATTTGCTGGAGAACGGATCGTTTTTAGTAACCGGCGGTTCAGATGGCGAGCTCCTGTCAGCTTCACGCTTTCACGCTGATGGTCGGCTGGATAGCACGTATGGCAAAGACGGCCACGCTGTCGTACACGTGTCCGAATTGATCTTTGATGGTGAGAGCGGGGCTCGCATTCATACCCCGGAACATAAATCGGCTCAAGATAAGGGCCTGCCACCGAAGACCGGAAACCTGATCAGCATTGCTGACGGTGACAGCTTGTATCTGGTGTTAACAGTGGGCTGGGGTGGTTACGACGAATTGCTGCCGGTAGTAGTCCGCCTCGACAACCAGGGCAAGTTGGACAGAGCATTCAACGGCTCCGGTTATGTAGTGGTAACCCTGGCTGGCACCCTCATCCCCTTCAACTTTGCCGTCGCGGCCGCTCTGCAAACGGGAGGCGCCGGGAGCAGTAAGCTGGTAATTCTCGTCAAGGAGGCATTACCGTTTACCAACCCAGATGAAGGGCAGCAATTCCTGGTGCGTTACGACGCTGAGGGCAAACAGGACTACAGCTTCGGTGGCAATGGCAACGACCAAGGATTGGTGCGCATCGATAAGGATGATTTTTATGTCGTCAACGCTTTGTGGGCCGATGAGAACGGCGCATTGAAAGTGCTGGGGGCCTCGGTGAAGGACGGCATAGGCCTCAAAGGTGCTATAAGTGGCTATACCGCTGAGGGTCAAGTTGATACTTCGTTCAACCGGGGAGAGTTACTATTGAAAGAGATCGTGCCGGGTTATGGCAATTGGCACGGTGGGGCTTTTTATGGTCAAGGCAGAGAGGCGCGAATGGTATTGTCCACGTCCGTGCCCAAAGAGGTGACGAGGATCGGGGTAGTGCGCCTGCTTGATGACGGAAATTTCGATGAGACGTTCGGCGAGCAAGGCATCGCGGCCTTCGATCCAGCAGATAGCGGCCTGCTGGTCTTGGCACAACTGCACCTACTCCCCAACGAGGACATTATTCTCGGCTTCAAGAATGATATCTGGTGGCTGCAGGGCGGTGCCGCGACACCCACCCATCATGGTTGAAAGCTGCCCCGCTGTGTCAGCAGATCCCGAGCCAGATACAGCGCCGCCAGCGCCCGCCCTTCGGAGAATTGCGGGTGCTGGGCCAGGCTTGCCAGTTCGCGCAGGTTGACGCGATCAACGCGCATCTCTTCAGGCTCGTCGCCCTCCAGGCGTTCTTCGTATAGGTCAGAGGCCAGCACCACCTGGATTTTCTGGCTCATGTAGCCGGGCGACAGCGACAGCTCGGTCAGATGCTCCAACTGCCGCGCACCGTAGCCGGCCTCTTCCTTGAGTTCGCGATTGGCCGCCGCCAGCACGTCCTCGCCCGGCTCGATCAGGCCCTTGGGCAAGGACAGTTCGTATTCGTCGGTACCGCCGCAATACTCCTCGATCAACAACGCATGGTCGCTGTCGATCATCGCCACGATCATTACCGCACCATGGCCGGTGCCGCGCCCGACCAGCCGTTCATAGGTGCGCTCGACGCCATTGCTGAACCGTAATTCCACCTGTTCGACACGGAATAGACGGCTGCTGGCGACGATCTCGCGGGAAAGGGCGATAGGTTTCTGGCGCATGGGGGCGGCTCCTGAGCGTGAACGGGTTACTATACCGTGGCTTTTGCCTGCAAAGGCCATCGAACCAACCCATTGCCCGAGAATCTTTATGGCTCCCCTCGCCTGGCAAGACATCGACACCGTGCTGCTCGACATGGACGGCACCCTGCTGGACCTGCACTACGACAACCATTTCTGGATGGAACACCTGCCGCAACGCTACGCCGAGCTGCATGGCGTCAGCCGCGCCATGGCCGAACTCGAAATCCATCCGTTGTTCGAGCGCAATGCCGGCAAGCTGACCTGGTACTGCCTGGACCACTGGAGCGCCGAGCTGAATCTGTCGGTGCGCGACCTCAAGGTCGAAACCGCGCACTTGATCGCCCTGCGGCCCGATGCCGACACCTTTCTGGCGGCGATACGCGATGCCGGCAAGCGAGTGATCCTGATCACCAACGCCCATCGTGACTCGCTGTCGCTGAAGATGGAGCGGATTGAACTGGCGCCCTATTTCGAGCGCCTGATCAGCTCCCACGACTACGGCTACCCCAAGGAAACCCAGCAGTTCTGGGACGCCCTGCAGGCCGATATCGGCTTCGATCCGGCGCGCAGTCTGTTCATCGACGATACCTTGCCGATACTGCGCAGCGCGCGCGCGTTCGGCGTCGGGCATCTGCTGGCGGTGCGCGAGCCTGATAGCAAGAAGGGCCCCAAGGACACCGAGGAATTCGACGCAGTGGACGATTATCGCGAGTTGATCAAAGGTCTTTGAGCGACCTTTGTTGCGCATTGACGGCTTATTCTCGGTGTGGGGGTGTGAGCTGTGTGCAAGCTGCAGCGGCCCCTCAGATCCCCCAAACGTGCGTCAGGAATGCAGATGGACATAAAGCAACTCAAATTCCTCATCGCCCTCGACGAAACCCGGCATTTCGGCCAGGCCGCGGCGCGCTGCCACATCACCCAGCCGACGCTGTCGATGCGCTTGCGCAACCTCGAGCAGGAACTCGACCTGCCACTAGTCAACCGTGGCCAGCGCTTCGAAGGTTTCACTGCGCCCGGCGAGCGCGTGCTGGCCTGGGCGCGCACCGTGCTGGCGGCCTATGACGGCTTGCAAGCCGAGGCAGCAGCCTGCCGCGGTAACCTGGTTGGTACCTTGCGCCTGGGCGTGGTGCCCTTGTCGAGTTTCGACCCGCTGCCGCTGCTGCATCGCTTGCACGGCCAGCATCCCAATCTGCGCTTCGAACTCAGTGCGCTGAGCTCCGAACAGATTCTCGAGCAGTTGGCCAGCAATCGACTTGATATCGGCGTGTCTTACCTTGAGCGGCTGGACACCGAGCGCTTCGAATCCTTGGCGCTGGACGAAACGCGCATGGGCTTGCTCTACGATCAGCGCCATTTTGATTTTGGTGATCAGCCCTTGAGCTGGGAAACATTGGCCGAGCTACCATTGGCCGCCCTGACCAGCGGCATGCACTTTCGCCAGTCCATGGATCACAACTTCCACAGTCGCGGCTTGAATCCATCGTTCCTGCTGCAGACCGATGCCGTTCATCAGTTGCTGCAGGCCGTCCATGGCGGGCTTTGCTGTGCCGTGATGCCGTTGAATGGCGGCCTTGATGCGCTGACCGAACATCTGCGCCTGGCGCCCATCGCCGACGCCCATACCCTTGCGGGGCTGGGGCTGATCATGCGCCGCAGCGCGCCCCGCTCGGCGCTGGCTGAGGCGTGCTTTGCGCTGTGTCGTGAAACGTCCTGAATTGTGCGCTGACCATACCGCCCTTTTCGTGGGCAGAGCCCGCTCCCACTCACCATTGTGGGAGCGGGACTCGCCCGCGAAAGAGCCACCATTCACAACCCAAACCCATCTTCATCGACGCCATCTATCGGCATATCAGTACTAGCGATTAGACGTCCACCGCTGGCAGGCCTAGGCTTTAGCCTATCTTCCAGCCGGTAATCTGCGATGAATGCCAAACGCCCGGCCCCCGCGGCGTCCAGCTTTTCGACGGCCGCTGCAGCGGCCAGTCATGAATACAGTTTCTGCACCCTCGAGCACGAAGGTGAGACCGCCACCGCCCTGGCCGAAGAGGTCGCCCTGGCGATCGCCTACAACGGCATCAGCCAGGCGGTCATGCTGGTCAGCCCCACCGATCTCGAAGACTTCATCGTCGGCTTCAGCATCGGCAGCGGCCTGATTGCCAGCCCCGATGAAATCTACGACATCAAGCTCAGCGGCTGTGGCTCGGCGCAACAGGCCGAGGTCGAGATCGCGAGCCGTGCTTTCTGGAACCTCAAGGATCAACGCCGCCAAATGGCCGGCACCAGTGGCTGCGGCCTGTGCGGCGTAGAAGCCGTCGAACAGGCGTTGCCCGACCTCAAGGTACTGCCCGGCGCGCCCCTGCCGCCCGCGCACTGGCTCGACGGCCTGCGCCAGCGCATCAGCGACTTCCAGCCGCTGGGCCAGCATTGCGGCGCGGTACACGCCGCCATCTTCATGGATGGTCGTGGCGAGCTGCTGCTCGGCCGTGAAGACATCGGCCGCCACAATGCTCTCGACAAACTCATCGGTGCCCTGCTGCGCCAACGCATCGACACCACCGGCGGCGTAGCCGTGGTGACCAGTCGCTGCAGCCTGGAATTGATTCAGAAAGTCCTGCGGGCCGGCATCCAGACCCTGGTCAGCCTGTCGTCCCCCACCGGCCTGGCCCTGCAATGGGCGCGCCGCCACAACCTTAATCTTATCCACCTGCCGCACCACAGTGCGCCGCGGGTCTATAGCCCCGCGATGGAGAAATCAGCGTGACCACTCACAACCAAGCCGACAAGACCCCGACGCCGCGCTACAAGCCGTACAAAGGTGCAGCCGGTGGCTGGGGCGCGCTGATCAGCGTGACCCAAGCCTGGCTGACCAGCGATAACGCGCTGAAGAATATTCGCACCATGCTCAAGACCAACCAGAACGGCGGCTTCGACTGCCCCGGTTGCGCCTGGGGCGATTCGCCGGAAAGCGGCATGGTCAAGTTCTGCGAAAACGGCGCCAAGGCGGTCAACTGGGAGGCCACCAAGCGCCGCGTCGATGGCAGTTTTTTCGCCAAGCACAGCGTGACCTCGCTGCTGGAGCAGAGCGACTATTGGCTCGAATACCAGGGCCGACTGACCGAGCCGATGGTCTACGATGCCGAGACCGATCGCTACAAGCCCATTACCTGGGAAAACGCCTACGGTCTGGTGGCCAGGCATCTGCTCAACCTCACCAGCCCGGACCAGGCCGAGTTCTACACCTCGGGCCGGGCCAGTAACGAGGCGGCCTACCTGTATCAGCTGTTCGTGCGCGCGTACGGCACCAACAACTTCCCCGATTGCTCGAACATGTGCCACGAGGCCAGCGGTGTGGCGCTGTCGCAAAGTGTCGGGGTCGGCAAAGGCACCGTGACCTTCGACGACTTCGAACACGCCGAGGCGATTTTCGTCTGGGGCCAGAACCCCGGCACCAACCATCCACGGATGCTCGAGCCCCTGCGCGAAGCCGTGGAGCGTGGTGCCCAGGTAGTGTGCATCAACCCGCTCAAGGAGCGCGGCCTGGAGCGCTTCCAGCACCCGCAGCACCCGCTGGAGATGCTCACCAACGGCGACAAGCCGACCAACACCGCGTTCTTCCGCCCAGGCTTGGGTGGCGATATGGCGATGATGCGCGGCATGGCCAAGTTCCTGCTGCAGTGGGAGCGCGATGCGCAAGCCCAGAACGCCCCGTCGGTGTTCGACCATGACTTCCTCAATGCCCACACCGTCTCGGTGCTGGACTACCTCGCTGCCGTTGACGCCACTTCGTGGGAACAGATCACCGAGCAGTCCGGCCTGCCGCTGGACGACATTGAGCTTGCTGCGCGCATGTACGTCAAGGCCGAGAAGGTCATCATGTGCTGGGCCATGGGCATCACTCAGCATCGCCACTCGGTCGCGACCATCCAGGAAATCGCCAACCTGATGCTGCTGCGCGGTAACGTCGGCGCACCGGGCGCCGGCCTGTGTCCAGTACGCGGCCACAGCAACGTGCAGGGCGACCGCACCATGGGCATCAACGAGCGCCCGCCGGCCTTTTTCCTCGATGCCCTGGAGCAACGCTTCAAGTTCACCGTACCGCGCAGCCATGGCCACAACGTGATCGAAGCCATCCACGCGATGATCGATGGGCGCGCCAAGGTCTTCATCGGCCTGGGCGGCAACTTCGTACAGGCCACGCCTGACAGTCACCGCACAGCCGAGGCGCTGCGCAATTGCGACCTGACGGTGCAGATCAGCACCAAGCTCAACCGCAGCCACCTGATCCACGGTAAACAGGCGCTGATCCTGCCGTGCCTGGGGCGTACCGATATCGACCTGCAGAGCGAAGGTCCACAAGCGGTGACCGTGGAGGACTCGTTCAGCATGGTTCACGCTTCCAACGGTCAACTGCAGCCCCTGTCGCGGCAGATGCACTCGGAGCCGGCCATCATCGCGGGCATCGCTGCTGCGACTCTGGGCACGCACCCGGTAGACTGGAAATGGCTGGTAGCCGACTACGACCGCATTCGTGATCTGATTGCCGACACCATCCCGGGCTTCAAAGATTTCAACGAGCGCCTGAAAAATCCTGGCGGCTTCTATCTGGGCAACAGCGCTGGCGCGCGCAAGTGGAGCACCGCGAGCGGCCGCGCCAATTTCAAACCCAACGCCCTGCCCAACGACCTGATTCATGAACGGGTTCGTGCCACCGGGCAGATCCCGGATCTGATCATGCAATCGATGCGCTCCCACGATCAGTACAACACCACGATCTACGGCCTGGACGATCGCTATCGTGGCGTGCGTGGCCAGCGTGACGTGCTGTTCGCCAACGAAGCGGACATCATCCGCCTGGGCTTCCGGCCTGGGCAGAAGGCCGACCTGATCTCGATCTGGGACGATGGCCGTGAGCGCCGGGTCAACGGCTTCACCTTGCTGGCGTTCGACATCCCAGCCGGCCAGGCAGCCGCCTACTATCCTGAAGTCAACCCGCTTATTCCGTTGGAAAGCGTGGGCGACGGCAGCAGCACGCCGACGTCCAAATTTGTCGCGATTCGCCTGGAAGCAACGGCCCAAAGCGCCAGAATCCTGTAATCTGCGCACACGAAAAAGGCCTTTTGCGAAATGCAAAAGGCCTTCGTGAAGAGTAAAAGACTTCACAATCCGAACAAAGTTTCATCATTAAAACAATCGTTTACCAGACTGTGCGCAAGTCGCGGTTTCGGCTTTTTCGATGTTGTCAGCCTTGTTACCGAGCCTCAGGATCGCGTCGTCATTCCACTGAGACTCCTCTACATGAAGCTTCCCTCGATTCTGTTGTTGTCCTTTGCCTTGGTCAGCGGGGCTGCCTCTGCGGGCGGCACGGCTGAAGCCGGTATTGGCGGCGCACTGGGTGGGGTTCTAGGTTCGGTTGTCGGCCAGCAACTGGGCGGCACTACCGGTTCGGCCATCGGCGCAGGCGTGGGTGGTGCAGCGGGCAGCGCGGTCGGCGCCAACAAACGCAGCCGTGGCGAAGCCGCGATCGGAGGCGCGCTGGGCGCCGCCGGCGGTAACGTGGTTGGCCGCAGCATGGGCGGGACCAATGGCGCGCTGATCGGCGCGGCGGCAGGCGGCGGTGCGGGCGGCGCGCTGGGCAACTACATGGGCAACGAGAGCGACCGGGACAACCGCAACTACCGTGGCCACGACGACCGTCGCGACTATCGTGGCCATGGTCGCCCACCGCGCCACCACTGGCGTCATCGTTAACAGGAAAAGTCCTTTCCTGCGCTGATACAAGTACTCACATTACCGTTCAGCGACGCTATCGAAGATCGTGGATAGTTCTTTCACTAATGCCCTGAGCCAAGCGCCAGGGCATTGAATCAACTGTCCAGGGACCTGCCATGCGTCACCCACCTCAGCTATTCCATAACCCGTTCCCATTGCTGCCTACTGTCTTTCGCTCAGGGCTGCTGGGCTTGCCATTCACTTTGATCGGCTGCGGGGCCTACGCCGAGTCACCACCGATCGCTCTCGATCGGGCCAGTTTTGAAACCCCCGAATACCATGCCCTCAAAGCCTTGTCGATTATCAACGCGTCGGCACTCTATGCCCGTGGCGGCACCGGCAACGGCGTGACCGTCGCCTTGATCGACTCCGGTCTGGAGCTGGATCACCCGTCATTTCGCGGCCGTATCGCCGACCCCGGTTACGACCACGTGCGCAAGGCGCCAGGTACCGAGGACCGCTTGGGGCATGGCACCCAGATGGCCGGAGTACTGGCGGCCAACAAGGACGATCAGGGCATTCATGGTGTCGCCTACGAGGCCCAGCTGATTCCGATGCGCTTCGGGGATGACAACGAACCTTTCTTTTTCGATGAGGAGATTGCCCAATCCTGGCGATTCGCCTTCGACAAGGGCGTGCGTATCTTCAGTAACTCCTGGGCCAATTCGATCCCCGCCACCGAACTGACCGAGGCACGCTACAACCAGGTCATGGAGGCCTCCTTGGCGCAGGCGCGCGTGATGGTCGAGCAAGGTGCGGTTCTGGTATTCCCGACCGGTAACGAGCTCAAGCGCGAACCCTTGGCCGAGCCGGGCCTGCCCGTAGCGTTGCCCGAACTGGAAAAAGGCTGGCTGGCTGTGGTTGCATTGAGCAACGACGGCACTGCCATCAACGGTAAATCCAACTACTGTGGCGTGGCCCACCGCTGGTGCATTGCGGTGCCCGGAGGCGACTCCGGCCAGGGCAAAGGGCTGATGACCACAGGCAAGGACGGCAAGTTTGTCGAGACCGCCGGGACCTCACCCGCCACAGCCCTGGTAGCGGGCGCGCTGGCAGCCCTGCAAAGCCGCTATCCAGAGAAGAGCCCGCAAGAAATTCGCGAGCTGCTGCTCGATAGCGCTAATCGATCAGGCATATACGCCAACAGTGAAGCCTACGGGCGCGGACTGCTGGATCTTGAAGCTGCCTCCCGAACGGAGCCCAAGCCCATCTGACAACAATGCAGCCCTGACCTGCTGCTGCGGCATCAGGGCTGCCGACTCTCAGGGCCCGGCGGGGTCAACGAAGCTCGCCAATCCTGATTCGGCCCACTGCAGAACCTCTGCATAAGGGTAATCTTCCAAAACCCCATACCCCGGCACAGCCCGCGCTTTCATGCGGGTGAAGATCGGCACGCTGACGCCACAGAGAAAGCGCGTCGCCAGCGTTGCAGACGGCAGGCTGCCCGTTTGCTCGTGGTAACGATTGAGAAACTCGCTGCACTCTTGCACGAAGACCATATCCCCCAGCCGCGGCCTGGCAGGCGGCTCGGGTAACTGTGCGATTTGCCCACGGCACACCGAACAGTGGCCACATCGATCAGGCGCCTCGGTGTCACCAAAGTACCGTGCCAAACTGGCGCTCAAGCATTGATCGTTGGCAAATAGCGCCAGCATGGCGTGGATGCGGCCGATCTCGGCGCCCTCATGGGTGCGGAAATAGTCATAGAGGTTGTCGCCCTGCAACTGGGCATCGAACGCAGGCTCCAGCACGCTATACACCTCGGTCATGTGCTTGCTCTCCAGCTCGATCAGGCCCTGCTCCTGGAAGTAATCCAGTGCCTTGATCACACGTGCGCGTTCCGCTCCATGTTGGTAGAGCGTGTCGAAGTCCACCGTCGCCCAGGTCCGGGCGCGCTTGCAGTGCGCAATGATCGACGCTACGAACGCCTGCCGCTCGCCCTTGAAGCGCTCGAGCAGGGCCTGGGGTTCGACGAGATACTTGAAGCGGTATTCGGAGAAGTAACTGTAGCGTGGCGCGATGATCCCTCGAAGCTCGAGCTGCACCAACAGGGTCTTGAGCGGCAGTTGGCGAATATTGCTCTGGTCGGCCAAGGGCCCCAGCAGAAACTCCCATTGGCCGTCGCCGGCCGCCTGCTGCAGGTCCTCGAGCACTGCAGCGATACCTACGCGCTCTGGCGTGTCGCCGTAAACGAAGTTCTCGAGCACCGCCAAGCTGTCGCGGTTGGCCAGCACCAGGCATTCGGACGGTTGACCGTCGCGACCTGCCCGACCGATTTCCTGACTGTAGTTTTCGATCGATTTGGGCAGATCGAAATGTGCCACAAAGCGAATGTCGCTTTTATCGATGCCCATGCCAAAGGCAATGGTGGCGACGATGCATTGGATATCCCCAGCCATGAAGCGGCGCTGAATATCATCGCGGCGCTCGTTCGGCAGCCCGGCGTGATAGGCCTGCGCCGCTACACCCTGGCGCGACAGCTGCTGAGCCACGGCTTCTGCGGTTTTTTGCTGGGTCACATAGACGATCCCTGCCTGGCCTTGGCGCGCCTGCAGCCATTGCACCAAGCGGGCCTGCTTGTCGGCGCCGGCCACCCCCTCCACTTGCAAATCAAGATTGGCCCGGTAGAACCCCGTGGTGACCACGTCCGAATCGGCGATGGCGAACTTCGCCTGCATGTCGGCGATGACCTTGGGCGTCGCCGTGGCCGTCAGCAGCAAGGCCTGGGGAATATTGAACTGACGCTGATAGTCGGGGAGCTTGAGGTAGTCGGGCCGAAAGTTATGCCCCCACTCGGAGATGCAGTGCGCTTCGTCGATCACCAGCAACGAGATGGGCACCTGCTGCAGAAAATGGCGAAACCGCTCGTTTTTCAGGCGCTCGACCGAAATCATCAGGATCTTCAATTCACCTGAGCGCGCCCGCGTCATCACCTCTGCGGCCTGCTCACGCGTTTGTGCGGAGTCTATATTCGCCGCCGCCACGCCGTGACGATGGAGGAAGGCGAGCTGATCCTGCATCAACGCCAGCAATGGGGAAACCACCAGCGTCAAGTGCGGCAGCATGAGCGCTGGCAATTGATAGCACAACGACTTGCCCGACCCGGTCGGAAAAATCGCCGCAGCCGAACGGCCAGCCAGCACTGCGCCGATGGCGGCCTCCTGGCCTGGACGAAAACGGCTGTGGCCGAACACTGCTTCGAGGGTAGCCTGCATGTCGTGTCACTCCTTGGACGGCATCGAGGGGACACCCTAGCGCGGTCGCTGGCAGATTTGCAGCGCAAGATTGAGCCTGAACATTTCAGAGGGCGGTGCTTCCAGGGTCAACGAGCAACGCCATCAATGTTCGCTGGCCAAGTTTCGAGCCCCGGTATAATCTGCGGCAAATTGTAACAAGTCTGCTACGGCATGGCCCGGATGCCGCTTTATGCCTTACACCAAACGCCAGGAATGGATTCGATGCAACCACCTTCAGATGATGACGGCGTCACGCACTTCCAGCGCCTCAACCCTCGGCAGTTCGACGTGGTGCTCGGCTCTCATCCTGGCAGAAGCCCAGCCGCCAGGCCTTCCGGCGTCAAGTTGGGCTGGATAGCCGCGCTGGCGATGCTTTGCGCCTGCGCCTGGCTCCTCGCTGCGCGCCCGCAGGGCAATGCGCCCTCGCCTCAGCCTGCGAATGCCGTGCAAGAGCCAATGGCAACGGTGACCGACGAGCCAGCCGATGCGCTACCCGTGCAGCCTGTAACGGCCGCCGTCTTGGCTCCAGTGGTCACGGCGCCGCGCGCACAGGCCGACGCCACACCCGCCAAGCCACAGCCTCTGGATGACTGCCTGAAGAACGGCACGGCCATCAACGATGAGGTCGCCAAGTGCCGCTTTGGCGCCGTCCCCAAGCCCGATCCGGCGCCCACATCGGCGCAGGGCATGGTTTCGGCACGCTATATGGCCCAGTACAAAGCCGATCAGGTGCGTCCCGTTACTCGCCAAGGCAAGCCTTACCAAGTGGCGACCGTGGAGATCCGCGAATGGAAAGGCCGCAATCGCTATCGAGCGCAGTGGAAGATCGTCGATAACGAGATCGACAACGCTTCGGTATGCACCAACTTCCCGGGTGACACGGTCGAACACCGTGAGTGCCGACGCGCCGCGGTGGTGTACTTCAAGGAGGCATGTCAGGAATGGACCAAGCGCGCCGACCATGAGAACGACGACCAGACCCTCGCCGCCCAGCAGCGCTACTGCTTGGCGACCAAGACCTTCGCCGCCGCAGATTAGGACTGCCGCCCGGCACAGGAAAGCGCTGGCGCCAGAACAGAAATGTTAAACTCGACGCCTGTGCCCAACCGTCGAACGAGTGCCATGAAAGCCGAGCGCCAGCAACCCCGCCTTAAATCCGATTCCCTGAGCGTCGACGTGGATGACACCGTGGTGCGGCGCACGCGGAAAAAAGCCACCACCGACTCCACTCTGTTTCGCAATGTGTTCATTGGCCTGGTGATCGTCGCCGGCGGCCTGTATGCGCTGAGCCAGCGCTATGACCTGGCCAAGTTGCTGGTCATCGATCTGAATAATCCTTCAGCCAGTCTGGCCCAGGCGCAAACCGACAAACCCGCTGACGCGCCTGCGCCAACCGCCGAACAGGCCGCGCCGAGCCGTGGTTCATCCCACACCGACAAGGCCGCCCACGCGCAGCCCGTGGCACCATCGACCAGCGTCGCGTTGCCAGCCAACGTGAACGTCGCGCCGGTGTATCTGGGCAAGGAAAAAGAGCGCAAATAAAAAAGCCGCCCCGAGGGGCGGCTTGTCAGTTCACAGCTTGAATATTACAGCTGCGGACCGGCGGCACGAATCGAGTCGCTCACTTCGAACTTCTTGAAGTTCTCGATGAACAAGCCGGCCAGCGCCTTGGCCGACTCGTCGTACGCAGCCTTGTCAGCCCAGGTGTTGCGTGGGTTGAGCAGGCCGGTATCGACGCCAGGTACCGATTTCGGCACATCCAGATTGACGGTCGCCAGGTGCTCGGTTTCTGCACCGATCAGCGCGCCGCTCTGGATGGCCGCGATCACGCCACGGGTGGTCGGGATGTTGAAACGTTTGCCGACGCCGTAGCCACCGCCGGTCCAGCCGGTGTTGACCAGATAGACCTTGGAGCCGAAAGCGCGGATGCGCTTGATCAGCAGTTCGGCATACACGCCCGCCGGACGCGGGAAGAACGGGGCGCCAAAGCAGGTCGAAAAGGTCGACTTGATGCCGCTGCCCGAGCCCATTTCAGTGGAGCCGACCAGTGCGGTGTAACCCGACAGGAAGTGGTAGGCAGCCTGTTCTTCGCTGAGGATCGACACCGGCGGCAATACGCCTGTCAGGTCGCAGGTCAGGAAGATCACGGCGTTCGGCTCGCCACCGAGGTTTTTCGGTGCGCGTTTTTCGATCAGCTCGCGCGGGTAAGCGGCGCGGCTGTTCTGGGTCAGGCTGTCGTCAGCGTAATCGGCTTGCTTGGTGACCGGGTCCAGGACCACGTTCTCGAGCACGGCGCCATGCTGGATGGCTTTCCAGATGACCGGTTCGTTCTTCTCGGACAGATCGATGCACTTGGCATAGCAACCGCCTTCGATGTTGAACACCACGCCTTCGCCCCAGCCGTGCTCGTCGTCGCCGATCAGGTAGCGGCTTTCGTCGGCCGACAGGGTGGTCTTGCCGGTGCCCGACAGACCGAAGAACAGCGTCACATCGCCCTCTTCGCCCATGTTGGCAGCGCAGTGCATCGGCAGCACATCGGCCGCCGGCAGCAGGAAGTTCTGCACCGAGAACATGGCTTTTTTCATTTCGCCGGCGTAACGCATGCCTGCGATCAGGACTTTCTTGGCCGCAAAGTTGATGATCACGGTGCCATCGGAGTTGGTGCCATCACGCTCGGGTTCGCAGACGAACCACGGCGCGTTCACGACTTGCCATTCCTGCTTGGCGCCCGGATTGTAGGTTTCCGGATTGATGAACAGGCAACGCCCGAACAGGTTGTGCCAGGCTGTCTCGGTGGTCATTTTGACCGCGAGGTAGTGGCCTTCGTCGGAGCCTACATGAACGTGGGAAACGAACCGCTCGCGCTCACCCAGATAGGCTTGAACACGATCCCACAGGGCATCGAACTTGTCGGCCGGGAACTTGCGGTTTATCGGGCCCCAGGCGATGTCATTCTGGGAAGAGGGCTCTTCGACGATGAAACGGTCTACCGGTGAACGGCCCGTGCGATGCCCGGTCTTGACGACCAGCGCGCCCGTATCGGACAGCTCGCCTTCACCGCGAGTCAGGGCTTCTTTGACCAGATCGTCAGTGCTCAGATCGGTGTACACGGCGTTATTGGCTTGCGTCATGAATGTCCCCGTCGGCCAGCGGCCGAGTGCTCCAAACGTTTTGTAGTAATAATACAAACCTACTACAGCGAAAAAAGTGGCCGGATTATGCCAGAAACATTAGGAAAAAGTAGACCCCTCCTGTCTGGATGGCACTATTCCGACGTTCCTGACCTTCAGTTAGCGGTGCTAAAACCTTTCAGTGACGGGTCTCTGACGGCGAATCGACGCTTCCGTCCAGAAACAACTGCGTGACATCTGCAGAATCGAACAGATAACGCTCGTTGCAGAACTGGCAATCGATCTCGATGGTGCCACCATGTTCGACCAACACGAGCTGCGCATCCTCTTCTCCCAGACTGATCAACGCGCGCGCCGAACGTTCCCGGGAGCAGCTGCAGCGAAATTGCAGCGGCTGGATATCGAACAGACGCAGTTCTTCCTCATGGTAGAGGCGATGCAGAACGGTCTCGTTGTCGAGACCGAGCATCTCCTCGGCCGTCAAGGTGTGGGCCTTGGCGGTGACGTTATGCCAGTTGTCTGCGCGGTCTTCGTCGTCCTTGATCTTGTCGATGGGCAACTGCTGCAACAGCAGGCCCCGGGCACGATGGGTGTCGGCCTTGAGGATGAACTTCGTACCCAATTGCTCCGACAACGCGAAGTAATTAGTGAAGGATTCCGACAAGTCCGCACCGCCCAACTCGACGATGCCCTGATAACGCTGGCCATTGGTAGGGTCAATGGTCATCGCCAGTGTGCCTTCCGGCATCAGTTCCGGCAAGCCGGCGCCGGGTCTAACCTGCTCCGCTTCATAACGCGCCAGGCCGCGGATCTCTCGCTCGCTGGAACATTCGATCATCAGCAGAGGAATCGGCCCGCTGGAGCGGGCCTGGAGGATCAGCAAGCCATCGAATTTCAGGGTGCCGACCAGCAAAGCTGCCGCCGCCATGAATTCGCCGAGCAACTGGGCGACGGGTTCCGGGTACGGATGTTTGGCCAGAACCTCGGCATAACTGCGTTCCAGAGAAACCAGCTCACCGCGGACATCGCTGTCGTCGAAGATGAAACGCTGTGTGAAATCGGTATCGAGCAATTCGGACATAGGTCTGGGTATCTGATATTTATGACAAAATGTATAGTCAGCAAAACAATTTCTGTTACATGCGCTCCGCGCCTGCGAGCTCTGCCATTCGAGGTATTTTATGAACAAACCCGCTCTGTTCCAAGCAAGATGGAACATCAGAGCTCTGGTGACGTGCAACGTCGCCGCGTTGATCCTGCTGGGCCTGTGGCTGTTGCCCGTCGGCAATCAGTTGTTCACGGCGTTCGATGTCGGCCTGTTTCATATGCTCAATCAGCCTTTGGCTACTAATACCGTCTGGCGTTCGATCTGGGCCGTGGGCAGCATGCGGCCGTTCGACATCGTGGTCGGGCTGATCCTTCTGACCCTGTTGATCCGTGGTGACTATGTCTTCGAACGGAGCCAGGTGCGTCAGGCGGCCTTGGGCATTATCGCCATGATGGTAGCGCTGCTGGTCATTCGCGCGCTGTTTTCAGAGGTATGCGACCATCTGGGGTGGCAGCACAGCAGTCCGTCGCTGGTCCTCCCTGAAGCGGTACGTTTGGGGGATCTGTATCCGAACATCGACAAACATCTCGAGCTCAAGGATCAATCCAACCAGAGCTTCCCGGGTGATCATGCCTCGGTACTGTTGATCTGGGCCATGTTCATGACCCTGTTCGCTCGCCGTGGCACCCAGGTGGTGGTGATCTGGGGCCTGGTGGTGCTATTCAGCCTGCCACGCCTGGTGGCTGGCGCGCATTGGGGCCAGGACGATTACATCGGTGGCGTGCTGATGGCATTGCTGGCGCTGGGCTGGGCCTTCTATACGCCGTATCTCGCCAAAGCTACCGCCTTGCTGAGTACTCTCAGCAATCCGGTATTCAAGCTGCTCAATCACATTCCGATACTGCGCCGCCTCAGCGTGGTCAGCGGCTAGTCGCGGCTGCCGAACAACTGATGGAGTTGCCGACGCTGCTTCTTGCTCGGCCGCCCATCGGTTTCGACGCCCAGGCCGCCCGCCTTGCGCATCGCCGCCGCTTGTTCGCGCTTCGCAATACTCTGCTCGGTCTCAGCATAAAGCAACTGCGCCTCGGGGGCACCCCGCCGCACATCGGACAATGCCTTGACCACCACCGTGCGCTCATCAAATCCGGTACGCACAGCGATCTCGTCGCCTACATGCGGCTCCTTGCCCGGCTTGCAACGCTCGCCACGGCAATGCACCTTGCCACTTTCAATCGCGGCCTTGGCCAGCGAGCGGGTCTTGTAGAAACGTGCGGCCCATAGCCACTTGTCCAGACGGATCCTTTCTTCCTCGGCCTGTTTCTGCGCCACGACTTCACCTCGATCTGAAACATGCTGGAACTCTACTACCCTACACGGCGGATGCAAGTGGCAGGCGTTCCGTTTAGAGTGCGCCGAGCAGACTACGCTCGGTTGAATTGATCTGCCCAAGGCCGGTCTCAACTACCTCGGGCTCTGATTTATGCAGCAACCTGTTCCTGACACTTTCTGCGGTTGATCCCTTGAAGACATTTGACCATCTGACTGTGATCGGCCTGCGCGAGTGGGTGGCCCTGCCCGAACTGGGCGTGGCCGGCCTGCGCGCCAAGATCGACACCGGTGCCAGCACCTCGAGCCTGCACGCGACGGAGATCGAAACCTTCGAGCGTCAGGGTGAAACATGGGTGCGTTTCAATGCGCACCTGGGCACCGTGGTGCAATTGCGCCACCGCCGCTGCGAGGCGCCTCTGGTGGCGATGAAGACCATCAAGAGCTCCAATGGCCACGCGCAGACGCGCTACGTCATCAAGACCACCCTCGCCCTGGGCGACCGGGTGTGGGACGTCGAATTCACCCTGGCCTGTCGCAAGGCCATGCGTTATCGCTTGCTGCTCGGCTCCAAAGCCCTGGTACAAGGCCAATTGGTGGTCAACCCGGGCGTGACTTACGTTCAAGACAAGCCGACCTTTCCGGCTTCTACTACTACCCCTGCCAATGGTGTTGCATGAAGATCGCTGTGCTTTCGCGAAATCCGCGTCTGTATTCCACTCGTCGTCTGGTTGAAGCGGGAATCGAACGCGGCCATGAGATGGTGGTGGTCGACACCCTGCGCGCCTATATGAACATCGCCAGCCACAAGCCGCAGATCCACTATCGCGGCAAACCGCTGGAAGATTTCGACGCAGTGATTCCGCGCATTGGCGCCTCGGTGACCTTCTATGGCTGCGCCGTGCTGCGCCAGTTCGAGATGATGGGCGTCTATCCCCTCAACGAATCGGTGGCCATCGCCCGCTCGCGGGACAAGCTGCGTTCGCTGCAATTGCTGTCGCGCCGGGGTATCGGCCTGCCGGTTACAGGGTTTGCCCACTCGCCCGATGACATCCCCGACCTGATCCAGATGGTCAACGGCGCGCCGCTGGTGATCAAGGTTCTGGAGGGTACCCAAGGCATCGGCGTGGTGCTGTGCGAGACCACCAAGGCCGCAGAGTCGGTGATCGAGGCCTTCATGGGCCTCAAGCAGAACATCATGGTGCAGGAATACATCAAGGAGGCCGGTGGCGCCGACATCCGCTGCTTTGTGGTCGGCGACAAGGTCCTGGCCTCGATGAAGCGCCAGGCCAAGCCGGGGGAGTTCCGCTCCAACCTGCATCGCGGCGGCACAGCCAGCCTGATCAAGATCACCCCCGAAGAGCGCATGACCGCCATTCGTGCGGCCAAGGTCATGGGCTTGGGCGTCGCCGGGGTCGATATCCTGCGCTCCAATCATGGCCCGCTGGTGATGGAGGTCAATTCGTCGCCAGGGCTCGAAGGCATCGAAACGACCACCGGCAAGAACGTCGCCTGCATGATCATCGAGCACATCGAGAAGAATGCCGAACCTGGGCTGACGCGGACCAAGGGCAAGGGTTGAACGACGCGTCGTTGATACTGACGCCTTCGCGGACAGAGCCCGCGAAGGCGTGAGCAATAACCGCAGGCTTACTGACTGATCGCCAGAATACTCGCTTGATAAGAAGCGACGAACAGGTCGAAATCCCCCACTTCGGTCTGTTCCAGCTCCGCCTGGCGCGCGATGGATTCGCGCGCAGTAGTCTCGAACGCGGCCTGTTCTTCGATGCTCAAAGGATTGCCCCGCAGCGTATCGGCGTGGGCATTGCTCTGGCGTAGCGAGAACTGCGCGAAGCTTTCATTGTGCTCAGCCATGCTCGCCAGCACTTTGGCCGACGGCGTCAGTGACGGATCGGCTACCTTGGCTGTCTGAGCGGCCAACGCCTGGACGTGGGCATCGCCACCATGGCTGCGATCGAGCAATTCGGCCAGTGGCTGGATGCGCTCCAGCAACTCGTCCGCCCACTCCTTGAGCCCGATCGGCGCACCGTCGCGCTGCAGTTGAAGGCCCGGCCGGCGGCCATCCTTGACCACCGTGAGGAAGTTGTTGGTGCAATTACCACATTCCAGCGTGGCGAACTGGGGGCTTTCTTCCAGTGCACAGAACAGCAGGAATGCGTCGAGGAATCGAGCCTCAGTCAGATCCACACCGGTCGGCAGGAACGGGTTGATGTCCAGGCAGCGCACTTCCACGTACTGCACACCGCGGGCCTGCAAGGCCTGGATCGGCCGTTCGCCGGTATAGGTCACGCGCTTGGGGCGGATATTGGAGTAGTACTCGTTTTCGATCTGCAGGATGTTGGTATTGAGCTGTACCCACTCGCCATCCTTGTGTGTGCCCACTTCGACATACGGCGCATAAGGCGTAGCCACGGCCAGGCGCAGGCTGTCGGTATAGCTGGCCAAATCGTTGTAGCAAGGCGTCAGCCCCGCCTGGGCGTTGCTTTGATAACCCAGGTCACTCATGCGCAGGCTGGTCGCATAGGGCAGGTAAAGCGTCTCGGCATCCAGCTGCTCCAGCTGATGCGCACGGCCGCGCAAAAAGCCTGCATCGAGTACCGGCGAGGCGCCGAACAGATACATCAGCAGCCAGCTGTAGCGGCGGAAGTTGCGGATCAGGGCAATATAGGCCGCCGACTGGAAGTCGCGATCACTGCCCGGCACGCCCTCTGCGTTCTTGAGCAGAGGCCATAGCGCATCGGGCACCGAGAAGTTGTAATGAATACCGGCGATGCACTGCATGGTACGGCCATAGCGCAGAGCCAGGCCCTGACGGTAGACATACTTGAGCTGACCAATGTTGGACGTGCCGTAGTACGCGATCGGAATATCCTGCTCGGCCGGCAACGCACAAGGCATCGACGGGCTCCACAGCAGCTCGTTACCCAGCTTGCTGTAAGCGAAGCGGTGAATTTTTTCCAGACTTTGCAGGGTCTGAGCCGGGTCGGCCAACGCCGGAGTGATGAACTCCAGCAGCGACTCCGAATAATCCGTGGTGATTTGCTCGTGGGTCAGCGCCGCGCCCATTCCTTCAGGGTGAGGCGTCTGAGCCAGGCGGCCATCGGCCGTCACGCGCAGGCATTCACGCTCGATACCGTGCAGGCACTGCTGCAGCAGAGGAAGATTGGCAGGCGCCCCAAGCAGTTCCAGGCGGCGTTTGAGAAAGTCGCTCAAGTTGAATTCCTTCACGGTCAGTCGCCCCAATATGGGGGTGGACATAACGGTCTACAAGGGTGAAGAAAGTTACCGGCGTTGTCGCCTGGTTTCGATCTCGTCGCCAGTTATGACTAGCGGCTCCTAGGTGTAATTCCGACAATGTCAGCGCAGCGTCGAAATTACCCCAGATGCGCGAAACGAGCTAGAGAGCGGCGAAGGTTGCTTGCGCCTTCGCCATCAATTTGTCGCCCTGAAGCACTTCGGCGTCGACCACAAGAGTGCGGCGCCCACCATGGATGACCTTGGCCGTGCACACCACCTCGCCATCCGCTACAGCGCGAATGTAGTTGATCTTGCATTCCAGGGTCACGCTCTGCTTGTCAAAACCATGGGAGGTCGAACACGCCAGGCCCATGGCAACATCAACCAGGCTGAACATCGCCCCGCCATGGAGCTTGCCCAAGCGGTTGCGCAACTCGGGCTCCAGGGTCATCGCCACTTGCGCGACCCCCTCGCCCAAGTGCAGCACCCTGCAGCCAAGGAGCTGGCTGTAGGCGCTCTGGGTGAACTCTTCAGGCAGATCCATCAGCGCTTCTTCAGTTGTTTGGCGTTGGCGAACAGGGAAGCCATAGCGTTATTGGCGGGGGCCGCTGCCGGCTCCTTGGCCCGTGCCGGCGTGCTCTGCTGGCGCGGCGACGAGCCCGGACGGCTGCCACGGGCGCCATCGATCTTCTCGCCCGGCGTGTCGCTCATGCGCATCGACAAGCCCACGCGTTTGCGCGGAATGTCCACTTCCATGACCTTGACCTTGACCACGTCCCCAGCCTTGACCGCTTCGCGCGGGTCCTTGACGAACTTCTCCGACAACGCAGAGATGTGCACCAGGCCGTCCTGATGCACGCCGATGTCGACAAAGGCACCGAAGTTGGTGACGTTGGTCACCACGCCTTCGAGGATCATCCCCAGTTGCAGGTCCTTGAGGTCCTCGACGCCATCCTGGAAGGCTGCGGTCTTGAACTCGGGACGCGGGTCGCGGCCGGGCTTGTCCAGTTCCTGAAGGATGTCGGTGACCGTCGGCAGGCCGAAGGTCTCGTCGGTATATTTTTTCGGGTCCAGGCGCTTGAGGAAGCTGCTGTCGCCGATCAGCGAGCGGATGTCGCGGTCGGTTTCAGCGGCGATACGCTGCACCAACGGGTAGGCCTCAGGGTGCACGGCGGAAGCGTCGAGGGGGTTGTCGCCGTTCATGACCCGCAGGAAGCCGGCTGCCTGTTCGAAGGTCTTCTCGCCCAGGCGGCTGACTTTCTTCAGTGCTGCACGGGTCTTGAACGCGCCGTTGGCATCACGATGGCTGACGATATTCTGCGCCAGCGTGGTGTTGAGGCCGGAAATCCGCGCCAACAGGGCTACGGAAGCGGTGTTGACGTCGACACCCACGGCGTTGACGCAGTCTTCGACCACGGCGTCCAGGCCGCGGGCCAGCTTGAGTTGCGACACGTCGTGCTGGTATTGGCCCACACCGATGGATTTCGGATCGATCTTCACCAGTTCCGCCAGCGGATCCTGCAGACGACGGGCGATGGACACCGCGCCACGGATGGAGACGTCCAGATCCGGGAATTCCTTGGCGGCCAGTTCCGAAGCCGAGTACACCGACGCACCCGCCTCTGAGACCATCACCTTGGTCATGCCCATGGCTGGATACTTTTTGATCAGCTCGGCGGCGAGCTTGTCGGTCTCGCGGCTCGCGGTACCGTTACCGATGGCGATCAGGTCCACGGAGTGCTTGGCGCAGAGCGCGGCCAGCACCGAGAGGGTCTGGTCCCACTTGTTGTGCGGCACGTGGGGGTAGACGGTCGCGAAATCGAGCATCTTGCCGGTGGCGTCCACCACGGCCACCTTGCAACCGGTGCGCAGCCCAGGGTCGAGACCCAGGGTGGCGCGCGGCCCGGCAGGGGCAGCCAGCAGCAGGTCGTGCAGGTTGTGGGCGAACACATTGATCGCTTCGGTCTCGGCGCCGTCGCGCAACTCGCCCAGCAAGTCGGTTTCCAGGTGGGTATACAGCTTGACCTTCCAGGTCCAGCGCACCACTTCACCCAGCCATTTATCGGCTGGGCGATTCTGATTCTTGATATTGAAGTGCTCGCCGATCATCCCCTCGCACGGATGCATGGTCCCGGGCAACTCTTCGCCGACCTTGAGCGCGGAGCTGAGAATACCTTCGTTACGGCCACGGAAGATCGCCAGGGCGCGGTGCGACGGCATGCTCTTGAGCGGTTCGTCGTGCTCGAAGTAATCGCGAAACTTGGCGCCTTCCTCTTCCTTGCCGGCCACCACGCGGGCGCTGAGAACCGACTCCTGCTTGAGGAAACCACGCAGCTTGTCGAGCAGGCGGGCGTCTTCGGCGAAGCGCTCCATGAGGATGTATTTGGCGCCCTCCAGCGCAGCCTTGGTATCGGCGACGCCCTTCTCGGCGTTGACGAAACCCGCAGCCGTGGCTTCAGGGTCGCGTTGCGGATCGTTGAACAGGCCGTCGGCAAGCTCGCCGAGGCCCGCTTCAAGAGCAATCTGGCCCTTGGTGCGACGTTTCTGCTTATAGGGAAGGTAAAGGTCTTCAAGACGGGTCTTGGTATCGGCCAGCTTGATGTCGCGGGCGAGCTCCGGGGTCAGCTTGCCTTGCTCCTCGATGCTGGCGAGGATGCTGATACGCCGTTCGTCGAGTTCGCGCAGGTAGCGCAGGCGCTCTTCAAGATGACGCAATTGCGTGTCATCGAGGCTGCCGGTGACTTCTTTGCGATAGCGGGCGATGAACGGCACGGTAGAACCTTCATCGAGTAGCGCCACGGCCGCTTCGACCTGTTGAGGGCGGACGCCGAGTTCTTCGGCAATGCGGCTGTTGATACTGTCCATTAGACCACCTGACCTATTGTTAATGCAGAGCCCCGCTTTTAGCGGGCGAACCATCCTCGCCAGGCCTCGAAGCCTGACGCTAGCGGCCGGCATTATAACCACCCATAAGGCCTTGGGGGGATTGCCGGTTTACCTGCAAGATATGTCAGGATGGTGGATCAGGAAAAATCTGCTAACAATGCACTCGGCACAGTGGCTTGCAGCTAAGCCATAATGGCCGCCGAGATCATAGGAGCTATTCATGAGCAGCACTGTCCTCCCTGTTGAAGGCGACAAAATCCTCATCGTCGATGACGATCCAGGCCTGAGCAGCCTTCTGGAGCGTTTTTTCACCAACAAGGGTTATCGCGCGCGCGCCGTGCCCAATGCCGAGCAGATGGACCGTTTGCTGACCCGTGAAGTCTTCAACCTGGTCGTGCTCGATCTGATGCTGCCCGGCGAAGATGGCCTGTCCGCCTGCCGACGCCTGCGGGCCGCCAAGAACCAGATTCCGATCATCATGCTGACCGCCAAAGGCGACGAGCTGAGCCGCATCAAGGGCCTGGAGCTGGGTGCCGACGATTACCTGGCCAAGCCATTCAACCCGGATGAACTGATGGCACGGGTCAAAGCGGTGCTCCGCCGCCAGTCCGCCCCAGTCCCGGGCGCGCCCGGCAGCGAGGACGAGTCCGTCACTTTCGGTGATTACGAACTGTCCCTGGCCACTCGTGAACTGCGTCGCGGCGATGAATTGCACATGCTGACCACCGGCGAGTTTGCTGTACTCAAGGCACTGGTAATGCATGCACGCGAACCCCTGACCCGCGACAAACTGATGAATCTGGCACGCGGTCGTGAATGGGATGCGCTGGAGCGCTCCATCGACGTGCAGATCTCGCGGCTGCGCCGAATGATCGAACCGGACCCTTCCAAGCCGCGGTATATCCAGACGGTCTGGGGCGTGGGGTATGTCTTCGTACCGGACGGCGGCAAAAGCAAGGCGTAAAGCCTGACCTGTAGAAGCGGGCCGCCCTGCAACCCCAACCCCCAGACGGGGGTTTTGCGTTGTGGGCGGCCCGCTGTCCGCATTGTTGCGAGCCCGTCTCGCGCCTGCAAAGTTATGTGCTCAAGCCTATGAAAACCCCGTTGTGGTTCCCCCAGAGTTTCTTCTCGCGCACGCTCTGGCTGGTGCTGATCGTCGTGCTGTTCTCCAAGGCACTGACGCTCGTCTACCTGCTGATGAACGAGGATGTGCTGGTCGACCGTCAGTACAGTCACGGTGTGGCCCTGACCTTGCGCGCGTACTGGGCGGCCGACGAGTCCAATCGCGATCAGATCGCCGAAGCGGCGGGCCTGATCCGGGTCGTGGGCGGCGGAGTGCCCGAAGGCGAACAACACTGGCCCTACAGCGAAATCTACCAGCGCCAGATGCAGGCCGAACTGGGCAACGATACCGAAGTGCGACTGCGCGTGCATGCTCCGCCCGCGCTCTGGGTGCAGGCCCCGAGCCTGGGCCCAGGCTGGTTGAAGGTACCCTTGTATCCTCACCCCTTGCGCGGCCAGAAAATCTGGAGCGTGCTGGGCTGGTTCCTGGCGATCGGACTGCTGTCGACGGCATCGGCCTGGATCTTCGTGCGCCAGCTCAATCAACCGCTCAAGCGCCTGGTGTTCGCTGCCAGACAACTGGGCCAGGGCCGCAGCGTCCGCTTGCCGATCAGCGATACGCCGAGCGAAATGGCCGAGGTATACCGCTCGTTCAACCAGATGGCCGAGGATGTCGAACAAGCGGCCCGGGAGCGCGAACTGATGCTGGCCGGCGTGTCCCACGACCTGCGAACACCCTTGACTCGCCTGCGGCTTTCCCTTGAATTGATGAGCGGCGACAGCGATCTGAGCGAAGACATGGTCCGTGACATCGAAGACATGGACGCCATCCTCGACCAGTTCCTGGCGTTTATCCGGGATGGCCGCGACGAGACGATCGAGGAGGTAGACCTGTGCGACCTCATTCGCCATACCGTCGCCCAATTCAATCAGCCCGAAGAGCGGGTGCGGCTGTGCCTCGAAACGATCCCGCCCTTCCCGCTGCGAAGAATTTCGATCAAGCGCCTGCTGAACAATCTGATCGGCAATGCGCTTCATCATGCGGGCAGCGGCGTCGAAGTCGCCGCCTACGTGGCCGAGGACTCAAGCGCGCCGTATGTCGTGCTCAGCGTTCTGGACCGTGGCACCGGCATCGACCCAGCGGAACTCGAAGGTATTTTCAATCCATTCACGCGCGGCGATCTGGCCCGCAGCGGCAAAGGCACGGGCCTGGGCCTGGCCATCGTCAAGCGCATCGTGCTGATGCACGGCGGCAACGTGGAGCTACGTAACCGGTCAGGCGGCGGCCTCGAAGCGCGGGTGGTGTTGCCACTGAATCTGATGCTGCCGCGTGATGCGGTTTGACGTCTCCCAGTGCCAACCGATCCGGAGTCGTACACCAGTGGGAGCAAGGGCGCGCGTCGGGCAGCGAAGAGGCCAGTGGCAACGACGCCACTGCAGAGCCTTACAACGCCTTCTCGAAGATCTTCGAATTACGCTGATAGTTGTACAGCGACGCCCGGGCAGCAGGCAGACGCTCGACACCACTAGGAATAAAACCACGCTCGCGGAACCAGTGCGCCGTGCGGGTGGTGAGGACGAACAGGGTATTGATCCCAAGCGCTTTGGCACGCACCTCGATGCGCTCCAACAGTTCATCGCCACGCCCACCATGGCGGTACTCAGGATTGACCGCCAGGCAAGCAAGCTCCGCAGCCTGAGAGTCCGCAATCGGGTACAGCGCCGCACAGGCGATGATCATCCCCTCGCGCTCGACCACGCTGAATTGGGTGATTTCCCGCTCCAGTACCTCGCGTGAGCGGCGTACCAGAATCCCCTGTTCTTCCAGTGGGCTGATCAGTTCGATCAATCCGCCCACGTCCTCGATATTGGCCTCGCGGACCTTCTCGAACTGCTCCTGCGCCACCAGCGTACCGCCACCATCGCGCGTGAACAGCTCGGTCAGCAAGGCGCCATTTTCGGCATAGCTGACGATGTGGCTGCGGGCCACGCCGCCCTTGCAAGCCTCGGCGGCCGCATCCAGCAGCTCGCCTTGATAGTCGCTGCCCAGACGCAACAGGTGCGCCGGCACCTGTGCCGGGCCCAGCTCCCGCACCAGCTTGCCGTGTTCGTCGAGCAAGCCGGGTTCGGCGCCGAACAGCAACAGCTTGTCGGCACCCAGGTCGATAGCCGCCCGCGTCGCGACGTCTTCACAGGCGATGTTGAAAATTTCTCCGGTGGGCGAGTAGCCCAGCGGCGACAGCAATACGATCGAGCGCTCATCGAGCAACTTGTTGATACCCTTGCGATCGACCCTGCGTACCAGCCCGGTATGGTGATAATCCACCCCCTCGACCACGCCGATCGGCCGCGCGGTGACCAGATTGCCGCCCGCCACGCGCAGGCGTGAACCCTGCATCGGCGACGAGGCCATGTCCATCGACAGGCGCGCTTCGATGGCGATACGCAAATACCCGACAGCATCGATAACACAATCCAGCGTGGCCGCGTCAGTGATGCGCAGCCCGTGGTGGTAGTGCGGGGTGATACCCCTTGCGGCCAGGCGCTCTTCGATCTGCGGGCGCGAGCCGTGCACCAGCACCAGGCGCACCCCCAGGCTGTGCAACAAGACCAGGTCGTGAACGATATTACCGAAGTTGGGGTGGTCGACCCCGTCCCCCGGCAGCATCACCACAAAGGTGCAGTCCCGGTGGGCATTGATATAGGGCGAGGCGTGACGAAGCCAGTTAACGTACTCGGGCATGCTGAAATGAGCCTGTAAAAAATTGGACGAAACGTGAAAACGCAACTTGGGTGTTGTGGGTTATCGTCGAAACAGGCTTGGCAACACGCGCATGCTCCTTTCAGATACGGTCAACAGGGCTATCACTTTAGGGGCGGCCTCTGGAGTGGCAGATCGCTCGATCACTACTCAGAGACCGAGGCCAGACAATAATGTTCTACCAATTGTTGCAATAGACGCACGGTCGGCTGCAAACGTGACATTTCCAGATACTCGCCCGGCTGATGCGCACAGGCTATATCCCCAGGGCCCAATACCAGCGTTTCACAACCCAGACGCTGAAAGTACGGGGCTTCGGTCCCAAAGGCCACTGCGGCTGCGGTGTGCCCGGTGAGGCGCTCGGCAACCCGTACCAGCTCGGCATCGGCCAGTTGTTCGAACGGCGGTACTTCCGGAAACAGCGGTTTATAGTCGATCTTGACCTGATGCTGCTCGGCCAACGGTACCAGCTTCTGGCGGATCGCCGCCCGCAACACCTCAGGGTCCATACCCGGCAGCGGCCGCAGATCGAATTCAAGCGAGCATTGCCCGCAGATGCGATTGGGGTTGTCACCGCCGTGAATGCAACCGAAGTTGAGGGTCGGTTGCGGCACGCTGAATTGCGGATTGCGATATTCACGCTGCCATTGCTGGCGCAAGCCCTTGAGCTCGGAGATAGCCTCGTGCATGGCCTCGAGCGCGCTGTGGCCCAGGCTCGGATCAGAAGAATGGCCACTCTGGCCAAGGATATCGATGCGCTCCATCATCACGCCCTTGTGCAGGCGAATCGGCTTGAGCCCGGTCGGCTCGCCGATCACTGCTGCACGCCCTAGCGGACGCCCGGCTTCGGCCAAGGCACGCGCACCGGACATCGAGCTCTCTTCATCGCACGTGGCGAGAATCAGCAGCGGCTGCTTGAAGGGTTGATCGAGCAGCGGCTTTACTGCCTCGATCGCCAGCGCGAAAAACCCTTTCATGTCACAGCTGCCCAGGCCGACCCAGCGCCCGTCCACCTCAGTGAGCTTGAGCGGATCGGTCTGCCACAGTTTTTCGTCGAAGGGTACGGTGTCGCTGTGGCCGGCCAGCACCAGCCCGCCTGGGCCGCTGCCGTAAGTGGCCAGCAGATTGAACTTGCCGGGAGAGACCTGCTGGATATCGCAGGCGAAGCCCAGGTCCCCCAACCAGCCGGCCAGCAGATCGATCACCGGGCGGTTGGACAGATCGAGGTTCGGCTGCGTACAGCTCACCGATGGCACCGCGATCAGGGCGGCAAACTGGTCTTTCATGGACGGCAAAGGCATGCGCATTCTCCCAGGGCGAAGCCCATCATAGAGCCATCTGACGTCGAGAATAAACCGTCAGCGCAACACTCCTGTACACTGCTCGGCCATAGCAGCTCCTTTATTTAGCGTCTGCGCGGCATTACGCCAGCGCCTGGATTTTCCCGCCATGCAAAAAGAAACCGAAATCAAACTGCGCGTCAGCCGCGAAACTCTCATCGCCTTGCGCGAGCACCCGCTGCTGAAAAAGCGCAACAAAAGTGGCTGGGAACGCCGCGAACTGTTCAACCAGTACTTCGATACACCCGAGCGTGACCTTGCCGGGGCCAAGGTTGCCCTGCGCCTGCGCCGTGACGGCGACGAGTTCATCCAGACCCTCAAGACCCGCGGCCAAAGCGTTGCCGGGCTGTCGGAGCGTAACGAATACGACTGGAAACTGGCCAAGGCCAAGCTGGACCTGAAAAAACTCGATGACGAATGCTGGCCGGCGCAGCTGGCCGAGCTGGACAAAAAAACCATCAAGCCGGTATTCACCACCGATTTCGTCCGCGAGCGCGCTGAAATCGCCTGGGGCCGAGGCAAGAGCAAAGTCGTGATCGAGGCCGCCCTGGATCTGGGCAAGGTCATCGTCGGCAAGCAGTCGGAAGAAATCTGCGAACTGGAACTGGAACTGCGCGAGGGCGAGCCCGCCGCCCTGCTGGAATTGGCCGCCGAGCTGGCCGCGACCCTGCCGCTGATGCCCTGCGACATCAGCAAGGCTGAGCGTGGATATCGTCTGTTCGATGCCAACAGCTATGCCTTGAGCCTGCCCGCGCCAGAGCTGAGCGCCGAAACTTCGCTGGACGACGCCTTTACCGGCCTCGCTTGGCACCTATTGGCGAGCAGCCAGCGCCTGGCCGAGCAATACCGTTTCAACGGCCATTGGCGCCTGCTGCAGGATTGGGTCACGCAATTGATCGAACTGCGTGCATTGCTGGGCAGCCTCGGCCAGGCGGCGCCGCGCGCCACCTCCAGCGAACTGCGCAGCGCCCTTGACCTGCTGCTCGAAGACTGGCGCCCATTGGTGGAAGCCGGCCAGGAAGACGAAGACGTGCGCCGCGCCGCGCCCGAGCAGTTCGCCGAAGAGCTGCAAGACCCACGCTGGGGCCTGTTCTCGCTGAACACCTCGCGCTGGCTGCTAGCATGCGCCTGGACCGTCGAGCGCAACAATCGCGGCAATCGCCAAGGCGCCGCGCAACTGGCCAACTGGCTGGCGCATTTCATTGCCGAAGAAGGCGCTGCCTTGCAACTGCAGCGCTACCAGCAACAGCCCGAGGACCTGGCCGAACAGCTGCCGCGTATCGAGCGCATTCAGGCCTGGATGCACCATGCGCGTGGCGTGCTGGACGTGCCTGAGCTGGATCGCCTGTACGGCGACCTGAACAAGTTGCAGGCGCTGGCCACCCAGCAAATCAGCGACGAAGTCCTCGACGCCCGCGTCCACCAGGCCCTGGCCGTGTCCCAGACTCGGGCCTGGAAACAACTGGTCCGCAAATAAAGTCAGCACCGGTGTAGCGAAGGAGGGCTTGCCCCCTCGCTACACAGGGCGCAGCACCGGCAGACTCGTGGTGGACTTGATCTCTGACAAGGCCACTGTCGAGTTGACCTCCTGAATCCCCGGCACCATCGACAGTTTCTCGAAAAAGAACCGCTCGTAGGCTTCAATGTCCGGAGTCACGATCCGTAACAGAAAATCCACCGCCCCCATCAGCACATAACACTCCAGCACCTCCGGGAAGCCGCGAATCGCTTCGGTGAACTCGGTAAAATTGGAGCGCCCGTGAGCGTTGAGTTTCACCTCCGCGAAAATCTGCGTGTTGAGGCCGATCTTCTTGCGATCAAGCAAGGTCACCTGGGCGCGAATCACGCCCTCCTCCTTCATTCGTTGAATCCGCCGCCAGCAGGGCGACTGAGAAAGCCCGACCTGTTCTGCGATCTGAGCGCTGGACAGCGAAGCATCTTCCTGCAGCAGCGCGAGAATCTTGCGGTCGTAGTTATCCAGCTCGCTTTGCATAGAAATATCTCGTTAAGCACTTAGTGAGCATGATCAATTCAAAATAGCGGAAAAACTCGAAATAATCGCTAAGAAATATCTCGATACTCATGGAACAATGGCCCGACTGAATCAGGAGCCGGCCCATGACCACATTGCACGCCATGAACGATCCCTGCCCGCGCCCGGATGTCTGGGCGGCGGGCAACCCGACCACTGCAGTGCGCTTTCGCCTGGTGGCCGAGGCACAGGCGGATTTGCCCTGTCGATTGCTCAACCTGTTTGCCATGCAATACCTCATTGCCCAACGCATCGAAATGGTCCGCGATGACGATCTCCTGCATATCGAACTGGAACTGCACGACGTGACTTGGCATCGCGCGGAAGTGATAGCGCAAAAAATGCGCAATCTTGTCGAAGTGTGTTCAGTCGAGCTCGAACCGGCTGGAGCATTGAAAGCTGTCGGTGGCGCAAGTCATAACGCGGCACAGGCCTGACATCTGCGGCAACGATTGCCGCGATTGATCATGGCACGCTGTTTTTGCTCTTCTGGCTGTCCAGACGTGGCGCAGGACGCCCCACGGCACTGCCCGGGAGGGCGCAGTGAGCCAGACCACCACCGATCGCCCGCTGGGGCTTGGAGACTTGCTGGACGAGCTGATCGCCCAGGGTTTCATCCTTGCCGACACCCGCGAGCCGTTGCTCAAAGCGTATCAGTCGGCCCATCACCGTGATCGCCACCCACTGGAGTTCATGGCCGGGCAACAGATCGCCGATCTCAGCCACCCGGGCCATTGCCTGGAAATTGAACAGCTGACCATATGGCTGGCTCAGCAAGCCGGGCTGCCTTATCTGCGTATCGATCCACTTAAAATCGATGTCGCCGCCGTCACGCCGGTGATGTCCCATGCCTTTGCCCATCGCCATGGGATACTCGCCGTGGAAGCCGATGCCGGCACCATTACCGTGGCCAGCGCGCAGCCCTATGTAACGTCCTGGCTCCAGGACCTCAGTCATGCGTTGCAAAAGCCGATCCGCCGGGTACTGGCCAATCCGCTCGACATCCAGCGCTACACGCTGGAGTTCTACCGGCTGGCAAAATCGGTCAGTGGTGCCAGTCACGTCGATCAAACCGACAAGACGCCGGGCAATTTCGAACAACTGCTCAAGCTCGGCGCCAGTGATCGTGAACCCGACGCCAACGATTCGCACATCATCGACATCGTCGACTGGCTGTTCCATTACGCCTTCGAACAGCGCGCCAGCGATATCCACATCGAACCGCGCCGCGAGCACGGCAGCGTACGCTTTCGCATCGATGGCATGCTGCACAACGTCTACCAGTTCCCGCCCCAGGTGATCATGGCCATCGTCAGCCGCCTGAAAAGCCTGGGGCGCATGAACGTCGCAGAAAAACGCAAACCTCAGGACGGCAGGGTCAAGACGCAGTCGCCCGGCGGCAGTGACGTGGAACTGCGCCTGGCGACGCTGCCGACAGCCTTTGGCGAAAAGATGGTGTTGCGAATATTCGATCCCGAGGTGCTGCTCAGGGACTACGACGCGCTGGGCCTGAGCGGTGACGACTTGAGCCGCTGGCAAGGCATGACCGGGCAGACCAACGGCATCATTCTGGTGACCGGTCCGACAGGCTCGGGCAAGACCAGCACGCTTTACACCACGCTCAAGAAGCTCGCCACCCCCGAAGTCAACCTGTGCACCATCGAAGACCCTATCGAAATGGTCGAGCCGGCGTTCAACCAGATGCAGGTCCAGGCAAATATCGACCTCACCTTCGCCAGCGGCGTGCGAGCACTCATGCGCCAGGACCCGGACATCATCATGGTGGGTGAGATCCGCGACCTGGAAACCGCTGAAATGGCCATACAAGCGGCGCTCACCGGACACCTGGTGCTCTCGACCCTGCATACCAACGATGCGCCGAGCGCGATCAGCCGGCTGCTTGAACTGGGTGTCGCCCATTATCTGATCAAGGCCACGGTGCTGGGGGTCATGGCGCAGCGCCTGGTGCGCACGCTGTGCAACCACTGCAAAGCGCCGTATACGCTCGCGGCCAGCGATTGGCACGAGCTGACCCGCCCCTGGCAAGCCCCGGTGCCCAGCGGTGCACAACGGGCGATAGGCTGCGCGGAATGCCGCGAGACCGGCTATCGCGGCCGTGCCGGGGTGTACGAAATAATGCTCCTGAGCGACAGCCTCAAGCACCACATCCAGCTCGATACCGACCTCGCTGCCCTCAAGCGCCAGGCCTACCTTGAAGGCATGCGCAGCCTGCGCGTGTCTGGCGCGCAGAAGGTTGCGAACGGCCAGACCACAGTCGAGGAAGTGCTGCGCACGACGCCCCACAGCGGCGTGAAGTAGTCAGGCATGGCCGGCGCCATGGGTAATCACTTGCTGACACAAACTACCGCTAGATCACTGCCCCAACAGCGCTCACAATCATTGATTCAGCAATCTTGAACAGGGATTCGTCATGCAAATCGGTAGCGTGCTACTGCTCTTCGTCGGCCTGGTCGTGGCCATCATCTTCATGGGTTTCAAGGTCGTGCCGCAGGGCTACCAGTGGACGGTGGAGCGCTTCGGCCGCTATACCAACACCCTGAAGCCCGGCCTCAACATCATCGTGCCGGTGATGGACCGCATCGGTCGCAAGATCAACGTCATGGAAAGCGTGCTCGACATTCCGCCACAGGAAGTCATCACCGCCGACAACGCCACGGTGCAGATCGACGCCGTGTGCTTCTTTCAGGTGGTCAACACCGCCCAGGCTGCCTACGAGGTCAACAACCTCGAGCATGCCATTCGCAACTTGCTGCAGACCAATATCCGTACCGTACTCGGCTCCATGGAGCTGGACGCCATGCTCAGCCAGCGTGATGGCATCAACGAAAAACTGTTGCGTACCGTGGACGAAGCAACCGCCCCCTGGGGCATCAAGATTACCCGTATCGAGATCAAGGACATCAGCCCTCCCGCCGACCTCATGGCGGCCATGAGCGGGCAGATGAAAGCCGAGCGGGTCAAGCGCGCACAGATTCTCGAGGCCGAGGGCCTGCGCGCCGCTGCCATACTGACCGCAGAGGGCAAGAAGCAGGCGCAGATTCTGGAAGCCGAGGGTGAACGCCAGGCGGCGTTCCTGGAGTCCGAAGCACGGGAGCGACAGGCAGAGGCGGAAGCTCGCGCGACGCAGGTAGTGTCAGAAGCGATCGCGAGCGGCAACGTGCAAGCCATCAACTATTTCGTGGCGCAGAAATACGTCGATGCACTGGGCAAACTGGCTTCGGCGAACAACAGCAAGGTCATCCTCATGCCTCTCGAAGCCAGCTCGATCATCGGCTCGGTGGGCGGCATCGGAGAAATCATCAAGGCAACGTTCGACAACAAGAAAGTCTGAGGCCTGAAGATGCTGGACTTCGTGCAACATCTGTCGTTCTGGGACTGGCTGGCACTGGGTACGGTGCTGCTGATCCTCGAAGTGTTCGGTGCCGGTGGCTACCTGTTATGGCTGGGCATTGCAGCCGCAGCGGTTGGCGTCATTACCTTTGCCGTGCCTGCACTGACCTGGGCCATGCAGCTACCGCTGTTCGCGGCGCTCTCTTTGTTGACTGCGGTCTACTGGTGGCGCAGGCAACGCAGTGTGGCGCGCCCCAGCGATCAGCCAGGGCTGAACATGCGCGGTCAGGAGCTCGTCGGGCGAACCCTGCTCGTCACCGACGCCATTGTCGATGGCCGGGGCAAGGTCAAAGTCGGTGACGGCGTATGGCTGGCACGCGGGCCAGACGCCGCGGTCGGATCACGGGTCCAGGTCACCGGATTGGACGGCACCGTATTGCTGGTAGTACCTGAATAAAGCGCCACGGGGAACTTGATGCCTGGTGCCCCTATCCAACGATCAGGAATAATAAAACTGGAGTATTCCGTCATGCGTCTCAAGATCGCCGCTGTCACGCTCGCCCTGCTTTCCCTGCCTGTCGGCTCAGCCATGGCTGACGGCTTTCTGCGTCAGGTGCTGTCGTCCGGCGCCACCACGGGCTCGACCTACCTGACGTTCAAGGATCACAAAATGATCATTGCCGCTCAGGACGACGCAGGCAGCTTCGTTGCCAGCGACGGCAACATCCGTGGCCCTTATCTGGAGGCTGCCATGGCCAAGGTTCGCGCCGAGAATCCAAACTTGAAGGCTTCGGACATGGATCTGGCCAATGCTATCCTGGCCAAGAATGCGGTTGTAGATAACAACTGAATCACTGATTGCTTGCAGTAAAACTATTGTGGGAGCGGGCTCTGCCCGCGAAGAGTTCCGCAGCGCTGCCGAACCCTTCGCGGACAGAGCCCGCTCCCACAACTGTCAGTACTTACACTGCTTACTCGCCGATTGCAGCCCTGTACCCGGCCGCATCGAGCAGCTTGTCCAAATCACCTGCATTGGCCGGCTTGAGCTTGAAGATCCAAGCCCCGTAAGGATCGCTGTTCAGCAGCTCTGGCGAACCCTGGAGCTCGTCGTTGACGGCAATGACTTCGCCTGCAACAGGCGCATAGATGTCCGACGCCGCTTTCACCGACTCAACCACGCCCGCCTGATCGGCAGCAGCGAAGGTTTTGCCGATCTCGGTCAGTTCAACAAATACCACGTCACCCAAAGCTTCCTGGGCATGGTCGGAAATACCGACGGTCACTGTGCCATCAGCTTCCAGACGCGCCCACTCGTGGCTCTCGGCGAAACGCAGTTCGGCTGGGATATCGCTCATAGTGTTGTCCTCAACAGGGTCAGCGGTAGGCCGCCAAAAAATATCAGATCAGGGTTTTGCCGTGACGTACGAACGTCGGCCTTACGACGCGCACCGGGTACCATTTGCCGCGGATTTCGACTTCAGCACGATCAGCGGTAGCCATCGGCACACGCGCCAAAGCAATCGACTTGCTAAGCGTAGGAGAGAAACTACCACTGGTGATCTCCCCTTCGCCAATCTTGCTGATGCGTACCACCTGATGAGCGCGCAACACACCACGTTCTTCAAGCACCAGGCCGACCAGCTTGCGCTCGATACCGGTACTGCGCTCAGCTTCGAGGGCTGCACGACCAATAAAGTCACGCTCGGCCGAGTCCCAGCATACCGACCAGGCCATATTGGATGCCAAGGGCGAATTGACCTCGTCCATGTCCTGGCCGTACAGATTCATACCGGCTTCCAGGCGCAAGGTATCACGGGCACCCAGACCGATGGGAGGGATGCCAGCGCCGACCAGATCGTTGAACAGCCCCGGCGCCTGTGTGGCGGGCAGGATAATTTCGACACCGTCTTCACCGGTATAGCCGGTACGGGCGATGTACCAGTCGCCTTCGGCTGCACCTTCGAATGGCTTGAGCGACTGCACACGCTGCGCCCGTGCTTGATCCAGCACCTCGACCAGACGCTGCCGGGCCTTGGGACCCTGAATGGCGAGCATGGCCAGGTCGGCGCACTCGCGTACTTGGACGTCATAGCCAACGGCTTGCGCGTGCATCCAGGCTAGGTCCTTGTCTCGGGTGGCGGCATTGACCACCAGACGATAACCTTGCTCGGTCAGGTAGACGATCATGTCGTCGATGATGCCACCCTCAGGCTCCAGCATGGCACTGTAGAGCGCACTCCCTATGGACTGCAGACGCTCGACATCATTAGCCAGCAAGCGCCGCAGCCATGTCTTGGCCTGAGGCCCGGTCACGTCGATGACAGTCATGTGCGAGACGTCGAATACACCGCAGTCGCGACGCACCTGATGATGTTCCTCAACCTGGGAACCGTAGTGCAGCGGCATATCCCAGCCGCCAAAATCCACCAGCTTGGCACCCAGTGCGAGGTGCAGATCAAACAGTGGTGTACGCTGTCCCATGGGTGTCTCCTTCCGGGCGTGGCGAAGGTGCGGCCCTCGCTTCAGGCTCAATGAAATGTCCGAGCCAAAAACCATATGAAACAAAGAGATAACCGTCACCCGCAACCCCTGTCGCGAGTGAGCGGTCCGCACCGAATGCCGCGCATTGTAGCTGCAAGGGACGACACTGGCACTAGCAGCTTCGACCAGCGCCGTGCGCCGAACGTCGTATCAGGCCGATGACCGGCAGCAACCCTACCGCCACGAGGGTCAACGCCGGCAACGAGGCGCGCGCCCACTCGCCTTCGCTGGTCATCTCGAAAATCCGCACAGCCAGCGTGTCCCAGCCAAAGGGACGCATCAGCAAGGTGGCAGGCATTTCCTTGAGCACATCGACGAATACCAGCAAGGCGGCGCTCAGCAGGCCCGGCACCAGCAGCGGTAGATACACCTTCAGCAGCACCGTCCGCTTGTCGGCCCCCAGGCTCTGCGCCGCTTCCGGCAACGAAGGGCGAATTCGCGCCAGGCTGCTTTCCAGCGGCCCGTAGGCGACCGCCATGAAACGCACCAGATACGCCAGCAGCAGCGCGGCGAGACTGCCGAGCAGCAATGGTCGTCCGGCCCCCCCCAACGCGCTGGATGCGGGCACCACCAGCACCCGATCCAGGTAGCTGAACCCGAGCATGATAGACACCGCCAGCACCGACCCCGGTAATGCGTAGCCGAGGTTGGCCAAACTGACCCCCGCTCGTATTCCCGACGTTGGAGAAAAACGTCGAGCAAAAGCCAGCATCGAGGCAATCACCACGGTGATCAACGCTGCCATCGCACCGAGATATAAAGTGTGCAGGATCAACGCGGCATAACGTTCGTCCAGATCGAAGCGCCCACGCTGCCAGCACCACACCAGCAATTGCAGTACCGGTATTACAAAGGCACAGGCGAACACCAGTGAACACCAGGCGGTGGCTGCCACAGCCTTCAAGCCGCGCAGATGATAGAGCGCCCCCAATCGCGGACGCTCGCTGGCGGCGTGATGGGCGCCTCGGGCACGGCGTTCGCCATAGAGCACCAGCATCACGGCCAGTAACAGCAGGCTCGCCAGTTGGGTGGCGCTTGAGAGGCTGAAGAATCCGTACCAGGTCTTGTAGATGGCCGTGGTGAAGGTATCGAAATTGAATACCGACACCGCGCCGAAATCGGCCAGGGTTTCCATCAGCGCCAGCGCGACCCCGGCACCGATCGCCGGCCGCGCCATGGGTAACGCGACCCGCCAGAACGCCTGCCAGGGCGATTGCCCGAGCACACGCGCCGCTTCCATCAGGCCCTTGCCTTGAGCAAGGAAGGCCGTACGCGCAAGCAGGTAGACATAGGGATAGAACACCAGCACCAAGACGCTGATCACTCCTCCCGTGGAACGCACCCGCGGCAGCCGCAGACCCACACCGAACCACTCGCGCAGCAGGCTTTGCAGCGGCCCGGCGAAGTCCAGCAAGCCGACGAAGACGAACGCCAGCACGTAAGCGGGGATTGCAAACGGCAGCATCAGCGCCCAGTCGAGCCAGCGCCGGCCTGGGAACTCGCAGAGGCTGGTCAGCCACGCAAGACTGACCCCGAGCACCGTGACACCAATGCCGACACCCAACATCAGAACCAGCGTATTACCCAGTAGCCGTGGCATCTGGGTGTCCCACAGATGCCCCCAGATCTGCACATCGATTGATTGCCACGACAGCAGCAACACGCTCAGGGGCAGCAGCACCAACGCAGCGACGGCGAACACCGGCAGATGCCAGCGCATCAACACGCAGATCCTTTCGGCAAGGGAGCTTGCCCCCGAAAAAAATTACCGGCCCAGAGGTGCGCCAGACACACCGATTCGAGGGCAAACCTCCTTGCTACTGGTAACGGCAGGATCAATTCCAGCCCACCCGATCCATCAGGCGAATCGCCTCGGCCTGGCGTTTGCCTGCCACTTCCACCGGTAGCGTGTCGGCTTTGAACGCGCCCCAACTGGCCACCTCCGCAGACGGCGCGACGCTCGGATTGGCTGGAAACTCCTGATTGGTATCCGCGAAAATACGCTGCGCATCGGCTCCAGTCATCCACTCCACCAACGCCTTGGCGGCTGCCGGATGCGGTGCATGTCGGGTCAGGCCGATACCTGACAAGTTGACGTGCACGCCACGATCATCCTGATTGGGCCAGAACAGCTTGACCGGCAATGCAGGGTCCTGCTTGTGCATACGCCCGTAGTAGTAAGTGTTGACGATACCTACGTCGCACTGCCCGGCAGCGATGGCCTGGAGCACGGCAATGTCGTCGGAAAAAACATCGGTGGACAGGTTGTTGACCCAGCCCTTGAGGATCCGCTCGGTCTGCTCGCTGCCGTGAGTTTCAATCAAGGTGGCGGTCAACGACTGGTTGTAGACCTTCTTGGCGGTGCGCAGGCACAAACGCCCTTCCCACTCTTTGTCCGCCAGGGCTTCATAGGTGGAAAGCTCCGCCGGCTTTACCCGAGCGGTTGCGTATGCAATGGTCCGCGCGCGCAGGCTCAAGCCCGTCCAGGCGTGGCCGGACGAGCGATATTGTGCGGGGATATTGGCATCGATGATCGGCGACTCGATGGGCTGCAAAATGCCCATCTGCTCGGCTTGCCAGAGGTTGCCGGCATCGACTGTGAGCAGCAGATCGGCGGTGGCATTGCTGCCCTCGGCCTTGATGCGCTGCATCAGCGGGGCTTCCTTGTCGGTGATGAACTTGACCTTGACGCCGGTCTGCGCGGTATAGGCGTCGAACACCGGTTTGATCAGTTCGTCGATGCGTGACGAATACACCACCACTTCGTCCGCCGCCACAGCGTGACTGCCGAACAGGGTCAATGCCAGCGCGGCCAGGAATCGCTTGCACGCCATGGGAAGTGCCTCAGCTTGAAAATGAGGCGAAATGGTAGTGAATCCCATTTAGCATCACAATCAAACTCTCGGCCGTGCAGTTACCAGATGTTTCAGGGACGCGCCAACGCCGGCAGGTCGCCGCTCAACCCCAGCGCCTGTCGCACGAACAGCGCCTTGGCCTGGGCGCTCTGGTCGACCAGTTTGAGGCCCGTGTTGCGCAACCAGCGCAACGGCAGCCGATCAGCCTGGAACAACCGCTCGAAGCCTTCCATCGCTGCCATCAGCGCCAGATTGTGCGGCATGCGCCGACGCTCATAACGGCTCAGCACGCGCATGTCGGCCAAGCGCTCACCCCGCTGCACCGCGGCCAGCAGCTCTTCCGCCAGCACCGCAGCGTCGAGAAATCCCAGGTTGACGCCCTGCCCGGCCAGCGGGTGAATGGTGTGTGCGGCATCGCCGATCAAGGCCAGGCCATTGTCGACATAGCGCTTGGCGTGGCGCTGGCGCAACGGTACGCACAGGCGCGGATCTGCCGCCAGCACGGTGCCCAGGCAACCCTCGAAGGCCCGCTCCAGCGCGCGGCAAAAGGCATCATCGTTCAACGCCATCATCCGCTCGGCTTCCACCGGGGTGATCGACCAGACGATCGAACACCAGTGTTCATCACCGCGCTGCAACGGCAGGAAGGCCAGCGGGCCGTCATCGGTGAAGCGCTGCCAGGCGGTATTGGCGTGGGGCTTGTCGCAGCGCACGCTGGTGACGATGGCGTGGTGCAGATAATCCCACTCGCGAGTTTCACAACCGGCAAGGCGCCGCACAGCCGAGTGCGCGCCATCGGCGGCGATCACCAGCGGCGAGCGCAACTGGCGACCATCGGCCAGGGTCAACAGCCAGTCATCCCCGGAGTGGCGCAACTGTTCAAGACGCGCATTGGCCAGCAAGCCGATGTCGCTGTCATGCAGGCATTCGAGCAGGGCATCCTGAACCACGCGGTTTTCGACGATATGCCCCAGATGCTCGGCGTGGACGCTGGACGCCGAGAAGTGCACCAGCCCCGTGCCGCTGCCGTCCCAGACATGCATGTCGGTGTAGGGACTGGCGCGCCGTTGCCGGACGCCCTCCCACGCGCCAACACGCTCGAGGATGCGTTGACTGGCGACCGACAGCGCACTGACCCGCGGTTCAAAGGGCCCATCGACGGCAAACGGCTTGACCGTCAGCGGCCCGCCATCGAGCAGAAGAATCTCCAGACCGCTGTTCTGCAGGGCCAAGGCGAGGGCACTGCCCACCATGCCGGCTCCGACTATCAGCACATCCGCGCGCGTTTCCATGGGGTCAAGCCTGTTTGACGGGCGACCGCACGGGTCGCCGAATGGGAGAGAGAATAACCGGCATCAGGGGCGAGGATCCGGACGGGTACCCAGGCCCATGGCCTGCCGCGCGAACCAGCGCTTGGCCGGCGGCAGCAGGTCGAGCCCCAGCAGCCCGAGGTTGCGCCCCGCCGCCACCAGCGGCTGCGGCGTGGCAAACAAACGCGTGACCTGATCGGAAAAACCGACCGTCAATTGTTGATCCTGACGCTGACGCTCACGATAGCCCTGCAAAGTCGCGAAGTCGCCCGGGAGCTCGGGGCTGGCCAACAGCGCCTCGGCCAGCGCCTGCACGTCACGCAGCGAAAGATTGAAGCCTTGGCCGGCAATCGGATGCAGGCTGTGCGCGGCATTGCCAAGCACCGCCAAGTGCGGGCGCACCTGCTCTTCGGATTCGATCAGCGACAGCGGATACAGCTGCCGCGCGCCAACCTTGAGCAAGGCGCCCAGTCGATAGCCAAAGACCCCTTGCAGCTCCTGCAAGAAGTGCCTGTCGTCCAACTCGGCCAGCCGCTGCGCGTCCATGCCCTGACGGGTCCAGACCAACGCGCAGCGGTTTTCCGGCAGCGGCAGCAGGGCCATCGGGCCTTCGTCGGTGAAGCGCTCGAACGCCTCGCCATTGTGAGATTCGCCTGGGGTGATGTTGGCGATCAGCGCGCTCTGGTCGTAGGGCCGAGTGCGCACACCAATGCCCAGTTGTTCGCGCAGATCGGAACGGCCACCGTCCGCCACCACCGCCAGATCGCATTCCAGGCGAGTACCGTCATCCAACACCAACTGGTAGCCATCGGGCAGGGTCTGCAGGGTGCGCACTTCGCGCGGGCAATGCCAGGAGACCACCTCCGGATCGAGTCCCTGCCACAGGCAAGTGCCTAGCCAGGCATTCTCCACCACATAGCCCAGCGCGGGCACGCCCTCTTCGATCGCACTCAAGCGCGTCACGCCAAAACGGCCACGGTCGGAGACGTGAATCTGCTTGATCGGCTGCGCATGGCGACTGACTGCTTGCCAAAGACCCAGGCGGTCGTAGATCTGCCGGGTACCGAACGACAACGCCGAAGAGCGCGCGTCATAGCTGGGCTGGTAAGCGTCACCGGGGGCAAAACGCTCGATCAGGCTGATGCTCCAGCCACGCGCCTTGGCGCCAGCCTGCAACGCCATGGCCAGGCTGGCGCCCACCAGGCCACCGCCGATGATCGCTATGTTGACGCGGCTCATGCGGCTTGGGTTCTGGCGGCGGCCATCAGGGCCTCGATTTCGTCGACGGTCTTGGGCACGCCATTGGTCAGGATCTCGCAGCCATGGCGGGTGACCACCACATCGTCTTCAATACGCACGCCAATGCCTCGCCATTTTTTTGCAACATTGAGGTTGTCCGGCGAAATATAAATGCCCGGCTCGACCGTCAGGGTCATGCCGACCTCCAGCACCCGCCAGGCACCGCCAACCTTGTATTCGCCGACGTCGTGCACATCCAGGCCCAACCAGTGACCGGCTCGGTGCATGTAGAAAGCGCGATAGGCTTCGCTGGCGATCAATTCCTCCACTGTCCCCTGCAACAGGCCCAGCTCTACCAAGCCGGCGGTGATCACCTGCACAGTGGCCTCGTGGGCCTGATTCCAGTGTTTGTCCGGGCCGATGGCGGCAAAAGCGGCTTCCTGGGATTTGAGCACCAGTTCATAGATCGCCCGCTGCTCGACAGAAAACCGCCCGCTGACCGGGAAGGTGCGGGTGATGTCGCTGGCGTAGCAATCGATCTCGCAGCCCGCGTCTATCAGCACCAGGTCACCATCCTTCAGCACCGCTGCATTCTCCTGATAGTGAAGGATGCAGGCGTTACGGCCGGCCGCGACGATGGAGCCATAGGCCGGCATGCGCGCACCGCCTTTGCGGAATTCGTATTCCAGCTCGGCTTCGAGGCTGAACTCATGCAGCCCCGCCCGGCACGCCTGCATCGCACGGATATGAGCGCGGCAGGAAATGGCCGCGGCCTCGCGCATGACCTTGAGCTCGGCCGCCGACTTGTACAGACGCATGTCGTGCAGCAGATGGTCGAGGGCGACGAATTCCTTGGGTGGCAACGAACCCATCTTGGCCTTGGCGCGGATGGTGTTGATCCACTCCATGAGATGGCGATCGAACTCGGCGTTGCTGCCCATGGCGCTGTAAACGCGATTGCGGCCCTCGATCAGGCCCGGGAGGATTTCATCGATATCGGCGATAGGGAACGCATCATCGGCGCCAAAATCGCGAATCGCCCCTTCCTGGCCAGCGCGCAGGCCGTCCCACAGCTCGCGCTCGGGGTTACGCTCGCGGCAGAACAGCACGTACTCGCCATGCTCGCGGCCGGGGATCAGGGCCACCACGGCCTCGGGCTCGGGGAAGCCGCTCAGGTACTGAAAATCGCTGTCCTGGCGGTACACATGCTCGACATCACGGTTACGGATCGCCACCGCCGCAGCGGGCAGAATGGCGATACTGTTGGGCTCCATCTGCGCCATCAGCGCCTTGCGGCGCCGGGCGTATTCGGACTTCGGGATATGGATCATGGGCGAAGCGATTCCCCTGTCGGCAATGGCTGAAAAGTCTGGATCAGTGCTGCGTTGGCTTGGCGACCGGCGCCGCCGGCTTGTTCAGCTCAGTGAACAGCAGCAATGGCGCGACGCGCAGGTACTCCATGACTTCCATGTAGTCGTTCTCGCCGTCATCGGATTCCTCGAGGGCATCCTGGACTTGAGCGATGGCGGTCAGATCCTGCAGCACTTCCATGGCATCGGTGCTCAAAGCAGTGTCGCCCGCAGCGATACCGAAGCCGGTGAGGAAGCCCTGGCACCACTGGCCCAAGGCCTCGGCGCGCTCCTTGAGGGCCGTGTCATCACTCGGCAACAGCAGCACCACGGTCATGTCGTCGCTGGTGAGCTCGCCCTTGACCATCTCTTGCAGACCGATCAGCGCCTGGCGGATGTTGTCCTGGGGCTCGCCACCCAGCAGGTCGGCAGCATCGGCGATCCAGGTGTCGTTGTCGAAACCGGCGCCACCGCAACTGCGGCCGAGCAGCAGGCCATGCAGTTCGGCGGGCGATACCGGATGGTCGCCAGTGTTGAGCAATGCGGCAAAAGCGTGATACGGGGAATTCTGTATAGGCATGATAACTAGGCGCCAAGCGGCGCAATGTCTAGAATGAAGGCCTTGTATCCTAGCACCGGCAGGCACGCCAAGACCATCGACGCCGCCGCCGACTATTACAAGCCTCCAGGTCCACCCGCATTCGGACCATATTTCATCCTCCAGGACCGAATCGAACAGCCCCATGGAACAAACCGACCTGAACCTCCTGATGGACAGACTTGAACGATTGATCGATCGAGTCGAGCAACTAAAACAGCAAAACGGACTCCTACTAGCTCAGGAAAAATCCTGGCGCGAGGAGCGCGCGCATCTGATCGAAAAAAATGAAATCGCCCGGCGCAAGGTTGAATCGATGATTTCGCGCCTCAAGGCCCTGGAGCAAGACTCATGAGTTCAAGCAATAGCGTCACCGTGCAGATCCTCGACAAAGAGTATTCGATCATTTGCCCACAGGAAGAACGCAGCAATCTGGTGGGCGCGGCGCGCTACCTGGATGGCAAGATGCGCGAGATTCGCAGCAGCGGCAAAGTCATCGGCGCCGACCGTATTGCGGTGATGGCCGCGCTGAATATCACCCATGATCTGCTGCACCGCCAGGATGCGCCTGCAGCCGCCGACGGCTCGACTCGCGAGCAGGTTCGCGACCTGCTCGACCGTGTCGATCTGGCGTTGGCCAGCGATGCCGACGCACCCAAGGGCTGATTCCGCGCTCGCTTTGGGGTATACTGGCAACCGTTCCCTGGAGTGCTTGCCAGTCGGTCATGTCCCTGAGCCGATACGCACAACCACGGGGGTTGCACGTGGGGCCGGTGTGCATGTCCGCTCGACGGAAAGCCTTAAGGCCTCCTGTAATCTCCACCTTGAACTTTCGGGTTCAAGGGCTACACCGACAGCGGTTCGTCGGGGAGCACCTTTCTTCAAACCCCTGCCCTTGTTGGCTCCGGCGGGGGTTGCCCGGTCCGCCTGCCGCAGCCCTTGCGCCTTAGGACACTTATCCCGATGACTTCTTCCGCGCCCCTTACGCGTGTGCAACTGCGTCGCCAATTGCGTGATGCACGCCGCGCCCTGACGCCTGTGCAGCAGCGTCGGGCGGCACTCGATCTGTACCGCCAACTAGCCCAGCACCCACTGTTTCGCCGCAGCCGTCACGTATCTTTGTATCTGCCCAACGACGCCGAAATCGATCCACGGCTGTTATTGCGTGCGGCACAGCGTCGCGGCAAGCACACCTATCTGCCGGTGCTCAATGACTGGCCACGAACACGGATGGTGTTCCAACGAGTGCTGCCGGGGGAAAAACTGCGCCCTAATCGCTTCGGCATCGCAGAGCCGCACATCGATCGCGCAAAACAGCGAAAAGTGTGGGCGCTGGACTTGGTCCTGCTGCCGCTGGTGGGCTTCGATGAAGCCGGCGGACGCCTGGGCATGGGCGGTGGATTCTATGACCGCAGCCTCGCGTACAGAGGCCGGCGCAGCGCCTGGCACAAGCCGGTGCTGTTGGGGCTGGCTCACGAATGTCAGAAAGTGGAGAAGCTATCCCAGGCCAGCTGGGACGTGCCGTTGCAGGGTACGCTGACAGACAAGGGATGGTATCTGGCGCAGAAGGGGTAGATTTCAAGGGCCCCTTCGCGGGCAAGCCTTGCTCCTACAGGTGTACGACTGTGGGAGCGGGGCTTGCCCGCGAAGAGGCCGGTAGACTCAGCGATGCTGCAAGGGTGCAACCACAGGCGCCGGCTCATCGGCCTTGCGATCCCAGAAACTCTGCGCATAACCGGTAGTCACGATACCCAGACCCAACAACGCAACCAACACCCACAACAAATCCGGCTTGCGACGCATCTACAACCCCCAAAAATGAATATGAAAAATCCTGTCGCCGGATGTAGTAGTCAATGGCCGGACGGCAGTGTCTGAATCAAAAGTTGGCGCATTCTGCGACAACCCGCCTCATCGCGCAAATGGTGGCGCGATACCGGCTGTCGGTAAATTGTAATCCTGTAATAATGATCTGAGACGAACATTTCGAGGAACTGTCATGGCCTACTGGCTGATGAAATCCGAGCCCGACGAGCTCTCCATCACCGATCTTGAGCGCCTGGGCCATGCCCGCTGGGATGGCGTACGCAACTACCAGGCGCGCAACTTCATCCGCAGCATGGCCGCCGGCGATCAGTTCTTCTTCTACCACTCAAGCTGCCCCGAACCCGGAATTGCCGGCGTCGCCCGCATCGACAGCGAGGCGTACCCCGACCCGACGGCGCTGGACCCAGCAAGCCACTATCACGACCCTAAAGCCAGCCCGGAGAAAAACCCGTGGAGCGCGATCGATGTCGGCCACGTCCAGACCTTCCCCAAGGTCATCGCCCTCGGCACCCTGAAATTGCAGAGCGCACTGGCGGAGCTGGCCCTGGTGCAAAAAGGCAGCCGCCTGTCGGTGATGGCGGTTACACCCGAGCAGTGGGCCGCCGTCCTCGGTTTGTTGCGTTGACCGTTACTACTGGACGATCAAGTTATTGAACAGCAGGTCTTCAACTATCGGCTTGCCTTCTTCGTCGTTGAGCACCTGCTGGGTCTCCTTCAACGCTTCCTGACGCAGGGCTTCCTTGGAGTCGGACTTGCTCATCGAATCCACGGTCTGCTGAGTGAACAACTGCACCAGCTTGTTGCGAATCAGCGGCTCGTGGTGCTTGACCGCCGCCAGCGCTTCGGCACCGGTGACTTTCAGGGCGATATCAGCCTTGTAGACGTGCAGTTTCGGCCCGCCGTCCAGCGAATAATTGCCCACCAGTGGCGGGGTCAGCGAGTAATAGGTGACGACAGGCCCGGCGCCTTCCTTGGCCTCTTCATTGGCCATGGCGGCCATTGGCGCGGACAACGCCAGCAACATCAGGATCAACGCTTTCAATGTTTCGCTCCTCGCAAAATGAACACAGCATAAACACCCCGATACCCAAATCAAAATCGGGCGGTGGTGTCGATGAGAAGGAGCGCTATACCCCTCGATGCCAGAGTTATCGGCAGCCAGCAGGAAAGGTATAGGGCAGGTTTGATGCCTTAAAGGCGCGGTACGTCCAGGCCAGTGACCTGAATCCGTTCGGCGGCGGACGAGCAATGGCAGCGCTTGATACGCGCCTCCAGATTGCGGTCCGGCATGGCGTGCGTGCGCAAGGCGCTGATGGTCTGCTCGACATACTCGCGGGTAGTGCCGAAGCGCCCACTGGCATTGGCAAGTATCTGCATCAGCAGATTATCCGGCAGGTTGCCGGCATAGCTGGGCAGATGACGCTCGAGTACGAAGCCCAACGCCTGCACCTTGCTGCCATCGTCGAGGCGGCAATTGAGCCAGTGCGGGCGATAGGAGGGATAAGGCATCTCGCGCCTCCACAGGGCAACCAGCGAATCACGCAGATGCTCCTCCGGCAGGCGAAAGGCGAAACCGCTGCAGGAGCCGCCGCGGTCCAGGCCAAAAACCAGGCCGGGCTGCTCTGGGGTGCCGCGGTGTTCGTGAGACCACAGGTAGAGGCCACGATGATAGCCATGGATCCGCGCGCGCCGGCGCTCGACGGCCGCGCACTCGGGGCGCCAGATCAACGAGCCGTACGCGAACAGCCAGACTGGCCCACCTTTGTGCAGCTCCATGGTGGAGTCGAGAGAGTGCGCCAACTGCTCATCAGTCAGTTGCGGCCCCAGATCGAGGCTGGGCGGATAGATCGCGTTCAAATGTGCAGTTTCAATAGCGGACATAAGCAGACGCCTGATATCCCCGTGAGTTGAAAGGACAACTTACTCTAACCGATGACAGGGTACTGATGACTACCGTACGGCAGATACCCACAGAAAAACAAGCCCTTAGTCTTGGTTATAACTATCCGTTTTAAAATTTGTTATAAAGCCCTGAATAAGTGCAAGGTATCAAAAGTTGCTCTATTGCAGGGAGTGCTCTCAGGCATTCGTAAATAAAAATATACAAATTCATATACATCCGGTACCACAGCGCGCCCTGTCATGATTCAGGACCGCGGCGCGTAGGCAAACGCATCCGCACGCATCTGATGCGCGTCCATCCCCGCCGCCACCAGTGCGTCGAGCGTGGCGTAGATCATCGCCGGTGAACCGCTGGCATACACGTGAGCCTGGGAAAGATCGGCAATGTCCTCGCACACGGCTTCATGCAACAGGCCGCACCGCCCTTCCCAGCCGCAAAGATCGCTGACCACCTTGTGCAAGAACAAGTTGGGCAACTGTTGCCATGCCTGCCAGTGCTCGATTTCGTAGAAGTCTTCGGGCCGCCGCACGCCCCAGTACAGGTGCACCGGATGAGCAAAACCCTTTGCTCGGCAATGCTCGATCAGGCTGTGCATTTGCGCCATCCCGGTGCCTGCGGCAATCAATACCAGCGGTGCGTCAGGCAATTCGGCCAGATGCGCATCACCGAACGGCAATTGCAGACGCGCGCCGTTGTTGCGTTGCAACTGGGCGATCAGGTTGCGCGCACTGTCTTCGCGCACCAATACGTGCAGTTCCAGCTGACGCCCGGTATGGGGCGCCGACGCCAAGGAAAACGCCGAACGCTCGCCATTGTCGCGCTCGAGCATCAGGTATTGGCCAGCATGGTAGCGCGGCGGCTTGCCGGCTGGCGCCAGCAAACGCACCCGCCAGACATCCCCGCCCACCGCCACGCATTCGCTCAGCTGGCAAGCGAAACTGCGAACCGGTAACTCACCCAAGGCAAGAACGCCATCCCACAGAACGACGCAATCTTCCAGGGGCTCGGCAACGCAGGTGTAGATTTCACCCTGTACACGCACTTCTCCCTCTTGCTGCACCCGCCCCTCAACCAGCAACGCCGAACAAACGTGGCAATTACCGTTGCGGCAGCTGTTCGGGCACTCGTAACCCAGGCGCTGGGCCGCTGCCAGAATTGGCTCGGCGGGCAAGGTGTCGAGCACCGCGCCGCAAGGCTGCAAAGTCACGCGCATCAGTCTATTCCCAGTTGATTCCAGAGTTCGTCGACGCGGCGAGTGACCGCTTCATCCTTGACGATGACCCGACCCCATTCACGCGTGGTCTCGCCCGGCCATTTATTAGTGGCATCCAGGCCCATCTTCGAGCCAAGACCGGACACCGGCGAGGCGAAATCCAGATAGTCGATGGGGGTGTTATCGATCATCACGGTGTCGCGTTTTGGATCCATGCGCGTGGTGATGGCCCAGATCACGTCGTTCCAGTCCCGCGCGTTGATGTCGTCATCGGTGACGATAACGAACTTGGTGTACATGAACTGTCGCAAAAACGACCAGACACCCAGCATTACCCGCTTGGCATGGCCAGGGTACTGCTTCTTCATCGTGACAATGGCCATGCGATAAGAGCAGCCTTCGGGTGGCAGGTAGAAGTCGGTGATCTCCGGAAACTGCTTCTGCAGGATCGGTACGAACACTTCGTTCAGGGCCACGCCGAGGATCGCCGGCTCATCCGGCGGCCGGCCCGTGTAGGTGCTGTGGTAGATCGGCTTGATCCGGTGGGTGATGCGCTCGACGGTGAACACCGGGAAGCTGTCGACTTCGTTGTAGTAACCGGTGTGGTCGCCGTACGGGCCTTCGGGTGCCATTTCACCCGGATGGATCACACCCTCGAGGACGATCTCGGCACTGGCAGGCACTTGCAAATCGTTGCCACGGCACTTGATCAGCTCGGTACGATTGCCCCGCAACAGGCCCGCAAAGGCATATTCGGAAAGGCTGTCAGGCACCGGCGTTACGGCACCGAGGATAGTCGCCGGGTCGGCGCCCAGCGCGACCGACACCGGGAATGGCCGGCCCGGATGTTTTTCACACCACTCGCGATAGTCCAGCGCACCGCCACGGTGGCTCAACCAGCGCATGATCACTTTGTTACGGCCAATGACTTGCTGGCGATAGATGCCCAGGTTCTGGCGTTCCTTGTTGGGCCCGCGCGTCACCGTCAGCCCCCAGGTGATCAGCGGCGCGACGTCACCAGGCCAGCAATGCTGCACGGGCAACATGCCGAGGTCGACATCGTCGCCTTCGAGGACCACTTCCTGACAGGGCGCATCCTTGACCACCTTGGGCGCCATGGCGATGATCTTCTTGAAGATCGGCAACTTCGACCAGGCATCCTTGAGCCCCTTGGGCGGCTCCGGTTCCTTGAGGAAGGCCAGCAGCTTGCCGATTTCACGCAGCTCCGAGACGTCCTCGGCGCCCATGCCCAACGCCACCCGCCCCGGAGTGCCGAACAGGTTGCCGAGCACGGGAATGGTATGCCCCACAGGGTTCTCGAACAGCAACGCGGGCCCTTTGGCGCGTAGCGTCCGGTCGCATATCTCGGTCATTTCCAGTATCGGAGAAATCGGTACCTGAATACGTTTCAACTCGCCACGCTGCTCGAGTTGCTGCACGAAATCCCGCAGATCCTTGAATTTCATTAAAGACGCCACCCCCAAAATAGGTGTACATCCTACCCGTTCTGAGGGCCAAACTGCAGCACTGTGAGCGCGTGGCCGTCCTCAATCCTACTGAGCACCGTGCGCCAACGGAGCGAAAAGCGGGCTCATTCGAGCACCTCCGAAGTCAGAGAGATGATCTACGTCCTTGTAGAGCAGGTGCCCGTCGGCCTCGATATTACATATCTTGTCAGGGCACATCAGTGATGTCGGATCGATGATACGCACGCCTGGGTCAGCCGCACTCAGGGAGTCGAACAACGTATTGATGAAGCGATCACGCGCCAGATGCTCGTCAAGCGAACGCCCCAGCCCTTCGGGTGAACGCCCTATTCTGGCCAGACTGGTCAGTCGTTCGACGGCGCCTTTGCGCTGCAGCGGCACCTGCTTGAATAGCCAGACCTCCACGCCTGCCTGGCGCAACGCCGCGACACGTGCTGTCACTCCGGCCGCCAGGCGCTGCTCTGCCTGCTGCTTGGTGTCGTGAGGGCTAAGCATCATCCTCTTATCGGCGCCCTCGAAGCTGTACATGTAATACCCCCAGTTGGAGGCTAATACGACTTGCTTGATCCCCAACTCGACCACCCGCTTCATGGTTCGCTCGTTGAAAGACGTGCACCGCTCACGCGGGGCCGAGCTCAAGATCGGCGGACAGGCGCTCATACTGTAGAGCCATATCTGCCGGCCCTGGCTTTTGGCCGTGGCCTGAATCGCCGGCCACAATGCCGCGGCATGGCTATCGCCCCAGAACAGCAGCGTCGCCGGGCCCTGTTGGCCCTTGCCCGCCAGACAGGCTTTGTCCAGATGCGTATCGTTGAAGCTCAACACCATGCAGTCTTCCTGTCCCGCATTCCAATCCCTGGATTGGGCGTACTCCATTTCCTTGGCAGAGAGCCGCTGGGGAAATCCCTCTTGAGATCGAACTACTGCACCCATCGCCGCCAGTACCACAATTGCCACCAGGGCACCGACCAGCAGGGCATTGCGGCCGGCCAACACGCGCTTTTCGCGAAAGGGCAGTTCGACGAAACGCAGGCTTACCCATGCCAGTCCTAACGCCAATGCTATCCAGGCAGCGGCCTCAAGCGGCTGAATGCCATCGGCAGAGATGGCGTTGGCATAGACATAGACCGGCCAGTGCCACAGGTACAGGGAATAGGAGAGCAAGCCGATCCAGACCATCACGCGCGTACTCAGCAGTTGCCCGACCCATGTCGAGCCCTGCGCCCCGGACCAGATCAGTGCAGTCGCACCGAGTACCGGCAGCAACGCGGCCCACCCGGGAAATTTCGTCGACGCATCGAAAGTGAATACCGCCACCAGGACAGCCGCCAACCCAGCCAACCCAGCCACCTGGTAAATCCAGGGCCTGACAGCGCTTTTCGATGCCGGCAAGACGGCCAGCATTGCGCCGCACAACAGTTCCCAGGCGCGCGCCGGCAGTGAGAAGAACGCGACCTCGGGCTTGCGATCGATATGCCCGACATTCAATCCGAACGAGACTAGCAACACCGCAAACAACACCCAGCGCCAATGTCGCAGATAGCGCATCAGCACCATCATGAGTAATGGAAAGAAGATGTAGTACTGCTCTTCGACGGCCAACGACCATGTATGCAGCAAGGGTTTGAGGTCCGATGCTGGCTCGAAGTAGCCGTCCTGGCGCATGTACAGGAGATTTGAAATGAACAGCGCCTGGTAACGCGTCGCCCTGCCCAGTTCGGAGTAATCCTTAGGCGTCAGCAGCAGCCAGCCCAGGGCTAGCGTCACCAGTAGTACCACACTCAGTGCTGGCAGGATCCGCCGAGCACGGCGGCCCCAGAAATCCAGGAAACTGAAGCGCTGTGCGTTTATTTCTCGAAACAGGATGCCAGTGATCAAGAAGCCTGAAATGACGAAGAAAACATCGACACCGACGAAACCACCACTGAACGCGCTAAAGCCAAAATGGAACAGCACCACTGGGATGACGGCCAGGGCCCGCATCCCGTCTATGTCTCGACGATTACCAAACGTGTGCATGACACTCCTTATCCTATCGGATACAAACCATTACAAAGGCTCGTCGGCGATAGAGGTCGGGACACAACTGTCTTAACTCCGCATCAACCGCACACCCGTTGAATACTGGCGTGTGCGCCATACAGCACCGCGCGAGGCCTGAATCGAGCGCGGAAGTTTACATGACCGAGAATATGGTTCCAGATACAATCCCGTACGAACGCAAAAAAAACGCCCCTTTCGGGGCGTTTTCTCATGAAGCGGCAAACGCGTTACTTGCGCTTCATCGACAAGAAGAACTCGTCGTTGGTCTTGGTCTGCTTGAGCTTGTCGATCAGGAACTCGATGGCGGCAACTTCGTCCATCGGGTGCAGCAGCTTGCGCAGGATCCACATGCGCTGCAGCTCGTCGTCGGCGGTCAGCAACTCTTCGCGGCGGGTGCCGGAGCGGTTGATGTTGATGGCCGGGAAGACGCGCTTCTCGGCGATCTTGCGGTCCAGGGGCAGCTCCATGTTGCCGGTACCCTTGAACTCTTCGTAGATCACTTCGTCCATCTTCGAACCGGTTTCGACCAGCGCGGTAGCGATGATGGTCAGCGAACCGCCTTCCTCGATGTTACGCGCGGCACCAAAGAAGCGCTTTGGCTTCTCGAGCGCATGGGCGTCGACACCACCCGTCAGCACCTTGCCAGAACTCGGGATCACGGTGTTGTAGGCGCGAGCCAGACGCGTGATGGAGTCCAGCAGGATGACTACGTCCTTCTTGTGCTCGACCAGGCGCTTGGCCTTTTCGATGACCATCTCGGCCACTTGCACGTGACGGGTCGGTGGTTCGTCGAAGGTCGAGGCAACCACTTCGCCGCGCACGGTGCGCTGCATCTCGGTCACTTCCTCTGGACGCTCGTCGATCAGCAGCACGATCAGATGGACTTCCGGATTGTTACGCGTGATGTTGGCGGCGATGTTCTGCAGCATGATGGTCTTGCCCGCTTTTGGCGGAGCGACGATCAGGCCACGCTGGCCCTTGCCGATCGGAGCGCACAGGTCGATCACGCGACCGGTGAGGTCTTCGGTGGAACCGTTGCCGGCTTCCATCTTCATGCGGATGGTCGGGAACAGCGGCGTAAGGTTCTCGAACAGGATCTTGTTCTTCGCGTTTTCTGGACGGTCGAAGTTGATCGTGTCGACTTTCAACAGGGCGAAGTAACGCTCGCCTTCCTTCGGAGGGCGGATCTTGCCAACGATGGTGTCACCGGTGCGCAGGTTGAAGCGACGAATCTGGCTGGGCGAGACATAGATATCATCGGGGCCAGCGAGGTAAGAAGCGTCAGCCGAACGGAGGAAGCCGAAGCCGTCCTGGAGAATCTCCAGCACGCCATCACCGGAGATTTCCTCGCCGCTTTTGGCATGTTTTTTCAACAGGGAGAAAATCACATCCTGCTTGCGCGAACGGGCCATATTTTCTATGCCCATCTGTTCGGCCATTTCGAGCAGATCGGTAATCGGCTTTTGCTTGAGTTCAGTCAGGTTCATAAGGGAATGACGTAATCATGTTTGGAGGGAGAAATTAAGCTTTGGGCTTAATGAGGCCGCGCCGCAGAGAAGGCGACAGGATCGCGTACTGTTCGAGTAGGAATGCGTCGGCGACGGCTTGCAGGGGGCAGAGGAGAAACCAATGCGAGGCCGAATGTACCACTTGAGTTTGGGGACGTCTAGTCGGCGCCCACAAAAAACCCCGCATCAAGCGGGGCCTTCACAACGCCAGCATCGGATCAGATGTTCGCGTCGAGGAATGCAGCCAGTTGCGACTTGGACAGCGCGCCAACCTTGGTAGCAGCCACTTCTCCATCCTTGAACAGCATCAGTGTCGGGATACCGCGCACGAAATGCTTGATGGGGGTTTCGGGGTTTTCGTCGATGTTCAGCTTGGCAACGGTCAATTTGCCTTGATACGTGCCGGCGATTTCGTCCAGTACGGGTGCAATCATTTTGCAAGGGCCGCACCATTCTGCCCAGTAATCAACCAATACAGGGCCTTGGGCGTTGATTACATCAGCCTCGAAGCTGGCATCGGATACATGCTTGATCAGGTCGCTGCTCATGGAAAATCTCCAGTTCGTAAGCTAAAAACGTGGCCTATCATAGCTGGACCATTCTATTACAGGAAGCCACAGTCGATTGCTTATTGCTATGGGGTTGCATTAGTGAAGCAATCGCCCCTAGGGCGTGACGAATGCGATGCCCGTTCGCAGGGCAGCGCTGCGCACATGTTCATGCATGGTTTTCTGCGCCGAAGCCGAGGAATGGCGGGCCAGGGCGCGAAGAATCTTGCGGTGTTCATGCCAGGTTTCCATGGCGCGCTCGGTACGGATGAAGGGCAGTTTCTGGCTTTCCAGGAAGATATCGGCGCTGGCTGTGAGGATTCCTGCCATGGCGTGATTGCCGCTGGCGACCAGAATGCGCCGGTGAAAATCGAAATCCAGCTGCGCGGCGGCATCGAAATCGCCATTGCGCAACTGTTCACGCATCGAACGCACGTTGTCTTCCAGGGCATCAAGTTCATCGGCAGTGAGCAGCACCGCCGCCAAGCCCGCGGCAAATCCTTCCAGCGCATAACGCAGCTGGAATATCTCCGCTGGCGCCGCCTGCGCCGCAAAAGGCCAGTTCAGCCCCTCGCCCGTTGGCGCAGTTTCGAGCGGCGCGCGAATGAACACGCCCTTGCCGGGCTGCACGCTGATCACGCCCAGGGCGCTCAACGATGACAGTGCCTCACGCAGCGACGCGCGGCTGACGCCCAATTGCAGTGCAAGATCGCGTTGCGAAGGCAACACGTCGCCCGGCCCATAGCCATGCTCGGCAATAAGGCTGCGAATGCCCAGCAGGGCGACTTCCGGGACGGCGCGACTGATCGAATTCATCACATTTCTGCAGGGGTGGGCGAGTGCGAAAAAACCCTTTTAAAACTATTACCGCCACACTGCAAGCGATGCCCTGATAGGGTTCAGGGCCCGGATTCACTGCCCGAAAACGGTGCGATAAAGCTCACCTACAAAGCTCAACTGGTCAGACCAGTAAGACCAAGCACCGTTTGAACCCCGACCCGACGCTGCCCGCGAGCGATCTGGCATGAGCTGTGCAAACCGCCAGACCAGATCGTCTTATCGATGCCATTGAATTCGCCACCCGGAGCTCCGCCCATGGAAAGTCGCCTGTACAAGCGCTGCACCACCCTCCTCGGCGCCTTGTTCGCCAGCCTGATGCTGGCCCAGGCGCCCGCCCACGCCGACGGCCTGCAGGACATCACCCAGCGCGGTACCCTCAAGGTCGCCGTGCCCCAGGATTTCCCGCCATTCGGTTCGGTCGGACCGGACATGAAACCTCGCGGCCTGGACATCGACACCGCACAACTGCTCGCCGACAAGCTGGGCGTCAAGCTCGAACTGACCCCGGTCAACAGCACCAACCGCATTCCGTATCTGACCACCGGCAAGGTCGATCTGGTGATTTCCAGCCTGGGCAAGAATGCCGAGCGCGAGCAGGTCATCGACTTCTCCCGCCCTTATGCGCCGTTTTACCTCGCGGTATTCGGCCCGCCCGACGAGCCGATCACGACCCTCGCCGACCTTAAGGGCAAGACCATCAGCGTCACCCGCGGCGCCGTCGAAGATATCGAGCTGAGCAAGGCCGCTCCTGAAGGTGCAGACGGCCCGATCATCAAGCGCTTCGAAGACAACAATTCGACCATCGCCGCCTACCTGGCCGGCCAGACCGATCTGATCGCCAGTGGCAACGTGGTCATGGTGGCGATCACCGAGCGCAATCCCAAGCGTATTCCTGCTTTGAAAATCAAACTCAAGGATTCGCCGACATTCGTCGGCCTCAACAAGAACGAGCCGGAGCTGCTCGCTCGCGTCAACGAAATCCTCAATGCCGCCAAGGCCGACGGCAGCCTCGACAAGATTTCCCAGACTTGGCTCAAACAGCCATTTCCTGCAGATCTCTGATCGACCGCGACCTGACGAGGGCCATCCATGGCGTACAAATTCGACTTCACCCCGGTCTTGCAGCACAGCGATCAGCTCCTGCGTGGCGCGCTGTTCACCCTTGAACTGACCGCAATCGGGACGCTGTTCGGGGTTGGCCTGGGGATCCTCGGCGGCGTGGTTCGGGCGTGGAAGATCAAGCCGTTCTCGGGGATTTTCGGCGTCTACGTCGAGCTGATCCGCAATACGCCGTTCCTGGTGCAGCTGTTTTTCATCTTCTTCGGCCTGCCGTCGCTGGGCATCCGCATCACCGAATGGCAGGCCGCCGTGCTGGCCATGGTGATCAACCTGGGCGCCTACAGCACCGAGATCATCCGCGCCGGCATCCAGGCCGTCCCGCGTGGCCAGCTGGAAGCCGCTGCGGCGCTGGCCATGAGCCGCGCCGAAGCCTTTCGCCATGTGGTCCTGCTGCCGGCGCTGGGCAAGGTCTGGCCTGCCCTCACCAGCCAGATCATCATCGTCATGCTCGGCTCGGCCGTCTGCTCGCAGATTGCCACCCAGGAGCTCAGCTTCGCCGCCAACTTCATCCAGTCGCGCAACTTCCGCGCCTTCGAGACGTATCTGCTGACCACCGCCATCTATCTGGTCATGGCCTTGCTGATCCGCATCCTGCTGAACTGGGTGGGTCGGCGCTTCATCGCGAGGAACAGCTGATGGACTTCACCCTGTGGGACATCGTGCGCAACCTGCTCACCGGCCTGCAATGGACCTTCGCGCTGTCGCTGGTGGCTTTTATCGGCGGCAGCGTCATCGGCTTGCTGGTGATGGTCGTACGCATTTCCAAGAGCCGCCTGGGGCGCAACCTGGCACGCACCTACATCGATCTGTTCCAGGGCACTCCGCTGCTGATGCAGCTGTTCCTGGTGTTCTTCGGCGTCGGCCTGATGGGGATCGACATATCGCCCTGGGCGTCCGCCGCGCTGGCCCTGACGCTGTTCACCAGCGCCTATCTGGCGGAGATCTGGCGCGGCTGTGTCGAGTCGGTCAACAACGGCCAATGGGAAGCCTCGGCGAGCCTGGCCATGACCCGCTATGAACAACTGCGCTACGTGGTGCTGCCCCAGGCCCTGCGCATCGCGGTGGCGCCTACCGTGGGTTTCTCGGTGCAAGTGGTCAAAGGCACTGCGGTGACCTCGATCATCGGCTTCACCGAACTGACCAAGACGGGCGGCATGCTCGCCAACGCCACGTTCGAACCCTTCCTGGTCTACGGGCTGGTTGCCGTTGGCTATTTCATTATCTGCTACCCCCTGTCCCTCAGCGCGCGCTATCTGGAAAGGAGACTGCATGCCTCTGCTTAGAATTTCCGCCCTGCACAAATACTACGGCGACCACCACGTGCTCAAGGGCATCGACCTGAGCGTCGAAGAGGGCCAGGTGGTGACGATCATCGGCCGCAGCGGCTCGGGCAAGAGCACCTTGCTGCGCACCCTCAACGGCCTGGAGTCGATCAACGACGGGGTCATCGAAGTCGATGGCGAATACCTCGACGCCGCCCGCGCCGATTTACGCACCTTGCGCCAGAAGGTCGGGATGATCTTCCAGCAGTTCAATCTGTTCCCGCACCTGAGCGTGGGCGAAAACGTCATGCTCGCCCCGCAGGTAGTGCAGAAGGTGCCCAAGGCCAAGGCTCGCGAGCTGGCCAAGGAGATGCTCCAGCGCGTGGGTCTGGCGGAAAAATTCGACGCCTTCCCTGATCGCCTGTCCGGCGGCCAGCAGCAACGTGTCGCCATCGCCCGCGCCTTGGCGATGTCACCCAAGGTGTTGCTGTGCGACGAAATCACTTCGGCGCTCGACCCGGAGCTGGTCAATGAAGTGCTCGCCGTGGTGCGCAAGCTCGCCACCGAAGGCATGACCCTCATCATGGTCACCCACGAAATGCGCTTCGCACGTGAAGTGGGCGACAAGCTGGTGTTCATGCACCAGGGCAAGGTCCACGAAGTCGGCGACCCGAAAATTCTTTTCGCCAACCCCCAAACCCCGGAACTCGCAGCGTTTATCGGCCAGCAATAAGGGCTTGGTACGGACAGTCGTTGGCGCCACGGTAGGATCGTGGCACGATGACGGGGTTATCGACCGAGACCTTCCGACCATGCCGCACAGTAAAGCCAAGCACCTGTCCTTGATCGCCGCTATCGACCTGGGCTCCAACAGCTTTCACATGGTGGTGGCCAAGGCGGATTCCGGCGAAATCCGCATCCTCGAGCGCCTCGGCGAAAAGGTGCAACTGGCTGCGGGCATCGACGACGAGCGCAAGCTCAGCGAAGAATCGATGCAACGCGGCCTCGATTGCCTCAAGCGGTTCGCACAGCTGATCAACGGCCTGCCCTTGGGCGCCGTGCGTATCGTCGGCACCAACGCCCTGCGTGAAGCGCGCAACCGTGGCGAATTCATCCGCCGCGCCGAAGGCATCCTCGGCCACCCAGTCGAAGTCATCTCCGGGCGCGAAGAAGCGCGCCTGATCTATCTGGGCGTTTCCCACACCCTCGCCGATACTCCGGGCAAGCGCCTGGTGGCCGACATCGGGGGCGGCAGTACCGAATTCATCATTGGCCAGCGTTTCGAGCCGCTGCTGCGCGAGAGCCTGCAGATGGGGTGCGTGAGTTACACCCAACGCTACTTCAAGGACGGCAAGATCACCCCGGCCCGCTACGCCCAGGCTTACACCGCTGCGCGCCTCGAGATCATGGGCATCGAAAACGCGCTGCATCGCATCGGCTGGGACGAAGCCATCGGCTCCTCGGGCACCGTTCGCGCCATCGGTCTGGCGCTCAAGGCTAACGGCCAGGGCTCTGGCGAGGTCAATGCCGAGGGGCTGGCGTGGCTTAAACGCAAGCTGTTCAAACTGGGAGACATCGAGAAAATCGACTTCGACGGGATCAAGCCCGATCGCCGCTCGATCTTCCCGGCCGGCCTGGCGATCCTCGAAGCGATCTTCGATGCCTTGAGCCTGCAGCGCATGGACCACTGTGAAGGCGCCTTGCGCGAGGGCGTGCTCTACGACCTGCTGGGCCGTCATCATCACGAAGACGTGCGTGAGCGCACCCTCAGCTCGCTGATGGACCGCTACCATGTCGACCTCGATCAGGCCGAACGCGTCGAACGCAAGGCCCTGCACGCGCTGGAGCAAGTCGCAGCGGCGTGGGACCTGGACGACGAGATGTGGCGGGATTTGCTGAGCTGGGCCGCCAAGGTCCACGAAATCGGCCTGGACATCGCCCACTATCACTACCACAAGCATGGCGCCTACCTGATCGAGCACTCGGACCTGTCAGGCTTCTCTCGTGAAGACCAGCAAATGCTCGCCCTGCTGGTACGCGGGCACCGGCGCAACATCCCCAAGGACAAGTTCGCGGACTTTGGCGAGAACGGCGACAAACTGATCCGTCTGTGCGTGCTGCTGCGCTTCGCCATCCTGTTCCACCACATTCGTGGCACTCAGGAAATGCCCCAGGTCATGTTGCAGGCTGCGGGCAATCATCTGGATGTGGTGTTCCCGGACGGCTGGCTGGAAAACAACCAGCTGACCCAGGCCGACTTCGAGCAGGAAGCCCAGTGGCTGGCCAGAGTCGGCATCATCCTCAGCGTTCACTGAAGCGCCAGGCCCCTGCGGGAGCAAAGCTTGCTCGCGAAGGGGCCCTTGGCAGCACCCTCAACCTTGGGTGCTGCTGGGGACGCCTTCGCGGGCAAGCCTTGCTCCCACAGTTGACTCAGCGGACCGGCAGGATCGGGTTGCTCAGGCGCTCAAGCAAGGTGTCCTGGGCGCTACGGGCATTCTGGTTGCCGGTCGGCGTGCTGCGCAGATAGCTGCCGTCGGCCTGCAGGAGCCACGAATGGGTGTTGTCGGTCAGGTAGGCTTCGAGCTCCTTCTTGACCCGCACGATCAACTTGCGGCCTTCCACCGGGAAGCAGGTCTCGACGCGTTTATCGAGGTTGCGCTCCATCCAGTCGGCGCTGGACAGGAACATCTGCTCTTCGCCACCATTGAGAAAGTAGAACACCCGCGTGTGCTCCAGGAAGCGACCGATGATCGAGCGCACATGGATGTTGTGCGACACACCGGCGATCCCCGGACGCAGACAGCACATGCCGCGCACGACCAGATCGATCTTCACCCCTGACTGACTGGCCTTGTACAGCGCGCGGATGATCTTCGGATCGGTCAGCGAGTTGAACTTGGCGATGATGTGCGCCGGCTTGCCATCCAGAGCGAACTGCGTCTCCCGGGCGATCATGTCGAGCATGCCTTTCTTCAAGGTGAAGGGCGCGTGCAGGAGTTTTTTCATGCGCAGGGTCTTGCCCATGCCGATCAACTGGCTGAACAGCTTGCCAACGTCCTCGCACAGCGCATCATCCGATGTCAGCAGGCTGTAGTCGGTGTACAACCGCGCGTTGCCGGCGTGATAGTTGCCGGTGCCCATATGCGCGTAGCGGACGATCTCGCTGCCCTCGCGGCGCAAGATGAGCATCATCTTGGCGTGGGTCTTGTAGCCCACCACGCCGTAGATCACCACCGCGCCGGCAGCCTGCAGGCGGCTGGCCATCTGCAGGTTGGATTCTTCATCGAAGCGCGCCCGCAGCTCGATCACCGCGGTCACTTCCTTGCCGTTGCGCGCAGCATCGACCAGCGCGTCGACGATCTCGGAGTTGGCACCGCTGCGGTACAGCGTCTGGCGCACGGCCAGCACGTGTGGGTCCTTGGCGGCCTGGCGCAGCAGGTCGACCACCGGCGTGAAGGATTCGAATGGGTGCAGCAGCAGGATGTCCTGCTTGCTGATCACGCTGAAGATGTTCTCGCTGTTTTGCAGCAGCTTCGGAATCGCCGGGGTGAAGGGTTTGTATTGCAGCTCCGGATGGCTGTCGAGGCCGGTGATGCTGAACAGCCGCGTCAGGTTGACCGGGCCGTTGACCTGATACAGCTCGCTTTCGGCCAGGCTGAACTGCTTGAGCAGGTAGTCCGAGAGCTGCTTGGGGCAGGTGTCCGCCACTTCGAGGCGCACGGCATCGCCATAGCGGCGCGAGAACAGCTCGCCACGCAGAGCGCGGGCCAGGTCTTCGACGTCCTCGGTATCGACCGCCAGGTCGGCGTTACGGGTCAGGCGGAACTGATAGCAGCCCTTGACCTTCATGCCCTGGAACAGATCGTCGGCGTGGGCATGGATCATCGAAGACAGGAAGACGAAGTTGTCGCCCGGGCCGCCGACCTCTTCCGGCACCTTGATCACCCGTGGCAACAGCCGCGGTGCCGGAATGATCGCCAGCCCGGAATCGCGGCCGAAGGCGTCGACACCTTCGAGCTCGACGATGAAGTTCAGGCTCTTGTTTACCAGCAACGGGAACGGATGCGTCGGGTCAAGGCCGATAGGCGTGATGATCGGCGCGATCTCGTCGCGGAAATAGCGGCGCACCCAGGCCTTGAGCTTGGCCGTCCAGTGGCGACGACGAATGAAACGCACCTGATGCTTTTCGAGCTCAGGCAGCAGGATGTCGTTGAGGATCGCGTACTGGCGATCGACATGCCCATGCACCAGCTCGCTGATGCGCGCCAGCGCCTGATGCGGTTGCAGGCCATCGGCACCGGCCTGTTCACGGGCGAAGGTGATCTGCTTCTTGAGCCCCGCCACGCGGATCTCGAAGAACTCGTCGAGGTTGCTGGAGAAGATCAGCAGAAACTTCAGGCGCTCCAGCAGTGGATAGGATTCGTCCAGTGCCTGCTCGAGAACCCGAATATTGAACTGCAGCTGGGACAGCTCGCGATGGATGTACAGGCTGCTGTCGTCAAGGCTGGGGATAGCGATGACCGGGGGCGGCGGCGGCGCAGGAATCGGAACAGGAACATCCATAGGGGGCGCTGCAGCCTCTAAGTGCTCGACAGGAACCTCATGGACCTCGGCCGTGGTGATCGGCTGGGCGTCTTTCATGGCGGTCTCGGTGAGTGTCTCGTTGTTCATTGGGCATTCCCGAAGGGCATCATTATTGCCCTCTTGTCAGTTGAGCGGCGCGGACAGAAGAAAAGATGAAGAGACTGTCTACGCCTGCGCGGTGTGAATGCAGTGAGGGTCAAGGATAACACCCTCGTCTGAGCGACCGGCAGCGGTGCCAGCCGTCGGCTGCCAGATAGTGCTGCTGCGCCGCCGTGAGGGCGCGACTGATCATCGCGCCCGCTGCGGATATCCCGATCATCGATACCCGGCAACGCCCCCAGCCAGAGCCTCGGGCAGCGGGAACCCCGCTCGGGCGGGCCGGCGTTAACGTTATAGGCCGTCAATATGACGGTCTGGTTACAGCCCCAAGTCACCCCTGTTTGTAGGACGTTTGCCATAGGGGTTGTAGAACTTGTTAACGCCAAGACACATTTCGACACTTTCACGAATCGTCCTGAAGGGTTAGGCTGCGCGTTCATTTCGCCAGCATCCAGATAATGCTCCAACATTTCCTGCAAGAGTTCGGCTACCTCGCACTGTTCCTGGGGACCTTCTTCGAAGGCGAAACCGTATTGGTGCTCGCCGGGTTTCTGGCCTTCCGTGGATACATGGACATCAAGATGGTCATGCTGGTTGCCTTTCTTGGCAGCTATGCGGGTGATCAGCTGTGGTATTTCCTCGGCAGGCGTCATGGCCGCAAGTTGCTGGCGCGCAAGCCACGCTGGCAGACCATGGGCGACCGCGCACTGGACCACATCCGCCGCCACCCCGACCTGTGGGTGTTGGGGTTCCGCTTCGTCTATGGGCTGCGAACCGTGATGCCGGTCGCTATCGGCCTGTCCGGCTATCCGCCGCGGCGCTATCTGCTGCTCAACGGCCTGGGGGCTCTGATCTGGTCGGCCGCCCTCGGTCTGGCTGCCTATCACTTCGGCGCGCTGCTCGAAGGCATATTGGGCAACGTCAAGAAATACGAGTTGTGGGTCCTCGGTGGCCTGATTCTGCTGGGTGTGCTGCTGTGGGTAAGCCGCCGGTTCAAGGCCGCGCGGGTGGCACGCAAAGAACTAGAAGCAAAAACGCAGAAAGCGGAGTAGCCCACTACTTGTGCACTTCATGCACAAATCCTGTAACGCTTGCGCTGTGTTCCAGCACGCCACCGCCCCCTAGGATTCAAGCCTCTTCCCATCCATAAGAGGCTTGCCACCATGTTCCGATTCACCCGCCGACTCCTCAGTGCCTGTGTCCTGTCCGCCGTGGCCGCCAGCAGCGCGCTGGCCAACGAACAGCCGACCATCCGCGCCATGTTTGGTGCTACCCCGCTCGAACATCTGGACCGCGGCAAGACCGCCCTGCTGGTCATCGACTTCCAGAACGAGTACTTCACCGGGCGCATGCCCATCCCTGATGGCGATGCTGCCTTGGCCAATACCCGCCAACTGATCGAGTACGCCGATCGCAGTGAAATCCCGGTCTACCACATCCAGCACGTCGCTCCAGCCGGCGCACCGGTGTTCGCCATCGACGGCGAATCGGTCAAGTTCCATCCGCAGATGCAACCGCGCAGCCATGACCAAGTCCTGCAGAAAAATACAGTGAGCGTGTTCGCCAGCACCGATCTGGACAAGCGCCTCAAAGCCGCCAACATCGACACCGTGATCGTCGCCGGCCTGATGACCCATGCGTGCGTCGCCGCCGCCGCGCGCGATGCCGAGCCGCTGGGCTACAAGGTGGTAGTAGCGTCCGACGCCTCCGCCACCCGCGCCATCACCCGCTTCAACGGCGAGGCTATCGACAAGGACAGCCTGCATCGCGCAGCCTTGGCGAGCGTGGAAGACACCTTTGGCGATATCTTGACCACTTCCCAGATCCTCAACCTGCCGATACGCTGAGCCCACCATGAACCAACTGCACGCCATGCGCGTATTCTGCAGCCTCGTCGAAGCACAGGGCTTCTCCGCGGCCGCCGAACGCCTGGATACCACCCACTCTTCCGTCTCAAGGCATCTGCAACAGCTGGAGGCCGAACTGGGTGTGCGGTTGGTCAATCGTACGACTCGGCAGCTGAGCCTGACTGCAGCAGGCCAGGATTATTACGCGGCTTGCGTCGATATCCTCGAGCGAGTCGATGCCGCTGCCGCCCTGTGCAACGACCATCAGCAGCCCAGCGGGCGGCTCAAAGTCAGCCTGCCGCTGGTGGTCGGCACTCTGGAGCTGGGGCAATGGCTGCCGGCCTTCGAGCAACGTTATCCACAGATCCAGCTGGAACTGTCGTGCGCCGATCGCTTTGTCGATCTAGTGGCCGAGGGCTTCGATGTGGCTTTGCGCATCAGCGGTCCATTGGCAGACACCTCGCTGGTGTCACGCTTGCTGGACGTCTCGCCAATGGTATTGGTGGCGTCGCCGCACTATCTGCAGAGCCATGGCACACCACTCGACAGTGCTGCGCTGCCGGCACACCGCCTGCTCGGTCATTCAGGTGGCAGCGACTGGCAACTGCACAGCGATAACGCCATGCCCCAACCGACTCGCCCCGGCAATGGCCTGCGCGCCGACACCATTACCTCGCTATACGCAGCCGCACTCGCCGGCGCAGGCATTGCCGCCTTCACCTTTGCCACGGTCAAGGCCGATCTGCGCGAGGGACGGTTGATCCGGGTATTGCCCCAGTACACCTTGGGCGATCGCCACTATCACGTGCTTTACCCTCATGCCCGACACCTGCCGGGCAAGGTCCGCGCGTTCGTCGACTTCATGGTCGAGCATTACAGCCAGATGCAGCCCTAGACGGGCACTCGGCGCAGAGTGGCGAGAAAGGTCGCTGCGGCGATGAACAGCCCTGCAAAGGTGCGGTTCATGCGTTGCTGCTGGCGAGGCGTGCGCAGCAAACGCAGGACCTTGGACGCCAACCCGGTGTAACCCGCCATCACCACCGAATCCACCGCCACCATGGTCACGCCAATGGTCAGGTACTGCGCCAATAACGGCGCCTGGGGATCGATGAACTGCGGCAGGATCGCCAGCATGAACACCAGCGCCTTGGGATTGCTGATGTTGACCAGAAACCCGCGACCAACCAGCGTCAGCGGCCTGCCCGCCGCCTTCACCGACGCATCGGCGCTCAGGTCATGGGGCAACGCCCGCCATTGCTTGACGGCCAGGTAAAGGAGATAGAGCACGCCGAACCATTTGATCAAGGTAAAGGCGGTGGCCGAGGCGGCCAGCACAGCGCCGACGCCCGCGGCGATGATTGCGATCTGGGCAATGAGGCCCAGCTGCAAGCCCAAGGTGTTCCAGTAGCCGCGCCAGAAACCGTGCTGCAGCCCGCTCGACATCGAGGCGATCGCCCCAGCGCCAGGCGACAGGCTGATGACCCAGCATGCCGCGAAGAATGCCAGCCAGACGTGTAGTGTAATGATGCGCCTCAGGTATGGGGTGGGCTATTTCGGGGGCGAGCCCCTTGCTACAAGGGGACGTTAATCGAGCCTCGCGCTGGTGTCGACTGTCAGGACAGTGCTTCCAGCTGCGCCTGCATGCTTTCCAGCAATTCCAGGGCTTCCATCCAGGCTTCTTCCAATTCGCCCTCACGCACCTTGAACTTGGCCTGTCGCGCCAGCAGGTCCCGCAGTTCGTCTTTCTGCCCGGGCTCATAGACGTCGGAGTCGCCCAAGCGCGCATCGATCTTGGCCAACTGCTCGTGCACGGTACCGAGCTCTTGCTCCAGCTTGTCGGCCTGACGCTTGTGCGGGGCTAATTGCTGGCGCAACGCGGCGGCAGCCTGGCGCTGAGCCTTCCTGTCGGTCTTGTCGGCATTGACCGGCGCACTGCTGGCTGGCGCGTTGCGTTGGCGGTAGTCCACCAGCCAGCGCGCGTAATCGTCGAGATCGCCGTCGAAGGGCTCGACCTTGCCATCGGCCACCAACAGGAAATCGTCGGTGGTGCTCTTGAGCAAATGCCGATCGTGAGAAACCACCAGCACCGCGCCGCTGAATTCCTGCAGCGCCATGGTCAACGCCAGGCGCATCTCCAGATCCAGGTGGTTGGTCGGTTCGTCGAGCAGCAGCAGGTTGGGCCGCTCCCAGGCGATCAGCGCCAAGGCCAGACGAGCCTTTTCGCCACCGGAGAAATTCAGCACCGGCTCATCGGTGCGCGGGCCGCGGAAGTCGAAACCGCCGAGGAAATCGCGCAGCGTCTGCTCGCGCTCGCTGGGAGCCAGGCGCTGCAGGTGCAGCAAGGGGCTTGCCTTGCTGTCCAGCGAGTCCAGTTGATGCTGGGCGAAGTAACCCACCGTCAGGTTCTCGCCGCGCACCAGGCGACCGCTTAGGGGCTCGAGTTCGCCGGCGAGGTTCTTGATCAGGGTCGACTTGCCGGCGCCATTTGGCCCCAGCAGCCCTATGCGGGCACCGGGAGTGAGCTGCAACTTGACCTTCTCGAGGATGGTCTTGTCGCCATAACCCAGGCGGCCTTCGGACAGATCCAGCAGCGGGCTGGAGATTTTCTGCGATTCACGAAACACAAAATCGAACGGCGAATCGACATGCGCAGCCGACAGTTCTTCCATCCGTTCCAGTGCCTTGATGCGGCTCTGGGCCTGCCGCGCCTTGGTGGCCTGGGCCTTGAAGCGGGCGATGTATTTTTCCATGTGCGCGCGCTGCGCCTGCTGCTTGTCGTAGGCCTGTTGTTGCTGGGCCAGACGCTCGGCACGGGCGCGTTCAAAAGCCGAATAGCCGCCACGGTAGACGGTCATCTTGCACTGTTCGATATGGGCGATGTGATCGACCACGGCATCGAGGAAATCCCGGTCGTGGGAAATCAGCAGCAAGGTGCCCGGATAATTCTTCAGCCAGTCTTCGAGCCACAGAATCGCATCGAGATCCAGGTGGTTGGTGGGTTCGTCGAGCAGCAGCAGGTCGGACGGGCACATCAGCGCCTGGGCCAGGTTCAGGCGCATGCGCCAGCCACCGGAGAAGTCGCCGACGCGTCGGTCCATCTGCTCGTTGGTAAAGCCAAGGCCGGCCAGCAGCTTGCGTGCGCGGGCATCGGCCGTGTAGCCGTCGGCGCTGTCGAGCTCGGCATGCAGACGCGCCAGGGCGCTGCCGTCCTGGGCGCTTTCGGCCGCCAGCAGGTCGCGCTGTACCTGACGCAGGTACAGGTCGCCGTCGAGTACGTAGTCGACGGCGATGCGGTCCAGGGTTTCGATTTCCTGGCGCATGTGTGCGATCCGCCAGTCCGCCGGCAGGTCGCAGCTACCGCCATCGGGCGTCAACTCGCCGCGCAACAGGGCGAACAAGGTGGATTTGCCGGCGCCGTTGGCACCGATCAGGCCGGCTTTATGGCCGGCGTGCAGGGTCAGCTCGGCGTCTTCTAGCAGACGTTGCGGGCCACGCTGTAAAGTGAGGTTCTGAATTCGGATCATAATGGCGGCGGAGTCTACCAGCTTCGTCGGCAACTGGCGCGGGCACTGCTATGCAAGCTGATCTATGGACCTTTGCGGTCTCGCTTTATCAATGCCCCGGCGTGACCGAGGACTGCCTGGCCTTGCAGGACGATCTGGGCGCCAACGTGTGCCTGCTGCTCTGTGGGGCCTGGCTTGAACGGCGCTCGGTGGCCTGCACCCCTGAGCGCTTGGCGATGCTGGAAACCCTGGCGCAGGAATGGTCCGCTGCCGTTGTCGAGCCGTTACGGGGCTTGCGTCGGCGGTGGCGCGAAGTCGCAAGGCACGATAGCCAGCTGGCGCAGTTGCGCGAGACGGTGAAGGGGCTGGAATTGCAAGCGGAGAAGGTATTGCTTGAGCGGCTGGCACGACGCTGCGAAGACTGGCCTGCAACCGCTCAACCGAAGTTATGGCTGGAAGCCATGCTGCCGGAACCGAAAAGCCCGGCGGCGAAGATGGACGACCGCGGCGCGCTGGGTCGACTGCGCGCCGCAGTGCCCGACGCTTAGGAAGCGCTCGAAGGTGTGGCGGTGCTGGTTGCCGGTGCGGCGACGGATGTCGATGCAGTGGACGGTGCCGGGCTGGCAGGGCTGGCAGGTGCCGATTCCGGCTTGCTGACTGCAGCGGGTGCCGACGTACCGGTTTTGGCAGCTGGCTTCGCAGCGGCTGGTTTTTTCACTGCTGGCGTACGTGCTGGTTTGGCAGCGGTGGCAGGCTTGGCAGCGGTGGCAGGCTTGGCGGCAGTGGCTGGTTTTGCAGCAGCAGTCGACTTGGCGGCGGTAGCTGGTTTTGCAGCAGCGGTCGACTTGGCGGCGGCAGCTGGTTTCGCAGCAGCGGTCGACTTGGCGGCGGCAGCGGGTTTCGCAGCAGCGGTCGACTTGGCGGCGGCAGCTGGTTTCGCAGCAGCGGTCGATTTGGCGGCGGCAGCTGGTTTCGCAGCAGCGGTCGACTTGGCAGCGGCAGCTGGTTTCGCAGCAGCGGTCGATTTAGCGGCGGCAGCTGGTTTTGCAGCAGTCGATTTGGCAGCAGCGGCCGGTTTGGCTGCAGTTGCAGGCTTGGCTTTAGCGGCCGGCTTGGCTGCACTGGCAGCTTTGGCAGCGGTCGGTTTGGCAGCAGGCTTGGCGGTCGAAGTGCCAGCTTTGACGGCAGGCTTGGCAGCGACCTTGCTCGCAGCAGCCCGGGTGACAGGTTTGGCAGCAGCGGGTTTGGCAGCCGATTTCGCAGCAGCAGTCTTGGCAGGGGCCTTGACCGCAGCCTTGGCAGCCGCAGGTTTTGCAGCAGGCTTGGCTGCAGCCGATTTGGCCGCCGCTTTAGCCGCAGGCTTGGCAGCCTTGCTTGCCTTGGTAGTCGCCGGCTTGGAAGCAGGACGGCTGGCTAACGCTTTGCTGGCAGCCTCCTTGACCTTGCCCACGCCTTGAGCGAGCTTCAGGCTATCCTGAGCGTCGCGCTTGAGCTGAACGATGTAGTGACGGGTCTCTGCCTGACGAGCCTGCAGTGCGTCCAGCAGTTTCTCGAGCTCGGCAGCAGCGCCCTTGGCCTTGGTCTGCGCCTTGGCTTTACCGGCAGTGGCAGCGTCTTGCAGTTTGGTGCGCGATTTGTGGAGTTTTTCTTGAGCCTTTCCTCGTTGTTTTTCCAACTTGGCAAGCAACTTCTCGGCATCAGCCAATGCCTGGGAGCAGGCACTTTCCAAATGCTCGAGCAAGCTGCTCGAAAGCTGTTGGAGCAAATGCAACGGAGTATTTACAGGCTTCTTACTGGCCGACATGGTTTACCTCCTGGCTGACGTGAATGCGGCCCATACTAGCCCTCTCAAGCCACAGCCGCTAGGGCATATTGACAGCACATCCGGCGCTACGTTGCATAAGCAAGAGGCGCTGCTTGCGCCAATGTTTCAAAGAGCATCTGCGCAGGGACATCGGGCACTGGCATAATCACGATTATTCGAACGTGGAGAGTGCCCATGCAACACCGGATTTGGTTACCGCTTTGCCTGCTCACCACCATGGCCCACGCCGCCGAGCCAGTGCCGACCACCAGCCCCCACGATCTTGGTTACAGCCTCGGCGCCAGCCTCGGCTCGCGCTTGCATGACGAGGTACCTGGACTGCAACTCGACGCCCTGATCGAGGGGTTGCGCCAAGCCTACAAGGGTGAGCCACTGGCGTTGAGCGAGGAACGCATCGAGCAGATTCTCACCGAGCACGACGCTCAGGTCGCGGCCAGCAGCGCGCAACCGCAAAGTGAAAAAGCCCTGAGCGCCGAGCATGATTTTCTGACTGCCGAAAAAGCCAAGCCAGGCGTGCGAGCCCTGCCCAATGGCATCCTGATCACCGAACTGAAAGCAGGGAATGGCAACGCCGCCAAAGCCAGCGGGCGCGTGCAGGTCACCTATAAAGGGATGCTGCCGGATGGCAGCGTGTTCGACGAGAACTCGCAACCGCAATGGTTCCGACTCGACAGTGTGATCGAAGGGTGGCGCGATGGGATGGAGGGGATGCCGGTAGGGGCCAAGTGGCGGCTGGTGATACCGTCGGCGCTGGCCTATGGCGCGCAGGGTGCGGGCGATGTGATCGCGCCTTACACCCCACTGACTTTCGAGATAGAACTGCTGGGCGTCGCCGACTGATAGGTGAAACACCCCTGGCGGGAAGGGATTGACTCCCGGCCTGCCGACCGCTTACTGCGGCACTGCAACGGCTTCCTTGTGCGAGGTGTGCAGCACCTCGATCAACAAGTCTTCAAGCTCGAAACGCTCGTGCAGCAAACCACCCAATGCCTTGAGCTCGGCAGCTACTTCATCGGCATGGGACCAGTCGCCATTATCGCAGTGATCGTTGAAGGCCATGGCCTTCTCGGTGATCGCGTTGATACGCGGGTAATACTGATCCGCCAACTCCAGTCCACGCTCGTCACCGAAGGCCTTGGCTTCGCTATTGAGCTGTTCGTAAACCTCGAAATGCCCGGCGGAGCAGTAATCGACGAGTGCCTCGCAGAACGTCAGCAGTACCTGATGATCCGCGCCGAGGGTATCGGACTTGGCTTCCAGTTCGCGATACGCCTTGACCAGTTCTTCACGCTCGTTCAACCAACGGTCGATAAGCAAATGAACCCCGCCCCAGCGTTCCTGAGCATTCTTGCAACTTTCCAACATGATGATTTTCCCTTGGGAGGTGCTGCCCGTTCGATGCGACCTTGGGCCGAAAGCCCGACGCAAGAAGCAGCACTCGACAGCCTGATTTCTTGGGCGCGTGCAGGGAGATTATGCCCGCACGGCAGTGGCTTCAAGGTACGCATGCGACTAAGTTCATACAAGTGTTTTATCCACTGCCCTGGCGCCGACACCGCCATCTGACGCATCAGCGGTGCAATAGCTGGATGACCGCGAACGCTCCCAGCCCGCTAAAACCCAGCAGACTCCACTCGGGAAGGCTCAAGCCCAGCAGAGTCCAGGTGACGGAGCCACAATCGGGCGTGCCCAGTGCCAGCACCTTCAGGGTTTGCAGGAGCGGCGCGTGTTGCAGCATCTGCCACAAACCGGGGTGGCAGGTCAGTGCCGATATATCGGCGTGGTCCTGCAACCACAACTGCCGCGTCGCGGCAAAGCCACCGAGTACAGCGCTGAGCAGGGCGATGGCGGAATAGACACGGATGCCCCGGGTGCGCGGAAAATGTACCGCAGCCGCCAGGCAGGACACACCGAATACCACCACGAAAAATCGCTGTGCGATGCACAGCGAACAGGGTTGCAGGCCAACTTCGTATTCAAGATACAGCGCGGCGCCCATGATCGACATCGAGGCGAAAAACGCCAACAGGAACATGGAACGCGAACGAGCCAGAATCATGGCAAACCCGATATCGGAAAAGACAAGTTGCCACGGTAGAGTAAAGGTCGTCCGGCTTTCAAGACGACGCAGTTAAGACAATTCTGAAAACGCTTCAAAGTTCAGCGAATGTGCAACAACGCATGGCTGCAAGATTTGCTTTGTCGCTCAGGCCCTCTTCGCGGGCAACCTTTGCTCATACCGGTGTACGACTCAGGCGCTGTGGATATTGCGAGAGCAAGGCTTGCCCGCGAAAGGGCCCGAAAGCCCTCCCATAGATCCGGCTCAGCCCCTCGCCAACTCGGGGAGTGGCGCGGCCAGCAAACGCTCATCCAGCAATCCAAGCCCCTCCTGGAACAGCTGATTGCTGCCTTGGGTATCACCCAATTGTGCCAACAGCCGGGCAAGCTCGGCGCAGGCTTCGGGGTTGCGTTGCAGGCGCAGGCTGGCTTCCAGATAATCCCGAGCCTTGCCCCACAGGCGGTTTTGCAGGCAGAGTCGGCCCAGTGTCAGCAACAGACTGGAATCATCTGGATGCTGCTTGAGCCATGCTTCAGCGCTCTGCAATTGCTTGCTTGAATCGGCACCGCGCACCAGCCCGTAGAGGCGTGCCAGATGGCTGTCGTACTGCCGCTTGAGGGCCTGACGCAGGACCTCCTCCGCCTCGACCTGCGCACCGAGCTGACGCAACTGCTCGGCATAGGCCAGAACTAGCGCCGGCTCCTGACGCTGGCCCGAACTCAACTCCTGCCAAGCGCTGTGCAAAGCCGCCAGCCCCTCTTCTCTGGCACCCGGTTGCACGGCTGCCAAGGATAGATTCTCGCCCCAGGCGCGACGCTCCAGCTCGGCCAGTTCGGCCACGGGCAAAGCCTTGTCCTTGCGCAACTCGGGCAGCAAGCGAATCAACGCCGGCCACTCGCCGCGCTGCTGATGCAGGCGCTGCAATTGACGCAGCACTTGCACATTGCGTGGATGGCGCTCGTGCATGGCCTGCAGGGTCTGCAAGGCACCGTCACTGTCGCCACGGTCGATCTGCAGCTGAGCATGGCTCAGGGCGATAGCCAGCTCGGCCTGCGGTTGACGCAACAGGGCGCGTTCAAGCAATGCATCGCTCTCGGCATGACGGGCCTGTTCATTGGCGGCTCGCGCGGCGCCTAGGTAATACAGCAATGGCTGCGGCTCAGCCTCGGCGGCCCGTTGCAGATGCTTTTCGGCGCTGCTCCAGCGACCCTCGGCAAGGTCCAGCTGGCCTTGTTCGATAGCGCTTTGCACGCGCCGCGAACGATTGCGCCGCGACCAGGGATTGACCAGCCCGGTCGAAGTGGCCAGCGCGCGCAGCAGCAGGCCGAGCACGAACAGCACCAGACACAGCGCCAATAGCGCCGCCAAGGTCGACCAGATACCCGATTCGTAGCGGAACACATGGGGGTAGTCGATCAAGATGTAACCCGGGCTCTGGGAGATACCCAGGCCCAGCACCATCGCCAGGGCGATGGCCACCACCAGGATCACATACAGTCGCTTCATGGCGTAGCCCCCGGCTCAGCTGGCGCCTTGGCGCCTTCCACAGGGGTGTGCCGCTGCGCCATATAGGCCTGCAGAGCAGCCAGGCTGGTACTCAGGTCAGGAACATCAATGGTCACCGGCTGCGCCTTGAGCTCATCGACCCGCGCCAGCAACGAGCGGGCTTGGGTGTTGTCCTGATTGAAGCTGCTAGCGACCAGGCTGCGCGCCTGATCCAGAGCCTGGGTATAAACGGGGCCCTGGCCGTTGAGCGCGGCCCATTGCGCCTGCTCCAGCGCCAGGCTCAAAGCCAGGCGCACTTGTTGCAGGCTCTGCCCGGCCAGCAGCGGACGGATGTTGTCATCCGGCTTGAAATCAATCCGGAAGAATCCGGAAATCGTCCGCCACCATTGGCGCCAGTGGGCGAAACCAGCGCTCTCGTCATCCAGCGCCGGGGCCTGGGCTGCAGCCTGGAATTCAGGCGCGAGCACTGACAGCTGCGCGCTCTGTTCACGCAGCGCTGCCAGTTGCAGGAACAACCCGGTGCGGTCCGGCTGCTGCACGCTGGTCAGCGCGGCCATGCTCTTGGCCAACTGCTCACGGGCCGCGAAAGCGGCAGGGTCGTCCTGCTCACGAAGAATTTCATCGGCACCCAGCACCAGTGCGCGAGCGCTGTTGAGGTCCTGCAGGGCCGACAGACGCAGGCTGGCCAGGCGCACCAGGTGCTCGGCCTCGGCCAGGCGCCAATCTTTGCGACTGGCCCCGACCACGCTTTCAAGGCGCTGACTCAAGCGTTGCTGATCGCCCTGCAACTGCGCGACCAGCCGCCGACGCTCTTCCAGCTCGGCCGCCGGCGGCAGTTGGGACAAGCGCGTATCCAGCGCCTGCTCGCCCTGCTTGAGGACCTGCGATTGCGCGGTCAGGGTTTCGATCTGCGCGGATTGCGATTGATGGCCAGCCTCAAGCTGACGCACTTGCCAGACGCCCCAGCCACCCACCGCGACGCCTGCGGCGGCAACCAACAGCGCCAACATCGCAATCGCCGTACCGCTGCGTGCGGGTTTGTCCACAGGTGGAGTCAGTGGCGCCTCAGGCGCGGGTGCTTCTTTGGGCAAGACTGTTTCGCTCACGTATCCATCCTTTGTATTAGGCGTTCTTGTCAGTGGTAGCCGACCCCGGCGCCGGGCACTGTCGCAGCGCCTCGCGCAGGGCCAGGGCGCTAGCACCAGCACAGTTGATCACGTTGGCTGCGCCCGCGGCAGCAGCGATGGCTGCAACACGCGCGCTGGGCACGAACAACGGCAAGCCGAGCAATAGGGGCGCATCATCGGCGGCCAACTGCAGCAGGTTAGCAAAACCCTGCCCACTGCTGACCACCACGCCGTTCAAGCGTTCCACCTCGATACGCTGACGCAGGGTGTGGATGGCGTAGGTCGGCAGGTGGCGACGATAGAGTTGCAGATAGTCGACCGTCGCGCCACGCGCTCGCAGTTGCTCGGCGAGCCACTCGCGACCACCTTCGCCGCGCAAGATCAGCACGCGCGGCGCTGGCTGGTCAAGTTGCGACAGCAGCGCAGGGAGGCGCAGCAATGCCTCGCTGTCGTCACCCTCGGCAGGAAACTGTACCTCCAGGCCCTGCTCTTTGAGGACATGCGCGGTGCCAGCGCCGACAGCGAACCATAAAGGCCGCGCCCCAGGCACACGCTGATTCAGCAGCTCGAGACCAAGGCGCGCGGCCGGCTTGCTGACCACGATGACCAGCGCATAGCGATCAAGGTGGGCGATCGGCTCGCGCAACGCGGCGGTCACCGGCAGCGGCTCGATGTGCAACAGCGGCAAACTGCTACTGAAAACGCCATCCTGCTCGAGGGCCCGCGCCAGGGCGGCGGACTCCTGCGCGGGCCGGGTCAGCAGCAGACGCCAGGCCGTCACTCGGGACTTGCCTCGCCATAGACGTCGCGCAGAATCTCGGCCGCGCCCTGGGCCAGCAGCTGCTCGGCCACCTGGATGCCCAACGCTTCGGCATCGCTACGCGGCGCACGCGCATCGGCGCTCAAGGTCAGGGTGCCGCTGGGCTGGCCGACCAGGCCGCGCAGCCACAAGCTGTCGCCCTCAAGCACCGCGTAGCAGGCGATCGGCACCTGGCAGCCACCATTGAGGTGCTTGTTCATGGCGCGCTCTGCAATGACCCGCGCGGCGGTATCATCGTGATGCAACGGTGTCAGCAGAGCATGCAGATCGGTGTCGGCGCTGCGGCATTCGATGCCCACTGCGCCCTGCCCGCCCGCTGGCAAGCTGTGCTCGACGCTGAGGTTATGGGCGATTCGCGAGGCAAAGCCCAGGCGGATCAAGCCGGCGGCGGCAAGAATGATGGCGTCGTACTCACCGGCATCGAGCTTGGCCAGACGGGTATTGACGTTGCCACGCAAGAAGTGGATGACCAGATCGGGACGGCGGGCCAGTAGCTGCGCCTGGCGACGCAGGCTCGAAGTGCCGACGATAGCGCCCAGAGGCAGCGCCTCGAGACTGGCATAGGTGTTGGAAACGAAGGCATCGCGTGGATCTTCACGTTCGCAGATGCAAAAAAGTCCGAGGCCTTCGGGAAAGTCCATTGGCACGTCTTTCATCGAGTGCACGGCGATATCGGCTTCGTTGTCCAGCAGGGCGTTTTCGAGCTCCTTGACGAACAGGCCCTTGCCGCCAATTTTCGACAGCGGCGAGTCGAGCAGCTTGTCGCCGCGACTGACCATCGGCACCAGAGTCACCTCGATGCCGGGATGAGCCTCTTGCAGGCGTGCCTTGACGTATTCGGCCTGCCACAACGCGAGAGCGCTCTTGCGGGTGGCGATGCGGATGGGGCGAAGAGACATGAGTCGGTCCGTACAGGGTAAAGACCGCAATCATAGCATTTTCAGTGAGCTGGCTCGTGGACACATACGGCAGCTCCCGCCTCTTCGGGCAAGCCTCGCTCCTACATTGCCCGCACTCCCTGAGTCGTGCCTCTGCGGGAGCAAGGCTTGCCCACGAAGGCAATCTTCAACTCACAGGTGCTGCATCATCTTGCGCACACCCGCCACATGCCGGCGACTGACGATCAAGGCGTCACCATTGAGGCCCTTGAGATACAACTGGAAGTGCCCCAGAGGCGTGCGCTGCAAACGCTCGATACGCTCACGAGCCACCAAGGCATTGCGGTGAATACGCACGAAACGATCACCGAACTCGTCTTCCAGCGCCTTCAACGGCTCGTCGAGCAACACCTCACCGCCCTCATGGCGCAGGGTCACGTACTTGTGATCGGCGATGAAATAGATCACCTGATCCAATGGAATCAGCTCGATGCCCTTGCGGGTGCGAGCACTGATGTGGGTACGCGGTCCGTTACCGGTTTCTGCCGCCGGACGGGTCAGTGCGGCCAACTGCACTCGGTTGGGGCGCTCCGCCTTTTTCAAGGCCTCGAGCAGCAACTCGGAGCGCACTGGTTTGACCAGATAGCCCACGGCGCTGACTTGAAACGCATCCAGCGCGAACTCGTCGTCGGAGGTGCAGAACACTACCGCAGGCGGCGCATCGCGCTCGCACAGGCGGGCCGCCACCTGCAGACCGTCGAGGGTTCCGGGCATGCGGATATCGAGCAACACCACATCGGGCTTGAGTGAGTCGATCATGGTCAAGGCTTCATCGCCGTTTCCGGCGCCCGGCTCCATGACACTATAGCCCTCAAGGTCGCCGACCAATCGGCTCAAACGCTCGCGGGCAAGGGGTTCGTCGTCAACGATCAGGACATTCATAGAGCGCTGGATTCCTGCGTGAGTCTTGCACATGGGTAACGTAGACAAGTGTTATATCGACCGTCACGGTGATCCACGCTCAGACTCGCCCGGAGCCCAAAAAGTGCCGCAAGTCGCGCACCAATGTTCTCCAGCGCCTGATGCGTGCCGCCGCAAACGTGCCGCACGGAGGCTTCGTCATAGGGATTGCTGATGCTCAATATGAACTCTCCCCCTTGGTAATCGGCTTCGACGCTGACCAGTCCGCCTTCGAAGCGCGGGGCTACGCCGGAATCAGCGCATTTCCAACAACGGTTGTAAGGTTAGCTGCGGGATCGGCAGGTCATCGGGAATTGTGTCGCCCCCAGTCCTACTGTAGACGCTCGCCGAGACGATATTGCTCAATCGATAAATATCGTTTCGCCAATGCCGTCTCCCCTGCAGATATAAAGTAGCGCAACAACAGCCCCCCACAGGCTGATCGTGATCATCCCCTGATGCGCAAAGCGTTCAGATAAGCCGACGCCGAACTGCCTGGCAACCCTGTTATTATTGCGGGCAATTTCCCGTTCACGCCTTCAACGAGCGTTTTCATGAGCACAGACAAGACCAATCAGTCCTGGGGCGGCCGCTTCAGTGAACCCGTCGACGCCTTCGTCGCCCGCTTCACCGCCTCCGTCAACTTCGACCAGCGTCTGTATCACCACGACATCATGGGCTCCATCGCCCACGCCACGATGCTTGCCAGCGTTGGCGTACTGACCGACGCCGAGCGCGATACCATCATCGACGGCCTCAACACCATCGAGGCGGAAATCAAGGCCGGCAGCTTCGAATGGCGCGTCGACCTCGAAGACGTGCACATGAACATCGAAGCGCGCCTGACCGACCGCATCGGCATCACTGGCAAGAAACTTCACACCGGGCGCAGCCGCAACGACCAGGTCGCCACCGACATCCGCCTGTGGCTGCGCGACGAAATCGACCTGATCCTCAGCGAAATCACCCGCCTGCAGCAGGGCCTGCTGGAGCAGGCCGAACGTGAGGCCGCGACCATCATGCCGGGCTTCACTCACCTGCAGACCGCGCAGCCGGTAACGTTCGGGCACCACCTGCTGGCGTGGTTCGAGATGCTCAGCCGCGACTATGAGCGCCTGGTCGACTGCCGCAAGCGCGCCAACCGCATGCCTCTGGGCAGCGCCGCGCTGGCCGGTACCACCTACCCGATCGACCGCGAGCTGACCTGCAAGCTGCTGGGCTTCGAGGCCGTCAGCGGCAACTCGCTGGACGGCGTCTCGGATCGCGACTTCGCCATCGAATTCTGCGCCGCCGCCAGCCTGGCGATGATGCACCTGTCGCGCTTTTCCGAGGAGTTGGTGCTATGGACCAGCGCCCAGTTCCAGTTCATCGACCTGCCGGACCGCTTCTGCACCGGCAGCTCGATCATGCCGCAAAAGAAAAACCCTGACGTCCCCGAGCTGGTCCGCGGCAAGAGCGGCCGCGTGTTCGGCGCGTTGATGGGCCTGCTGACTCTGATGAAAGGCCAGCCCCTGGCCTACAACAAGGACAACCAGGAAGATAAGGAACCACTGTTCGACGCCGCCGACACCCTGCGCGACTCGCTGCGCGCGTTTGCCGACATGATCCCGGCCATCAAGCCCAAGCACGCGATCATGCGTGAAGCGGCGCTGCGTGGCTTCTCCACCGCCACGGACCTCGCCGACTACCTGGTGCGCCGTGGCCTGCCGTTCCGCGATTGCCACGAAATCGTTGGCCACGCCGTGAAATATGGCGTCGAGAGCGGCAAGGACCTGGCGGAAATGAGCCTCGAAGAACTGCGCCGCTTCAGCGACCAGATCGAGCAGGACGTATTCGCCGTGCTGACGCTCGAAGGCTCGGTCAACGCCCGCGACCACATCGGCGGCACCGCCCCGGCGCAGGTCAAGGCGGCCGTCGTGCGTGGCCAGGCGTTGCTCGCCTCCCGTTGATACCCTTGCGGCGAGGGGGATCGCCCCTCGCCAATCCCCTTTATGGAGGCTACGCCCATGAGCGAAGCGAACGACATCGAACAGGACGACGAAGAGCAATTCGTTGAATCTACCCTCACCCAAGCCATCGAGAACCAGCTGGAGAGCGGCGAGCCGGCAGCGGCCAAGGCCACCTACAACAAGCTCACGCTGGTCGGCTATGCCCATGACGACATCGTCGAATTGATGGCTCACGTGCTGGCCTACGAGATCGACGCCATGCTCGACGCCGACCGCCCGTTCGATACGCAGTGGTACGAAACCGCCCTGCGCGCCCTCCCGGAACTGCCCCCCGAGCGCGACTGAAACATTCCGACACTGCAAACCGGGCAGAACTTCCAGAGCCTGACTACACTTGAAAAACCCCGCTGCTACCAGTCGGGGTTGCCGCGGCCCGCATTGCCGCGTCCATAACAATAGTCCTGGAGCGCCTCTGTCTATGTCCTACTCCACCGAACTGATCGCCGAACTGGAAATCCTTGCCCTGTTCAATCTCGGCAATACTCAGGAAGGGCTGAAAATCCACCACACCGCCGCACCCCAGGCAATCGCCGCCGCGCAGCGCCTTCACGACAAAGAACTCATCACCCTCCAGGACGGTGGCTACCTCACGAGCCGCGGCATCCTCGCCGCCGAGCACGCGCAGTCGCTGCTCGATATCCTCAAGCTGCCCCAGGCGGCCTGATACCCCAGCCCTGAACAAATCCCTGTGGAAGCGGGCTTGCGCATCCGGCGGCGAATAGCTTGATGTGGTGCGCCTGCCGACGCCTTCGCGGCCAGAGCCCGCTCCCACAGGTCCGTAGCGTAAACCACCAATTAACCCTCAACATCCTGCCGATCACGCCGATAACCCGCTCAGAGCCCCCCGCTATCACACCCGGCCGGGGTGATTTTGAGTGTTAAATGACGCGCAACGACGAAATTCGCCCCGATCTGGATCAGGGGATCGACCGCAAGGTCCTCAGCCAGCTGCGCAAACGTTTCCTGGACATCAACCAGGGACGGATGGAGCGCGCGCTCGAGGGTTTCTCGGGTCGTCAGCAAGCCGTGCTCAAGCTGCTGCCGCTGTTCTTCCACGTCAATCACCCATTGCTCCCTGGCTATGTCTCCGGCTCCACACCCGCCGGCATCTCCACCTATGAACCCGAAGACGACGTGCTGGCCGAAGCCCAGCGCCTGACCCGCTCGTTCTCCTACAAGACCCGCCAGGGCAATCTGCCACGGCCGATTCTCGGGCTGTTCCTGATGGGCAGCCTGGGCACCCTGGCGCAAACCGAAAACAGCGACATGGACATGTGGGTCTGCCATGACGCCAGCCTCAGCGCTCAGGGCAAGGACGAACTGACGCGCAAATGCACGCTGCTGGAGGTCTGGGCCGAGAGCCAGGGCGCCGAAGCGCATTTTTTTCTGATCGACAGCGAACGCTTTGCCCAAGGCGAACGCGATGACGCCCTGAGCTCGGAAAACTGCGGCAGCACTCAGCATTACCTGCTGCTCGACGAGTTCTACCGCACCGCCATCTGGATGGCCGGACGCACGCCGTTGTGGTGGCTGGTGCCCGTGTACGAAGAGTCTCGCTACGCCGAGTACACCCACACGCTGCTGTCCAAGCGCTTCATCCGCGAGAACGAAGTGCTCGATCTGGGCCACATGGCGCACATTCCGCCAGGCGAGTTCATCGGTGCAGGCCTGTGGCAACTGTACAAAGGCATCGACTCGCCCTACAAATCGGTGCTCAAGCTGCTGCTGACCGAGGTCTACGCCAGCGAGCATCCCCACGTGCAATGCCTGAGCCTGCGCTTCAAGCAAGCGGTGTTCAGCCGCCAGCTCGACCTCGACGAATTCGACCCCTACGTGATGGTCTACCGCCGCATCGAGGAATACCTGCTGGCCCGCAACGAGCCCCAGCGCCTGGAACTGGTGCGCCGCGCGTTCTACCTCAAGGTCAACAAGAAGCTCAGCGGCCCGGCGCGCTTGCGCAGCCAGGGCTGGCAACGTCAGGTGCTGGAGAAACTCACCACCGAATGGCAGTGGGACGAACGTCAGCTGATGCTGCTCGACAGCCGCACCCAGTGGAAGGTCCGCCAGGTGGGCAGCGAGCGCCGCGCACTGATCAACGAACTCAACTACAGCTACCGCTTCCTCACCCAGTTCGCTCGCAACCAGCCGATGGGCACGCCCACCGATCGGCGCGACATGAATATCCTTGGCCGGCGCCTGTACGCCGCCTTCGAGCGCCGCGCCGGCAAGATCGAACACATCAACCCCGGCATCGCCCCGGACTTGGCCGAAGACACCCTCACCCTGGTGCAATCGCCCAACAAGCGCGAACCTGGCCAGACTCAGTGGGCGATCTTCACGGGCAATCTGGGCACTCAGGAGTGGGAGCACTTCTCGCCACTCAAACGTAGCCGCGAGCTGATCGAACTGCTCGCCTGGAGCCACCGCAACGGCGTGATCGACAGCAGCACGCGCATGGCCTTGCACCCAGGCACCAGCGACCTGACCGAATTCGAGCTGTTCAACCTGCTGGGCAGCCTGCAACAAAGCATCGATCTGGAGCACAGCGACGTCAGCGACGAACAATTGCTGCTGCCCAGCGTGCCGGCCGAAGTGCTGTTGATGGTCAATGTCGGGGTCGACCCGCTTGGTCACCATCGCGACCTGAACATCCTCATGACCACCGAGCGCACCGACTCGCTGAGTTACGCCGGGGTGCGGGAAAACCTGGTGTTGACCCTCGATCAAGTCATGATCAATAGCTGGAACGAAGTCCAGGTCAGCCGCTACGACAGCCCCCACGCGCTGCTCGATTGCTTGCGCGACTACCTCAACAGCCTGGTGTCCGAGCGCCCGGCGCCGCGCCTGCGGGTGCGTTGCTTCTGCCACAACCGCGCGTCGGCCATCGCCCAGCGGGTCGAAGCGCTATTCAATACCGCCCAGCAACTGCTTGAGTACGATCGCGGCTACCGTTACCTGTTCAAGGTCGAAAAGCACTATCACCTGCTCAAGCTGGTACGCGGCAACGTCAGCCACGTGGTGCTCGAAACCCTGCCGGCGCTGATCACCCAACTTGGCGAAGCCCAAGGCGGTTACAGCCCGCTACGGGTCGATGAGCATGCACTGGAGGGCCAGGATCTGGCGCTGGTGCTCGCCCAGGGCAAGCCCAACTGCGTGCAGGTGTTCTACCGCCAGTACGATCGCCAGGCGCAGCTATACGTACTCGATGAGTTCAACGTGCTGTGGTGCCAGCGCCTGCCCTTTCTCGACGAAAACACCCTGCTGGCGCCGCTGCAGCGCTTTTTTCATTCCATCCTGTTTCGCCGCGAGGCGCTACGGCCGATGGAAGACGGCTTCCCGGCGCCGGCGCTGGAACTGCGCTACTACCGGCTGATGCCTGCCGGCACGGCCACCGCGACCGGGCCGGCGCGCGCCGCTGAACCGCGGTTGGCGCCCCAGGGCGCGGTGGAGCGGCCGTTCTACGATATCCAGGCGATCATCGAACGCACTTCTGCCGATCAGCATCAGATCACGCTGTATTGCAATCAGATGGAATTCAGCGAGCTGGAACACGGCACGCAGCTGTACACCAAGGTGGCACAGCAGATCATCGCCCAGCGTACCGGCGGCGAGCGCTACCGGTGCTACATCACCGACCTGGACCTCTCCGGCGTGTTCACCGATAGCGCGCCGTCGACCCACGCCTACCTGCGCTACAAGACCGAGCTCGAACGCTCACTCAACAGCGCGCTGACCAGCCTCTGAGGCGAGGCGGCGCTGGCTGGCCTGCTCGCAGATCACGCGGCGCCGGGCATCGTCGGCCGAGCGCCATTCGCGGATGTCCTCGACGTGACGCAGGCACCCGCGGCACACACGGTGCTCGTCCAGCCGGCACAGGCTGATGCATGGCGACGGCACCGCCGGGCTGACATTGCTGTACAGCGGCTTGGGTGGTCGGACGGGGGTTTCAGCGCTCACTTTCGTCATCGACCGCGGTGAAGTCCAGCTTGCCGCCAGCCTGCTCCAGGACAATGCGAGTGAGCATTTCGCCCAGCAGCTCTTCGCTCTTGTCGCATTTCCAGTTGCTTTCCTCTTCGTCGTAGTCGAAGTGGAAGCCGCCGCTCTTCGCCGCCAGCCACAGCTGACGCAAGGGCTCCTGGCGGCTGAAGATCAAGGCGCCGCCGCCATCTTCGAACTTGACGGTCAACACGCCGGCCGAGATTTCCAGATCAGGGTCCAGGTCGCTGCTTTCGAAAATATCTTCCAGCGCTTGTTGGGTGGCATCGACCAGGTCGTGAAAACGGGCTTCGGTCAAACTCATTGCAAGAACCTCGAAAAGTGTCTGATGACGCTATAGCGCGGCACGATACGAGCAGCGCGCACCGAATGCAAAGATTAAAGACCTGCGGCTGTGTCTGTGGTGCTGGGCAAGCACGACCGGCCCCTTCGCGAGCAAGCTTTGCTCCCACGGGTGTACGGCTCAGATGCGGCAGTGCACTGTGGGAGCAAGGCTTGCCCGCGAAGGCGTCAGCCGCCTCGCCATCATCTGCCCAGCCCTGCCCCTGCACCACCCAGTCGGCTCGAATAGGCAAGGCGGCAGGGGCTGGGTATACTCGGGCGCAATTAATGCTTATACAAAGGATGTCGCCATGAAGCGCATGATTTCCTCCCTGGCTGCGCTTGTCGCGGTTGCCTGCCTTGTAAGTGCCTGTGGACAAAAAGGCCCGCTGTACATGCCCGATGGCAGCGCGTCGCCCGCCGACCAGGCCAAGTCGTCGCAGAGCAAAACCCACAAGCACTACTGATCAGGGACCACCATGGACGCTTTCAACTACCGCGGCGGTGAGCTGTTCGCGGAAAACGTCGCATTGTCTGCCCTTGCGCAGCGCTTCGGCACGCCCACCTATGTGTACTCCCGTGCCCACATCGAGGGCCAGTACCGCGCCTACGCCGATGCGCTGGTCGGCGTACCGCATCTGGTCTGCTACGCGGTCAAGGCCAACTCCAACCTCGCCGTGCTCAACGTCCTGGCCCGCCTGGGCGCAGGCTTCGACATCGTCTCCGGTGGCGAGCTCGAGCGCGTCCTGGCCGCCGGTGGCAAGGCCGACAAGATCGTCTTCTCAGGCGTCGGCAAGACCCGCGAAGACATGCGTCGCGCCCTGGAAGTCGGTGTGCACTGCTTCAACATCGAGTCCACCGACGAGCTGGAGCGCCTGCAAGTGGTCGCCGCCGAGCTGGGCAAGCGCGCGCCGATCTCCCTGCGCGTCAACCCCGATGTCGACGCCGGCACCCACCCGTACATTTCCACCGGGCTCAAGGAAAACAAGTTCGGCATCGCCATCGCTGACGCCGAAGACGTTTACATCCGCGCGTCGCAACTGCCCAACCTGGACGTCATCGGTGTCGACTGCCATATCGGTTCGCAACTGACCAGCCTGCCGCCCTTCCTCGACGCCCTTGATCGCCTGCTCGGCTTGATCGACCGTCTGGGTGACTGCGGCATCCACCTGCGCCACATCGACCTCGGTGGCGGCGTCGGCGTACGCTATCGCGACGAAGAGCCACCGCTGGTTGGCGACTACATCAAGGCCGTACGTGAGCGCATCGCCGGCCGCGATCTGGCGCTGGTGTTCGAACCCGGCCGTTATATCGTCGCCAACGCCGGCGTGCTGCTGACCCAGGTCGAATACCTCAAGCACACCGAATTCAAGGACTTCGCCATCGTCGATGCGGCCATGAACGACATGATTCGCCCGGCTCTATACCAGGCCTGGATGAACGTCACCGCCGTCTCTCCCCGTACCGACATCGCGCCGCGCGCCTACGATGTGGTCGGGCCGATCTGCGAAACCGGCGATTTTCTGGCCAAGGATCGGCAGCTGGCCATCGCCGAGGGCGATTTGCTGGCCCTGCATTCGGCCGGTGCCTACGGCTTCGTCATGAGCTCCAACTACAACACCCGTGGCCGCTGCGCCGAAGTGCTGGTCGATGGCGACCAGGCTTTCGAAGTGCGCCGCCGCGAGACCGTAGCCGAGCTGTATGCCGGCGAAAGCCTGCTGCCGGAGTAACCCCATGCTGCTGCGTTTTACCAAGATGCACGGCCTGGGCAACGACTTCATGGTCCTCGACCTGGTCAGCCAGCACGCGCACATCCAAGCCAAGCACGCCAAGCAATGGGGCGATCGCAATACCGGCATCGGCTTCGATCAACTGCTGATCGTCGAAGCACCGAGCAGCCCGGACGTCGACTTCCGCTACCGGATTTTCAATTCCGATGGTTCGGAAGTCGAGCAGTGCGGCAACGGTGCGCGCTGCTTCGCCCGCTTCGTGCTGGACAAACGCCTGACCGCCAAGAAGCTGATCCGCGTCGAAACCAAAGGCGGCGTGATCCAGCTCGATGTACGCAACGACGGCCAGATCAGCGTCGACATGGGCGCCCCGCGCCTGGTGCCGGCGGACATCCCGTTCCAGGCCCATGCCCGTGCGCTCACTTATGCGCTGGATGTCGAAGGCCGGACCGAGCAGATCTTTGCCGTATCGATGGGCAATCCCCACGCCGTGCTGCGCGTCGAGGACGTCAACAGCGCGCCGGTTCGCGAATTGGGGCCGAAGATCGAGCATCACCCGCGCTTCCCGCAGCGGGTCAACGTCGGCTTTATCCAGGTCATCGACCGTCATCGCGCGCAGTTGCGGGTGTGGGAACGTGGCGCCGGGGAAACCCAGGCGTGCGGGACCGGTGCCTGCGCTGCCGCCGTCGCGGCCATCAGTCAGGGCTGGATGGACTCGCCCGTTACCCTCGACCTCACCGGCGGACGCTTGTCCATCGAGTGGGCCGGCGAAGGCCATCCAGTGATCATGACGGGCCCTGCGGTTCGCGTGTATGAAGGACAAGTGCGCTTATGAGTGATCTGCCCGAAGGCCCGGTGCTGGCTGCCGAAGACGTTGCCGCCTACCTGCGCGAGCATGGCGACTTTTTCGTCGAGCACGAGGAGCTGTTGACCTCGTTGCGTCTGCCTCATCAGCGCGGCGATACCGTGTCGCTGGTGGAGCGGCAGATGAAGCTGCTGCGCGAGCGCAACATCGAGATGCGCCATCGGTTGTCACAACTGATGGACGTCGCACGCGACAACGATCGGCTGTTCGACAAGACGCGTCGACTGATCCTCGCCCTGCTGGACGCCGGCAGCCTCGAAGAAGTGGTCATGGCCGTCGAAGATAGCCTGCGCCAGGAATTCCAGGTGCCCTTCGTCAGCCTGATCCTGTTCAGCGATGCGCCAACGCCCGTGGGCCGCTCGATCACCAGCGCCGAAGCAAAGGGCGCCATCGGCGGCTTGCTCACCGACGGCAAAAGTGTGGCCGGGACCTTGCGCGATCACGAGCTGGACTTCCTCTTCGGCGAAGAGCAACGCAAGCAGATCGGCTCCACCGCGCTGGTCAATCTGAGCAGCGGCCAGGGCCTGCTGGCCATCGCCAGTCGCGATCCGCAGCACTACAAGAGCTCGGTGGGCACCTTGTTCCTCGGCTACATCGGCGAAGTCCTCAGCCGCGTACTGCCCCGCTTCACCAGCGCGCTGCGCTCGGTCCGCTAACCATGCAGACACCTCTGGACGCCTACTGCACGCATCTGCGCAGTGAGCGTCAGGTGTCGCCGCATACCCTCGATGCCTACCGTCGCGATCTCGACAAGGTCCTCGCGTTCTGCACCCAGGAAGGCCTCGGCACCTGGGCGGCATTGGATATCCAGCGCTTGCGCCGATTGGTGGCCAAGCTGCACCAGCACGGCCAATCGGCGCGCAGTATCGGCCGGTTGCTGAGCGCGGTGCGCGGCTTTTACCGCTATCTCAATCGCGAAGGCCTGTGCGACCACGATCCAGCCAACGGCCTGGCGCCCCCCAAAGGTGAACGTCGGCTGCCCAAGACCCTCGACACCGACCGCACCCTGCAGCTGCTGGAAGGCGCAGTGGAAGATGACTTCCTGGCGCAGCGCGACCAGGCCATCCTCGAACTGTTCTATTCGTCGGGCTTGCGCCTCTCGGAGCTGACCGGCCTCAATCTCGAGCAGCTAGACCTCGCCGACGGCCTGGTGCAGGTCCACGGCAAGGGCAGCAAGACCCGCGTGCTGCCCGTGGGCCGCAAAGCCCGTGAAGCACTGCAGCAATGGCTGCCGCTGCGCGCCCTGAGCAACCCCGCCGACGACGCCGTGTTCGTCAGCCAGCAGGGCCGACGCCTGGGGCCTCGGGCCATCCAGCTGCGAGTCAAGGCCGCCGGTGAGCGCGAGCTGGGGCAGAACCTGCATCCGCACATGCTGCGACACTCCTTCGCCAGCCATCTGCTGGAGTCCTCTCAAGACCTACGCGCGGTACAGGAGATGCTCGGCCACGCCGACATCGCCACCACGCAGATCTACACCCACCTGGACTTCCAGCACCTGGCTTCGGTCTACGACAACGCCCACCCCAGGGCCAAACGCAGTAAAGGCACCGACTCATGACGCTAGAGCTGATTACTTTCGACCTTGATGACACCCTGTGGGACACCGCGCCCACCATCGTCAGCGCCGAAGCCACGCTGCGCGATTGGCTGGCAGCCCATGCACCAGACCTGGGCCCGTTTCCTCGTGAAGCCTTGCTGGCCATTCGTACCCGAGTGGTGACGGCCGAGCCGGGCCTGCAGCACCGTATCAGTGCATTGCGCCGCCTGGTGCTCTTCCATGCGCTGCGCGATGCCGGATATGCAGAGACCGAGGCCAAGCGCCTGGGTGACGAGAGTTTCGAGGTGTTCCTGCAGGCGCGCCATCAAGTGGAGCTGTTCGCTGACGTGCTGCCGACGCTGGAGCAACTGGGCGAGCATTACACCTTGGGCGTGGTCACCAACGGCAATGCCGATGTACGCCGGCTGGGGCTGATGGAGCATTTCAAGTTCGCCCTGTGCGCCGAGGACCTGGGCATCGGCAAGCCCGATCCGGCGCCATTCCTGGAAGCCTTGCGCCTGGGCGGCGCCGAGGCTTCGCGCGCGGTACACGTAGGCGACCACCCGACCGACGACATCGCCGGTGCGCAACGAGCCGGGCTGCGGGCCATCTGGTACAACCCGCAGCGCAAGCCCTGGGAAGCCGAGCACACCCCGGATGCCGAGATCCACAGCCTGGCGCAGCTGCCCGAGACGCTGCGCAACCTCTAGCCGCAACCTGCTCTCACAGGGGATAGCACCAAACAGTCGCCCACAAAAAAACCCGCAGCGAAGGCGGGCTTTTTTGGGGACGCAAGCACTCAGATAGGGCGGCTACCGTACTTGTTGTCAGGCTTCTTGGGTGGATCTGCCACCACATTCGGCTCGACTTCCTGCACCTTGCCACCCCGCGACAGAAATTCTTCCATCGCGCGAGCCAGTGCATCGCGTTCCTTGTTCTTGGCCTCGATACTCGGCAACTCATCAACCGACACCGCCGCCTTGGATTTGCCACCCTTGGCCGCAGGGGCCGGGGCATCGTCACCACCGTCGTCAACCGGGTCCTCGGCGACTGCCTCCAGGCCTTCTTCGGTATCGTCCTCGTCACCCGCTTCGAGTTCGTCGTTTTCCAGATCATCGTCGCTCATTGTTCTACCTCATGACTTGCGAAAGCAGATTATTTATAGCCCAGCCGGGTCGCCTGTCGAGCCCTGCCGGGAAAAATTCATATCCGCTGCTTACCAGCGGTCAAACGTCCTCGCCATACAACGTGGCAAGCACCCTGCGGGCATCACCATGATCGCGGTGTTCGCCCAGATAGACACCTTGCCAGGTTCCTAGCGCAAGACGCCCATCGGTTACCGGTAACGTCAGCTGACAGCCTAACAAGCTCGCCTTGAAGTGCGCCGGCAGGTCGTCGTCGCCTTCGTCGTTGTGTTCAAAGCCTGCTGTTCCCTGTGGGATCAGCCGATTGAAGAAACGTTCGAAATCTCGACGTACCGCTGGGTCGGCATTTTCGTTGACGGTCAGGGACGCCGACGTGTGTTGCAGCAAAAAATGCACCAATCCGGTCCGACAGGCCCGCAGTTGCGGCAGCGCGGCCAGCAATTCATCGGTCACCAGATGAAAGCCCCGAGGGCGAGCCCGCAAGGTGATAGTGGTTTGCTGCCACATACGCTTCTCCAGACGTTCGGGGCGCATTCTAGCGCGCCGCGAGAAAAAACAAAGGGGGTCGTGCGCGGTTGATTGTGTGGGTGGGTAACAGACAATCGACAAGGGCTGGCGAGCTCCCGAGATGAGCCGTCTGCTCTGCACCGCAGCCGACGCTTTTCAGGAGCCGGCCCCCTCGCTAAGCGCCGCGTTTACAGATGACAAATGCCAGGCAAAAAAATGCCCGGCGAACCGGGCATTTTTCTTCAAGCGCAACGTTACAGGTTGTAACCACGCTCGTTGTGTTGCGCCAGGTCGAGGCCGACGGACTCTTCCTCTTCGCTTACACGCAGGCCCATGACCACGTCCAGCACCTTGAGGATGATGAACGTGACGATGGCGGTGTAGATGACGGTGAAGCCAACGCCTTTGCACTGGATCCAGACTTGTGCGCCGATGTCTTGCACGGTGCCGAAGCCGCCCAGCGAAGGCGCTGCGAATACACCGGTGAGGATCGCGCCGAGGATACCGCCGATACCGTGCACGCCGAAGGCGTCCAGGGAGTCGTCGTAGCCCAGTTTGCGCTTGAGGCTGGTGGCGCAGAAGAAGCACACCACGCCAGCGGACAGACCGATGACCAGCGAGCCCATCGGGCCAACGGTACCGGCAGCCGGGGTGATGGCAACCAGGCCAGCGACCACGCCCGAGGCAATGCCCAGTGCGCTTGGCTTACCGTGGGTCAGCCACTCGGCGAACATCCAGCCCAGCGCAGCGGCGGCGGTAGCGATCTGGGTAACCAGCATCGCCATACCGGCAGTACCGTTGGCCGCGGCAGCGGAACCGGCGTTGAAGCCGAACCAGCCGACCCACAGCATGGCCGCGCCGATCAAGGTGTAGCCCAGGTTGTGCGGGGCCATCGGGGTAGTCGGGTAGCCTTTGCGCTTGCCCAGTACCAGGCAAGCCACGAGGCCAGCCACACCAGCGTTGATGTGCACTACGGTGCCGCCAGCGAAGTCCAGGACGCCCCAGTCCCACAGCAGGCCACCGTTGCCACTCCAGACCATGTGCGCGATCGGCGCATAGACCAGGGTGAACCAAATGCCCATGAACACCAGCATGGCGGAGAATTTCATACGCTCGGCGAACGCACCGACGATAAGTGCCGGGGTAATGATCGCGAAGGTCATCTGGAAGGTGACGAACACCGCCTCAGGGAACAATGCCGCAGGACCGGTCAGGCTGGCGGGGGTGATACCGCTCAGGAAGGCCTTGGACATGCTGCCGACGAAGGAGTTGAAGTTGACGACGCCCTGTTCCATGCCCGTGGTGTCGAAGGCCATGCTGTAGCCGTAGATCATCCACAGAATGCTGATCAGGCCGGTGATGGCGAAGCACTGCATCATTACCGACAGGATGTTCTTGGTACGGACCATGCCGCCGTAGAACAGCGCCAAGCCAGGAATGGTCATGAACAGCACAAGCGCCGTAGACGTGAGCATCCACGCCGTGTCGCCGGAGTTGAGGACAGGGGCGACGGGGGCTGCCACCTCGTCTGCCATGGCCAGGCCTGGCATTACGAGGGACAACAGGGCTCCTAGCCCTGCGAATTGACGCAGAGTCATATTGTTTACTCCTGGGGCTTTATTATGAAGCGGCTTTAGATTGCGTCTGTATCGGTTTCGCCGGTACGGATCCGAATAGCCTGTTCCAGATTGACCACGAAGATCTTGCCGTCCCCGATCTTGCCGGTGTTGGCCGCCTTGGTGATCGCCTCGATTACCCGGTCCAGATCCTTGTCGTCGATAGCGACGTCGATCTTCACCTTGGGCAGAAAATCAACCACGTATTCCGCGCCGCGGTACAGCTCGGTGTGACCCTTCTGACGACCGAAGCCTTTGACTTCCGTGACAGTGATACCCTGCACGCCGATTTCCGACAGCGATTCGCGGACGTCGTCCAGCTTGAATGGCTTGATGATGGCAGTGACTAGCTTCATGAAACTCTCTCCCGAATTGGTGGACTTGCCCCAGGAAAACAAACCCAGCTCAAGTCTAAGCGCAGTAACTGGCTTTGTAACGCGTCGCCGGTCTTGCATCCCCAGACCGACACCAGAAACTGCTCCTTGCGAAACACTTCCCGCTCTGCCTGCGCACTGCATCGTCACAGCGACTGCATCAGTGCATGGGTCACTTGCGACTAAGCAGAAACCTTGCCATGTCTTGCAAACCCGGCGTTTTCCGCTGATTGCTCGGCGGCTGCCCGCTCTGCTCGGCGCTGCCACCCTTGAGTCGCACGCTGATGGTGCATGACGCCTGCACCTCATGCGCCAAAACCGTGCGCCGCGCACCGTTCATTGACTATAGACACTGCGTGATACACTGGGCGGCCTTATTCTCAGGATATTCGCCATGCTCGCCCCCAAAGCCCTTCTCGATGCCCTGAGCGATCACGCCTCGAAACTGTTCAGTGGCGACACTGCCCAGCCCAAGGCCGAGCTGGAGAGTCAATTCAAGGTTTTGCTGCAAAGTGGTTTCAGCAAGCTCGATCTGGTCAGCCGCGAAGAGTTCGACAGCCAGATGGTCGTGCTGGCCCGCACCCGGGCTCGCCTGGAAAGCCTCGAAGCCAAGGTCGCCGAGCTAGAAGCGCGCCTCGCTCAACAGCCCTGATTCAGCAGCGTCGCTGAGGGTCTCTTCGCGGGCAAACCTTGCTCCCACAGGAGCGCACCTTCCATTGCGGGAGCATGGCTTGCCCGCGACGGGGCCCGCACAGGCGAAACAGCTATTGCAGCAAACCCCGCGCTGTTCCTACACTCCGCTCTGACAAGGGATGAGCAGGAACACTGCCGATGAACCGCAATGAGTTGCGCAAGGCCGATATCAACCTGATGGTGGTGTTCGAAACCCTCATGCAGGAGCGCAACGTCACCCGCGCGGCAGAAAAACTGTTTCTGGGGCAGCCCACAATCAGTGCAGCGCTCAACCGATTACGCACCTTATTCAACGACCCACTCTTCGTCCGTGTCGGCCACCGCATGGAGCCCACCTCGCGCGCCGAAGAAATCATCCGCCACCTTGGCCCCGCGCTCGATGCCATGTCCGTGGCGCTGAGCCTGAGCCATGACTTCAACCCCATTACCAGCTCCATGACCTTTCGCGTCGGCCTCTCGGACGATGTCGAATTCGGCTTGCTGCCGCCCTTCCTGCGGGCGATGCGCGAAGAAGCGCCAAACATCGTGGTGGTAGTGCAGCACGTCGACTATTGGCGCATCCCCGACCTGCTGGCCAGCGGCGATATCACCGTCGGCATCAGCCAGACCCGCGGCCTGCCCGCCAACGCCAAGCGCAAGCTGCTGCGGCGCATGCATGCCCGAGTGCTGCGCGCGGATGCCTCGGATAAACCACTGACGCTGGACGAGTACTGCGCCCGCCCCCACGTCCTGGTATCGCACACCGCCAACACTTCGGGCATCGCCGATGAGTGGCTCGAAGAGATCGGGCGCAAACGCCGCGTGGTGCTCTCGGTGCCGCAGTTCAGTTCGCTGCCGGCTCTGCTGGCGGGCACCGACCTGCTCGCCGGCCTTCCCGATTACGCCGCCAGGGCCATGGCCAAATGGGGCAACCTGTTCGACGAGCCGGTGCCCTTCGACACCCCGCCGCTGGACCTGTCGATGGTCTGGCTGAGCGTCATGGACACCGACCCGGCCGAACGCTGGCTGCGCTCGCGGCTGGAGATGTATATGGGCGATCGGGCCGGGTTGGCGCTTTGATGTTTAACGCTCAGGCGAGCTGCCAGGGGTTGATCAGTTGCACGCCGAGATGTTCGAAATCCTTGCGATTACGCGTCCTCAGGGATAGCTGAACGCCTTCACCAACGTCAGCTCGCCCACCGCGCGCATGGGCACTACGAAGGTTTCGATCTTCTCGCTCGGCGTGCCCTCCTCGGTAATCACCGTCACTTGGGCCGTGGTCAGTGGCTGCACGGCATCCTCCTGGCCGTCCTCATCGCTGCGATAGCCGCCGCCGAAGTAGTTCAGGTACACCAGATACTGGCCCTTGATCGGCGCCGGCATGGAGAAGATCTCCGGGCCATAGCCGGTGGTCACATCGACATCCAGAGCGGCGCCGTTGGCGGCGACCCGGTCGCCGTACCAGATATGCGCGCCGTCGGGCGTGACCACATGCAAGTCCAGGTCAGTGCCGTCGCTGTCCCATGACAGCAACACGCGCAACTTGGCCGGGGTGGCGCCGCTGCCGGCATTGATGAACTGCGTGCGATGGCGTTGCTGGCCGTCAGGACTGCGCACCTCGACGCTGTTGCTGCCCCTGGGGAACGAGAATGGCCGATCGAAACGGCCGGCCTCGTCGATCTTCAACGGCATGCTCACGCCGTTGACGATCAAGCGCCCCGGCTCGGCTGATTTGGGCGTGGCCTTGATCTGCCCGGCGATGCGCGCTGTGTTGGCCTGCCCCACCGGGGTGTTGACCGACGAGGCCGGGTAGTTGACGGTCTGCTGGTAGTGCTCGCCGTCGCCGTCGACCGCACCGGAATGCCAGCCGCCCACCGGAGTATCGAGCTTGATTGCGGCGTCGGCGGCGAACGTCGCCGGCCAGGCGCCACAGCAGCAGATGAACAGGAAGACCTGCGGATAACGGAGTGTCATGGCCTATTCCAGCAAAAGATGACGGGCGAGCCCTTCGATGTAGGTTTCATCCTGACCGTTGGGATGTGCGTCAAAGGCCAGGTGCAGGTATTCGTGGGTCAGGTCGAGACGGTCTTGCAGCGACAGCACGCCGCGTACGTAGATGCGTTGGCGCTCGCGGTCGACGTAGGGCCGGCCAAACGCCAGGCGGCAGACCGCAAAGGTGCTGACTTCGTTGTAACCGACTTGGTTTTCCAGGCGCTGGCGCCAGGCTCGCCGCTGGCTTTGCAGCCAGTCCTGAGCCGCAGGCAGGGCCTCGCAGGAAGCGACGGGGTTGTCCCAACGGCTGAGGCTGGCGCGCGGGTAGGCGTGCAGCAGGATCGCATCGAAGCGCTGCCCGGCGTTGGCCTGCTCGACGGCCTGCTGCCAGGAGAGTTTGTCCGGCCCCGGCTGATCGGAGTGGTAGGTGACACTGCTGCCAGCCAGCACCAGGTCGCTGGTCCAGGCGGCAATCGCCCGCGAATCGGCAGCGGCCGGGCGCGGCGCTACACGTTGTCGGTTGCTGCTGTCATCGATGCTCAGGCAGTCGCCGCTGCGCGTTGCGTTCTGCAGCAGGTAGGTGCGAATGGCGATCGCCAGGGCCTTGGCGGCCTCGGCAGGCTCGGGCCGGGCTTCGCGCTGTAGCACGCGGGCGACGTATTCTTCGCGGTCCAGGCGCGCCACCAGCTTGTCGTTGAGCAAGAACAGCTCGCCGTCGCTGTGAATCGCCAACTGGTTGCCGTTGCTGAACGCCACCCGGTAGTCGCCCTGCAACGGTCCGCTCGGTGCCACGCGATCACCGCTCAGCACCTGCGCGATCGGATAACGGGAAAACAGCCTGACTTCGACGCAACGCCCGGCGTCTGCCGGCCAGTCCACCGGCACTATTTCAGCCAGTGCCTGCGCGTAATGGCGCAGCACCATCTGACTGGTCCCGCGCCCACCGGCCCAGATGGGCGTGCCATCGGCCGTCCACCCGCCAAAGCCGCCCTGGCGCGAGGTCGGGTCCTGATCACCCAGCCAGCTCCAGGTTTTCACCCGCAAGCGCCCGCCCAGCTCGCCCACCACATCGCCGTCCGCCGCGTTGAGCACCACATCCAGCAGCACGCGACGCATCTGCGCCTGCGCTGGCAATACCGCCAGCACGTTCAGCAGTTCGGCCACCGGCACTCGCGTCGAAGGCTGCAAAAAGGCCAGGTCGAGCAACCACTGGGGCGCCTGCCGCGCCTGCCAGTAATCGCGCCAATCCTGCGCGGTAATGCCCAGACGCCCCGGCTCGAAGTACAACCCGCAGGACTTCACCAGCGCCTGATCGCGCTCGATGCTGGCGCCGGCAGTGCAGCAATAGACTTCGTCCTTGGCTTGGCCGCGACAGGTGTACGGCGGCTCATGGGCATCGGTATCCACCAGCCAGCTGTAGACGAACATCTTCCACAGGCTGCCCAGCGGCGCCTGCAAGTCGGGCGGCAGGGGTTCACGGGCAATCAGCTGCGTTGGGCTGAGTGTCAGCAGTTCGCCCCTGAAGCCCAGGCGCAGGGGCTCCTCCTGCGCCGTCGCCAGCGCAGGTAGCAGACACAGCAATAACCAGAACAGAGGCCGGGTCATGTCAGTTGACCGTGACCTGGCCCAGCGCCGGTTTCTGTTCCTGGGCCTGATGCTGCGGCGCATAGACCTGGGTGAAACGCACCGGCGGCAAGTTGAACTGACCCTTCTGCGAGAAGCGCACCAGGTGGCGCAAGCGCAGTTCGCCGCTCAAGGCATCCACCGGAATCGCGTAGGCCATCTGCCCCGGCTCGAACCGCGCCTTCTCCAGCTCGGACGCCTCGCCGCCCGACTTGCCCATCAGCTTGATGCCCCAGGTGGTGCGCTCGACATCGGCGCCCGGCGGCAGCGGCACTTCGAGCATGCCGTAGCGCAGCGGCTTGGCGGCCTTGCTGGTGATGATTACTTCGTCCAGATACAGGCTGTCGCTGGACACCGGCTTGTTGCCGACGGCTTCGAGCTTGAACTGGAAGGCTTCGTCACCCGGCACCAGACGCGACAGGCGCCGCGTGATGGTCACCCCCATCTGCTCGACCGGCGCCTGTTGGGTCTGGTAGCTCAGCGCGGCACGCAACGGACGGTCCTGAGTGCCAGACAGCGACAACACCGACGGCACTGGCGTCGCGCCCTGCCAGGTCCAGTACATTTCACCGGCAGCGCCGTAGCGTTTGTTCCAGCCCTCACCCGGCGCCAGGGCGATGGTCGGCGAGGCCTGCTCGATGCTGCGTTGCAGCCAGCTCAGCGCCAGCGCGCGTTCGAGCGTCGATTGCTGCGGCAACAGGCGCCGCAACAAGGCCTGGGCGCGAGCCTGATCGAAGGCTTGCAGCGACAGGTTGAGGGCTTCGGCAAAGGGTTGCGAACTGACCGCCAGACGCTGCTGGGCATCGGGCAATTGGCGATTGAAGGCATCCGGCAGCGCGACCTTGGCCTGTCTGGCCAGCGAGGCCGTGAGCGTGCGAGCCGCCGCCAACCCGAGTGCCGAGTCCGGAGCACCCATCACCAGGCTCTCCACGCCGTCGTCCGTGAGGCTTTCGGCGGCCCCGTCACCCGCTTTCGCCAGGTCGCCCATCAGCCCGCTCAGCAGGGTATTCACCGGCAATTGCATCTGTTTGGCGAACGACAGAATCAGCGCGCGCTGCAACAGCGGGGTGTTCTTCGCTTGCTTGGCATACACCTCCAGCACCCGCTGCCAGTGCTCCGGCGGCAGGGTCAGGTCCATGACCTTGCTGGCGTACCAGTCGGCGTAATAGGCGTAGGCGGTGAGGAAGGCATCCGGCTCGCCCTCCTGCCCCCACCAGGTGAAGTACGCCGCAGGCCCGGCCATTTGCACCAGGCGCAGGCGGCTGTTCTGCATGATCAGGCGCAGGCGGTCGCGCACTTGCGGGTCAGCTGACAGCACCGGGTAAGCGATGCTCAGCGGCAACAACTGGCTGGCGGTCTGCTCGACGCCGCCATATGGATAGCTCAACAGATCATCCAGGGCCGAACGGAACAGCGCTTGCGGGCTGTCGTCCAGGCGCAGGCGGATCGCCGTGGCGTCGGCGGGCAAGGTCAGCGGGGTATCGCCGCTGGCCGCGTCCAGGCTTTGCGTCTGGCTGACTTGCCAGCCTTCACCGGTGGCCGTCAGGTGCACGGCCAGGGCGTCGGCGGGCTTGCCATCCTGCACCAGCTCGGCGGTCCAGTCACCGTTGGCCAGGGCGAAGGGCGGCAGCGGGATGTAATTGATGCCGTTGTTGAGGGTCACCGGTACGCGCTGATCAACACCCGCGAAATGGGTCACCAGCTCGGCGCTCGCCGGTTTCTCGGCCTGGCTGAAGGCGAACACGCCCAGGTCCGGCTTGTCGCCGTTGCGGAATTTGTTCGGCCCGCTCCACTTCAGGTACAGCGGTTTTTCGGAGCGCACGAACTGCTTCTTCTGCCCGACCTGACCGTCATCGGCGATGGCCCGCGCAGTAATGCGCCAGCGCGTCAGCGAGTCCGGCATGGTAAAGGTGAAGTGCGTCTTGCCGTTGGCATCGGTCACCAGCTCTGGCTGCCAGGCGGCGGTGTCGATGTCTTCGCGGCGCGGCCGCTCGAGTACCTTGACCCCGCGCTCGCTGCGGTTGGCCTTGCCAGGCGCACCAGGGCTGCCCGGCAGTGCCACGTCATAGCTGATGAACGACAGGCTGGCGCTGGTGCGCACGTTGTTGCGGCGCGGGTGATAGAAGAACTGATCGATGCTCGGCGCGACTTCCGGTTGCAGCGCGTAGATCATCTCGTCGACCACGCTGACCGTCAGGTGCGCCGGGATCGGCTTGCCGGCGAACTGGGTGGTCAGGTCGACCGACACGGTGTCGCCCGGCAGGTAGGTGTCCTTGTCGGTGGCAATGGCCACGTCGATCTGCGGCGTCACCACCTTGATGCCGGCGTTCTGAAAGCTGTACTGCCCGCCCTTGGTGTAGAGCACCGAGAAGGTCAGGTTGGGGGCGAAGTTGTCCTTCACCGGGATACGCGCGCGGTACTGGGTGTCGCTGAGTTTTTCCAGCTTCAGCCAGCCGCCGCCCTTGGACAGCAACGCGGTGGCCTCGACCTTGTCACGCTCCAGCGACAGCAGCGCATCGCTGACCGGCTCGGGGAAGGTGATCAACGCCATGGCTTCGTCGCCGGCCTTGTACTCGGGCTGGTCGAGGACGATTTCAACGGTGCCCGGCACCGCCTTGACGCCATCGCCCGTGACCGAATGGCCAGCGGCGCCGACGACGCGACCGTGGTCATCCTTCAAGGTCAGGTTGTAAGTGCCGGGGCGCGCGAAGGCCAGGCTGAAGCCTTGGTCTTTAGCCTCGAGCTTGCCGTCGCCGGTAGTCTGGTCTTCAAGGCGCACCCAGCTGTAGCTGCTCGGAGTAACCGCTTTGCTCTGCTCGCTCCCGCCTTCGTTGACATAGCTGAACGCGACCTTTTCTCCGGCGGCGCTGAACCGCTGCGGCGCGCTTAGACGGAAGCTCGCGGCACCCCGGTCGATGAGGATTTCCTTGGTGGTCTTGACCCGATACGCCGCGCCATCGCTGGCGAACACGGTGAGCATGTAGCGGCTCGGCTTGTCGGCGGCGGGCAGGTCGAGGGTCGCGACGCCTTTGGCGTCGGTGGTCAATTCGGTGCTGGTCAGCTCCACCGGAAATTGCCCGAGGTACTGCAGTTCGTTATCCACCATCGACAGCTGCTGGGCGCGCAGGCTCAGAGTCAACTTGGCGTTGGCCACCGGCTTGCCGTCCGGGTAGAGCAGCACCAGGCTGCCCTTGACCGCTTCGCCAGTGCGGTAGTCCTGCTTGGCCAGGTTCAGCGAAATCTCGAACTGCGGCTTGATGTATTCCGCCACTCGGAAGGCGCTGCTGTAGGCCTGGTCCTTGTAGGTGAAGCGCAGCTCGTAGCCACCGGCCACGGCGTTTTCCGGCAGTTGGAAACGCCCTTGGGTGCCGGCCTTGGCGTCGAGTTTCAGCGCCAGGGTCTGCAGAGCGGTGCCAGTAGCGTCGAGCACGGTCACGTTGACGTCAGCCGCACCGGGCGCCACGGAATCGCGGGCGTTCTTGAACTCGCGACCAACGATCTTCAGCGACACCCAGTCGCCCGGCCGGTACAGCGGCCGGTCGGTGAACGCATAGAGCTTGGTGTCGTAGATTTCGCTGTCGTAGTAGAAGTTTTCGGAGACGAACACCCCGCCCTCTTCGTCTTCGCCGATCACGAACGAGCGTTCTGGGCTGGCGTGCTGCAAGCGCACCAGGCCATCGGCATCGGTGGCGCCGCTGCTCATCACGCCCAGGCCATCGGTCCACAGCACATTGACCTTGGGCACCGAGCTGCCTTCGTGCTTGCGCGCGGCCCACACCAGCAGCTCGTCGCCGGCGATCTTGCTCACCGCCACGGTGTTGGAGACGAACACCATGGTGGTCGCGCGGTACTTGCCGACCAGCGCTTCGACCAGATACAGGCCGGGCTTGAGGTGGCCCAACGGGATGTACACGTTGCCTGCGGCGGGGCTGACGAACTCGCTGGAGGAACCGTCAAGATTGACTCCCTTGGGCGGCTGGATCGGCTTGGCCTGCCACAGCGGATAACGGAACTGCGTCACCAGCGGCAGACCCGGGATCAAGGCGAATTGCGGCTGCGCTTCGTAAGGCGTCGGTGCGGCCATCGCCTCGCCCATCTTCAGCTCCGGCACCTCTTCGGTGACCTGCTTGCGGGTCTCGTAGGAAAACGCCCGCTGCATCACGCGGCGGGATTTGCGGTACCAGTTGTCCCACAGGTACGCCAGGGTGTTGGACAAGCCTTCGCCCTTGAACTGGCCGTCACTGACCACCCGGTGCAGGTTCTTCTGGCGCTTGAGAAAGTCCAGCGGCTTGTCGATGCGATACACCCGGATATCGGCGCCACCGTAGGGCTCCATGCGAAAACGCCGATAGTCACGACCCGGCGCTTCGAGGCGGACCATGGCCTGCTCGTCGCTGGCGAAACTGCTGTCGGCCAGCAGGAAGAAGCTTTCGCCGGCCACCGGCGCGTAGCCGCTCGGCTCGACGCTGTCGTCGGCGTTGACCGTCGCAAACGGCAGCACCAACAGCACTAACAGAGAGAGGAAACGCAGCATGCGAGCACCGATCATTGGGAGAGAAAGTTGAGTCGATAGACGCCGATGAAGTTGGGGTTGGCTGCGTCGGGTATCCATCGAGTGTCCTTCCATGTCATGAGTTGCTGCAGGCTCGCGGATCGCATGCCGTTGTCAGTGGGGGTGGTGGTGCCGGTGTGATAGGCGATGTAGCGGCCCATCCAGATCATCAGGTGCTGGTCGTCGCCCTGATCGAAAAACATCAAATCGCCGGGCCGCGCCTGCGCTACGTCACGACCGATCAGATGGCTGTTGAACTGAATCAACTTGATCGCGTTGACGTACGGGCCCACCTTGCCACCGCCCTGTTGCCATTGCTGGGCCAGGTTGCGCTGGGCGTCCGTGAGCTGTAGCTCGGGCGGCAGATAGCGGTTGGACAAGCCATTGCTGCGCAGCCACTTGTCGTCATGAACCTTCAACGCCTCGTTGGCGGCAAAGCGCACCAGGCCAGCGCAGTCCTGCTGGTACCAGCGCGGGCTCGGGCCCTGGGTGAGCTGCTCTTCGGCGATACGCACGAACCAGGCGCGGAATACCTGGGACTGCGCCACATCGAGGGCCGGCGCGTCGCTGGCCCGGGCGCCATTGCCGAGCAGCATTGCCAGCAGGCCTGCGGCAAACAGGGTCGATCGACTCAGGGCAGCAGCCCGTGCACGCGTGATCACAGCGCTTTCCACTCCAGCGGCAGCCATTGCCAGTGGCCGTTCGGCTCGCTGCCTTTGGGCAAGGTCAGCGCGTATTTGCCATAACCGCCCAGGGTGCGCAGCTTGGGGATCAGCATTGTTTGCGCGGCGTTGTAGAACACCGGCTCCATGTCCTGCGGCAGGCTGTCGAGGGTTTCCTTTTGCATCAGCTGCGCCATGGCATCCGGGCCGAAGTAGAACGGCATCAACAGGTCTTTGGGCAACACGTCAGTCATCGGCGGGAAGGTCTTGTTCAGCGTGCCGAGCGCCTTGTCCAGCAGCTTGTCATCAAGGGAAAACAGCAACGTCGAACCATGGCGCGCCAGGCTGACTTTCATGAACGCCTTGCCGCTGATGGCGTCCGGTTTCTCGGCATCCTTGGCGGCGTAGGGGCCGAAGTTCGAGCTGACCTGACGCTGCCATAGGTGGCTTTGACCTTCCTGCGTTTCAACGACCGGGAAGGCGTGCTCATCGACGTTGGCCTCGTAGGCACCGACCATCGACCCGAACAGCTTGCCCAGTTCACCATCGAGCTGGGTGCTGTCCTGATCTTTCAGGCTGGCCACCAGCAATGGCGTGTACAACCGCGAATCGGCATACCAGCACAGGCCCGCAGCGCCGGCCATATGCTCGGTGAGGGTTTGCGCGGAGGCTTCATCAGCGCCCAGTTTCACCAACAGCGGTTTTTGCTGCTCGGCCGCCAGGGGCAAGGCCACGCAGGCGCTGGCGCCCATGGGCATGGCTTGCCAGATCGGTTTGAAATCGAAGTCCGGCTGGTTGTCCAGTTCGTCCATCGCCAGATAGCTATGCCAGCCCTTGTCGTCCATGTCGAAACGCACGCCGGCGAAATTGGGGATGAAACGCTGGTAGCCCATGGCAAGAACACTGGCGTTCACCGACAGGCGTTGCTTCACCTCGGGCGCACGCGGCTGCAGGCCGAAGGCTTCAGGGAAGAGTTTGTCGCCATTGAGCAGTGCGGCGATGGCCTGGGTCGAAACATCGCCGGGCTCTGGTGCGGTGTCATCTTTGGCTTCATACAGCTTGGCCGGGTTCGACAGCACCACCAGTTTGTCGCCATGAGAGGCGAACAGCAGCGACTTGCTGGCGCCGTAGGTCAACTGATACAGCGCCACGTCGTCGCTGCCGACCTTGACGTCGGCCGTCTTGGTCAGCTGCGAATCGTCCAGCGCTACCTTGGCCAGCGGCTCCAGCACCTTGGCCAGGCCGCCACGGTCCATGACCAGCAGGAAGTCTTTCAGGCGGCCATCGGCGCCGCGCCACAGCGCTACATCGGCGGGCTGATCGAAGAGCTGCTCGATCAGGCTGTCCTGCAGCTTGAGATCATGTTCATAGATGATCCGCCGCAGGCTGCCGATCAAGCCGAGGCGATCGGCGTTGGCCTGGTAATAAAAGACGAAGTCCTCGGTCAGGGTGGCCTTGAGGAACGGCACCGCCAGCACGTCCTTGGGCAGCTGGCTCAGGGAGTTGGTTTCGAGCAGGCCATCCGGGCGGCTCATGCCCAGTTTGTCACTGGCCAGGGCAGCTGCCGGCAGCACCGGGGGTTTGTGCATGAACCAGCCCAATCCGCCCGCGACGCCTGCGACCAGGCACAACCCCAGCAGCACCATCGGCCAGCGCCGAGAGGACGGGGTAACGGGTGCGGCGCTAGCGGGGGCATCCTTGGCGGGGGCATCGGCTACCGGCGGTACAGTGTTATCGCTCATGTTCACAAACCCAATTCATCCGTGGTGCGGAATGCTTAATAGTTGAAAGTCTTGACCAGCATCAGGTCACCGATGGCCCGCATGGGCACGATGAATGTCTCGCGCTTTTCATCGACGGTATTTTCGTTGAGCACCAGATTGATGTTCGCGGTAATGACTTCGTTCTGGTTACTGCCTTCGTCGAAGTTGTAACCTTCGGCGCCGTAATTACCCCAATAGTTGACGTAGACCAGATAAGTGCCATGCAGCGGCGCCGTCATGGTGAACATCTCTGGCCCGGGGCCATCGACACCGTCCGGGTCCAGGCCGCCGCCGTTGGTCAACGCCGTGTGGGCGAAAAACGCATGCTGGCCGTCGGGCGTGATGATGTGCATATCCAGTTCGGCTTTCGGATCATCCCATCCTAATACCACGCGGATACGTACCGGCGTGCGCAGGTTGTTGGCTTCATAGAATTGCACACGCTTGAGCGACTTGCCCTCGGCACTGCGCACTTCAACGCTGTTGGAGCCCGCGCCGAACGCATAGGGGCGGACAAAACGGCCTTGTTCATCGGTGTACAGATTGAGCGGGTTGCCGTTGACGGCCAGGGTATGCGGACCGCGTTGAGTGCCTGCGGCCTTGATCGCGCCCTCGATCATTGTGCGGTTGCGCTGGATGCCGCGGTCGATGGGCGGCGTGGGATAGGCAACTTGCGGATTCTCGCTGCGGTCGAGCAGGCCGTTGTAGCGCCAGCCGCCAACGGGCTCGGATAATTGCGCCGAAGGCTCTGCCATGCTGGTTGGCAGCCACAGGAGTATGAGCACTGATAATAAAACACCATAAATCCTTGGCATTGAGAATCCATTAAAAACGAGAGGTAGTTCGCGAAAAATAGTGCGCGTTGCGAAGTAATGGCGCCGGGAGTCAGGTGTTGTTCTTGCGTAAGTGCGGGGTTTAAGAAGCCCGGCGAATACGGAATCAACACACTAAATATCGGCGACAAAGTATGGGGCAAGCACAAGCGGGTAACAAGATAGATAGTTGAAATGTTATCCATAGGCTCTGCGTTTACTCATTTCGCCAAAACGATGCACCTGTGCAATGGAAACACCCCGCATCAAAGCTCACATCCCTTCGCGCGAAAACCCCACTACCCTGTTGCCCATCACCGCAGGAAGCGGTCACCCAGCACTGCACGGAGCAACACCATGTCCCTCGCCATCGTCCATAGCCGCGCCCAGGTTGGCGTCGGCGCGCCGGTCGTCACGGTTGAAGCGCACCTTGCCAACGGCCTGCCCGCACTGACGCTGGTCGGCCTCCCGGAGGCCTCGGTCAAAGAGAGCAAGGACCGGGTGCGCAGCGCCATCCTTAACTCCGGGCTGGAATTCCCCGCGCGGCGCATCACCTTGAATCTGGCCCCGGCGGATCTGCCCAAGGATGGCGGCCGCTTCGATCTGGCCATCGCCTTGGGCATTCTGGCTGGAAGCGGGCAATTGCCGATCGCCGCCTTGCGGGACGTCGAGTGCCTGGGCGAGCTGGCGTTGTCGGGCGCCGTGCGGCCGGTACAGGGTGTGTTGCCGGCGGCCTTGGCAGCACGCGATGCCGGGCGAGCGCTGGTAGTGCCACGGGAGAACGCCGAGGAGGCAGCGCTGGCCAGCGGTCTGGTAGTGCTCGCCGCCGATACCCTGCAGGGCCTCGTGGCGCACTTCAATGGCAAGGCGCCGATCGGGCCGTTTCAGGCCAATGGCTTGTTGCTGGTCAACAAGCCCTATCCGGACTTGAGCGAGGTGCAGGGGCAATTCGCCGCCAAGCGCGCCCTGCTGATCGCAGCAGCGGGCGCGCACAACCTGTTGTTCAGCGGTCCTCCGGGCACCGGCAAGACCTTGCTCGCCAGCCGCCTGCCCGGCCTGCTGCCGCCGCTGGATGAGCGCGAGGCATTGGAGGTGGCGGCGATTCAGTCGGTGGCCAGCCATGTGCCGCTCAAGCACTGGCCGCAGCGGCCGTTTCGCCACCCCCACCACTCGGCCTCGGGAGCGGCGCTGGTGGGCGGTGGCAGTCGTCCGCAGCCCGGCGAAATCACCCTGGCGCACCATGGCGTGCTGTTTCTGGACGAGCTCGTCGCTTTGCTTTATCCCCGAGGTCGTTCATTTGAGTGAGAGCATTGATATAGCAGGAGTACAAGCCTCAGAGACAATCTGAACGATAGTTCAGTTAACGGAGCCATACGGGGAAATCGCGTACATACATAAACAGGTCTGGACAGACCATCGCCAGGTGGGAGTTCTCCTGATCATAGACAGTGCGTCGACCCCTGCTACCGTTCGTCGGAAACAATCAAGCACGTCAAAATTAGTATGAAACATTCTCTAATGAACTCTTTATAAACAGTCTACTAATAGTTTACCGATATCATTGCAAAAGAGCAGTAAGGCTAGGAGCCTCGTGCACGCGGGAGTGATGTCAGGTCGGTTGCATCCTTTATAAGTGCTCAATGCATATGATGAACGCGGGGTAATCATGACAATATATATCTAATGTACGGGCAAGCTGATATAGGGGCGATCAACGTACAGCTGAGAATCCAGATCAGCCACTTCTCAGGGCGTTGAGGAAATTTATCAGCACTGTTAAGGTTTTTTTTCGCCAATCGTGCTGAAAGCCAACAATGACAGTCATCAAAGATCCCACTGCCCTCACAAACCATCCGCATCAAAAACTTTCACCCAACGTGTTACTTGAGCTTAAAAGTGCAAACACTAGATTAGAAAAGTCCTATTCACATCGCACAGATAGAATACTCAGAATCTTGGAATGCATACTTCAAGTTTCTGGCTTATCTATTACATATGCTTGCTTAGGATCACCCGCCTTCACCATAACCATTCAATACTGTATTGGCTTGCTATTGAGTGGCCGAATACTAGATGGCAGCGTGGCGCGCAACATTGATTACGCACGCCATCTTGGACATTTACATGATTCATTGCATTCGTTGACGCACTCAACGCCCAAACTTCAATTGGGCGTCATCATGAAAAGGAAGAACGCAGCGCTCCGAGAGAGCTGCATTGAGATGTCCAAGGCTATCATCTTTGATTCCTATAAAGCATGGATCTGGGGAGGTTGGACTGTTTCAAACGAATTCCACACTATGCACCTTAATTTTTTTGAAGTGCACGCGAAGATGGGACGTGACTTTACCGAGAGGCTCTACAGCGCATGCAATGGATATTTCAAAAACCGAACAACATGCACCATTGAATGTTTGGACTCATTGACTTTATTCCTTTCTAGCGGCCTGTGCCCCTACACCCCAAAAGAGCTTCAGAAACAAAAAATATCTAAGAAATTTCTAGTAAAGTTAGCGAATTTTCACATCCAATTTAACCTAGGAAAAAAAGAAGCAGGGAGAAGCGAAGTCTCGCAGGATGTCCTTATCAATGACTGGAACGCGCATTTTCGAACGTTTGCGGTTAGTTACTTGATTCCGTGCAAGGTTTTTGCCGCACCGTGTTCCACGTGCGTTACGATACAAGACATTCCAATAATACCTGGAGCTACAAACAAACAAACCAGAAGGCTTACTTCACGTACTAAGTCTATAGAGAGCGGCGTCGTCGTCAAGCTTAAAACTATTACGCCCCTTCCCATGCACACCATGGATGACAGCGTAATCGAGGCACTATTCGCCCAGTTGCGACATGACTATAAATCAGTGGTACGGTGGGCAGAGCTTTGCATTCAGTCCATTGAAGAAAGACTCGATGAATTAGCCACTATCGCCCTGAAATCAAGAGCCGGAATACCACGCGTTAACAAATCCAATCTTTCGGATGCAATGCTGGTTTCTGAGCGCATAAAAACAGCACGTAAGTATTTTTACAAAGGCTTTCATCCTAAACGTACATTTTTCACTAACTGCATATCACCAACATGCAATCTCTCCAGCAGCGACTTAACGGAATGGTTATGCCTCCCGAAATCAGAGATGCTTGTTGCTTTCACCATATACATAGCGGCAAAACATGAAGAAGTTACTAACTCATTTCTAGACAAGTGCTTGATCCCTGCTCATACAGTCCTGCCTAATGGTAAAATAAAATTGTTAGATCAATTTTTGACTGGCGCTAAACCTAGGGCAAAAATGGCAGAGCAACAGGTTGAGCTTTGTTCGGAAACGCAGTGGGCGGTTGAAGTCTTGATAAGGTTGACAAACCCCGTCAGATTTTATCTTGAGCAACAACCTGCAACCACAAATGTGCATAAAAAACTTTTCATAAGCACTGGAAAAGGTTTTGGAAAGCCTAAAAGTGCTACAACAAAAAACATGACTGGGTCAGTTAGGTCTAAGTCAATCAATGCAATGTCTATGCAAACCTGCCTTGACATATGCGAAGACGAAGCGAGTTACCTCGCTGGTAATACAAGCGTCAACACAGTGAGAGCAACCAGCGTTGTGCTGCAGGTTATCGACCATCTCGACCTAACGCTTGCAACTGACAAACTTAAGCATGCACTATTTGATTTGCGCCTTCTAGAGCACTATATACCAAAACTAATATTGCTCTACCTGATGCGCAGAGAAATCAATTCTTGGAACACCCGCGTTCTAATTCAAGCTCTCGACGGCCATCCAAACACCGCGACCATTGCGGGATTCAAGAATAAAGCTGAGCTTGATATTTTTTTGAGCACCGCGATAGATTTACCGTTTCCCCAAAAGAAGAAAATAAAACAAGATACATCCTCCAATACCACAGTGGTAATAGGTCTTGATGAGCAAATTATTTGCGTCCTTGCCAGCCTGGAAAAGGCGGTTCTTCTAGCTCCAGATCGAGTGACTCCAAACACCTTATATTGGGCTGGATTGTATGGAGCCCTACGAAATTGGATTTACTCATCAGAAAATCAAGATAGTTATCTAGAAGAAATTCTCGAAACTGGTTCAAGCATGAGTGACATCCAATTAGTTGAGGCTGCAGCGTATGTCTAATAGCGTATCACCTAGGATTATTCTTGCGCCGCTCCCTGAGCACCTTCGTGTAAAGCATGACTCTTACGATGTCGACTTCCAGTCCCCGTGGTTTAAGGGTGAGGACGGAGGTGTTTTAACATTTAAGTTCGACAGAGACAATTTTGAAGTCAACCTGAACATCCCACTACCAGATCGCTCTCTTCTGACGGACAAGGCTAACAAACCTCTTTACATGCTAGTAAAAAGCTGGATCCATGAACAACATTACCCGCGATCTACTAAATTATCGCAGATGAAGAACCGGACAGCTAAAAAGAAATTGTGGACGGTACTTAGATCATTAGACAAGATCTTGCTAGATGCTAATACTTTGCAGGTTCACAACCATGGTTTCGGTCTACTAACACCAGGCACAATCAACAGCTACACTAATGAATTTATCAACTCTAACAACGCCCATGAGTCCATATACGCATGGCCGAAAACTCTAAGCAACTATTTAATTGCCAGAATTTCTGAGCCTAGAACTTACGTCTTTGATGATTTCGTACGTAAACATCCTGCATTTCTAGAACCCGTGGCAGAGCGTGAGAAGCGCTGCCTCATGATGACAGATGATGAAATATTTCAAGCTAGGGTGTGGCTATATCATAATGGCATGTATAAGAAAAGCGAGTATGAATCTTGGCCCGGGCATATTACCACATCAAAATTAGTATCAATCTTATACCCGCACTGCACCATGGCCGAGCATATGCGCCCAGTTTCACACGAATTGGAGATCCAACAGGTGTGCGGCCATCTACGAGAGCTTCCACAAATACCTGTACGGGAGGAGAAGTTTGGTGCGACCGCCCTTAGATATGATGATTTTCGCCGAAGCCTTAGCTCACAAAAATATCTGCCAGCAAGTGCACTCAGAATACCAGACCTAACGCTAGACGAATTAAACAAGAATGATCATAAGTCCAAATTAGCGCTGCTTGGAACCTATGTCACGCTTCCACACGCTTTGACTATCAATGCGTTACAACGAAGCATCCTTTTTTATGAAGAAAATTCGGAACTCATACTAAACTATCTAGCTGACGTAATTTCTAGCGCCGCACGTTTAAATATCGAGCCTGGAGCCTATCATACGAAGTATCTCTCCAACGGAAATAATTCAGAGAGTAAATTCAATGCTTGGAACCTGTATTCGCCAGCTGAAATCACTTGCTCACAAAACATTAATAGCCATCCTGTCTCGCGCATGCGCAGAATGGAAGGTGTGCTTCAGGCATACTATGCCCTATTAGGAAGCATACAATATACTGTAGGCTTTTTTACCGCCAGACGCCAATCAGAACTGCTGAAATTAAAGTTTGAGCATGTTCACTCGAATCAGAGTTATCTTTCGACTTCTGTCATGAAGACCGGCATAGGCGAGAACAGGCTTACTTTTGACCTTCCCACTATTCCTATTGTACTGCGGATGCTCGGTAGGCTCGAGCGCTTCTTTAAAGATTGCGGCCTAACCAATGAGACAATCCAAAAATCTCAATGTTTTGGCAGGATCTCTTTGGGCCGCAACCCGAGGGTGGTGACAGCAGGATCAAAACGCTATAACACTCACTTGGACGTACTCTGTGACTTTATTGAAACCGATATTGTTGATGGGCGCAGATACTATGTCAGACAGCATCAACTTCGCAGGGCATTTGCTATAGGTTTCTTTTATCTGAACAGTAGAAAAAATCTGTCCGTGCTAAGTTATTACTTTGGACACATGGACTTCAAACAAATATATCGATACCTAACTACGGTAGTTGGTAACAAAGAAATGCTGGACATCAAGGCCGCGTACCTTGCAGAGGAAACTCTTCAGGCAGGACGGGCTTCCGTTGATCTTTTGGAAAAACTTGGGTCATTTGCACCGGGAACCGCGCTAAAGGTGCAGGAGCGCAATCGGCTTGAAAACTATTACCGAAGCCTATTGAAAGATGAAGATATCGAAGTTGAGCCCACCTTCCTCTCCGTAGGTGGGTGTGAAAAAATGCTCGTCTCGGTAACTGTGAGGAAGCGAAAAAATGGCTAATGATAAAAACCTCGCGAGGAATATAAAATCCGCCTTGTCGCTGCTTAGCCTGTTCAAGGAGATACAATCGAACCCAACTGATTTCTTGAGCAGGCCAAATCTTTTAGAGCTTCTCTCAAGCCAAATAAAAATGGGAAAACTTAACGATCCTGAGCGATTCATATTCCAAAGCTCGATGAGCACTTTGAAACGTGCAGCTAATAAGAACCTGGAAGGCGGCTTCGAGGCTTTGGACAACCACCGTAAACTTGCCCATCAGAGCCTCCTGAAAGCACTCAACCTGAGCAGTATCGGAGAAGATAGTAAAGAAGGGCGTAGACTAAGATCTCGAGATTCAAAAGCCGAAATTAGAACCTTACGCCAAGAGATTTTCCTTAGGGACGGGGTTATTTATAAATTATTTCATCTTCTTTCAGTTTGCGCTAAGGAGAACCCTTCATCAACCAGACACGATTTTTTTCTTAAGTCAGGAGTGCAGGAGCTTCACCGCCTTGGTTTCAAGGGATCAAACATTGATGAACGATGAATTACTAGACCGTGGCTTAGTAACTAAGGCAGATGCCAAGTTTGGAGTTCCAATCGCCACGGAAGTTGGTCGCCCTACTATTTACAGGGAAGGCGGTGGGCTACCGCTCCTTTCATGGCCTGACTACACCAGTTGCTTTGAAGGTAATTGCTGGGTTGAGCAAGCTAGATCAAAAGGACTAAAGGCGGACACCATTTGCCAATACAGCTACCTAATCACACCTCTGCTGAGGTATGCATTTTCCAATCGTTTACAGCTTCATCAATTTGACGAGTACCATTTCGTACGGTTTATGCAACAAGTAAAATCCGACAAACATTGCCACTCTCCAGACTCGAACTCACTAGAGAGAGTCTCGCTCATAGGCACCAAATCCTTAGACTTCCTAAGTTTCATAGGTAGGTTGTATTCAATCCCTAACTATGTCGCCGAAGATGGGGTTATCCAAGCTGCAATTAAACTGGTAACTGTTCGCACTCCAAATGGCAAGAGATCAATAGAGACCTGGGTGCATAGCGCTGTACCGAGGTTTAAGAAATCAACTTCCACTAAAAACAAATTATTAGCGGAAAGTGACGTAGCTAAAATTAAACGGGCTGTCCGCACTCGAAAATCTAAGCCCTATTTCATAAACCGCGAACGCGCCTGTATTCAAATTTTAGAAGAAGTTGGAGCCAGGCGTGGAGAAGTCACACCAATTCCCGTCGGGGCAGTATGGGACGCAGAAAAACTGGACGCCCCATATTTGCGGCTATCAACATTAAAAAAGGGCGGATTTGCAGAGCGACTGGTTGAAATAAGCCCTGCTTTACTCACCCTACTAAAAGACTATATTGAATACGACCTCACACCTTTTTTGAAGTCAAAAAAGCTACCACTAACTGCTAACACACCTTTATTCGTCAGCAATAAGACAAGCCAGGCGATCCAACCAAATACTGTTACCTGCGAATTCTCTCAGCTTAAACAAGCTGCTGGTATTAAAGGGCCAGTCCACCCTCACCAATTTCGGCATCGCTCCGTGAGTAACGACGATAGAAAGAATAGAGAGGAGAACCCCGCAGACGAAGTTCTTTCTCGTTTGATAGGCCTCAAGGGAACACCAGAATACGAGCTGCGCTCAATGGAAAAGCATGGGCATGCCTCAAGCCAATCGCGAGCTGCCTATAAGCATTACGACTCAGCTAAAACTGTTGATAATACTATCAACGGCCTTGACCCACAGGCTAGCTCTGCCCTAAGGGCAAACCTTGAGACAGCTCAAGAAATTGTCACAAAGGGAGCAAAAATGACAAAGGGCGATATCACTCGACTGGAGAAATTATTGAGTTCCGTGTGGGAAAGCTTAGAGCCCGTTCCTACTAATCCGAACGAGTGATGTGCGTTTTCGTAAGGGCTCGTCTACGCAGCCATCGTAGCTATACTCACGCATCGTGCCGGAGCTGCCATGATTAATTGCCAACAACTAGCCTCTTGGCTTTTCCCTGATAAACGTTCTGATCGAGAGAAAGCGCGTGAGCGAGAGTTCATCCAGGCAGCGAACAGCCTCAAAACTCTAAAGGTGACACCCGAAGGTGGCATCTCTATTGATCCTGAAGAACTTAGAGATCAGATCGTCGCTGCACGTGAGCAGTTGAAGCATCTTGTCCACAAACCAATGACGACCGGCCGGCCATCTAGTCCTATACGAGGCCAGGAAGCGAGCCCCATCACGGAGGCTCCAGGCGGTGCTATGGACTGTATCGAGGTCGTAGCCTGGCGTCGGCTCCCCTGCGGCGCTGCCGTGCGCTATACGTGCCTTCAGCACATCGATACAGCTCGATTCATCGTTGCTGCAGCCAGCCTGTTCTCAGAAGATGCTGCGAGCCTTCCGCGCTGGATCGATAGCGATACTCACAGGCAGGTCGCAAGCGCCCTGCAGGGTGAACTCCGCTGGTACGCGACTGTGAGTGAGGCGATGAATGCGTGGGATGCAGAGCTCTGATGGGTCAGGGTGTTACTGGCACCAAGGGCCCCAAGATGGCGGATCCTCGACAATGTCGATTGAGATGCTGAGCTCGCGCTGCATGCGCTCGAAGACCCTGTTGAGCGTCGGATGGGCATTGGACTCCCTCAGTGTTGTCACCAAGAGCAATAGCTCTCGGCCTTGAGCCAAGGGCATTTGGATGTCGCAGTAGACTGTGTCGTCATCGTCCGTCATTCCCATCGAAAAATCCTCGTACCTTGGTCTTCACTTCTCGCTTATCGACCTGGCGTTGGGCGTGCCCTTTCGGGGATGGGCTGTCGTGCACCGAGACGGTGTCTCGGCCCTTCGGGCTTCCATCCCGCACGCCTGCGCGCTCCGCTTGCCATAGCAACCCAACCGCCTGATGACCGGCTTTCGGTTCGCGAGGCACCGTATGGCTGCGCGTGCTACTCGCCTCACAAGGGGCTGCACAGCTCCATCCAAGGGATGGATGGCTTGGGCAGCTTGAGGTTACCGGTCTTGGAGATGATCCTCAGCTGTGCGTGCTTGAGGTGAAAGTCTTCCCAGGCTACCCGCAGGTTGGTGTCCTCCAGAAAGGCGACCACACCATCACGCGATCCCACAACCACGTCGAGCGGATTGATTCGGTGTGCCTGACAGAAAGTGAAAAGCAGCTGGTCAAAAGTGTTGGGTGCTAGGTGATCAACGGCCACGTTATGTCGCCCCAGTGATTCTCCTGTCACCGGACACGAAGCAGCACCTACCAACCCTTGGTCTCGGAAAAGTCGGATCTGTTCCGTGACTGCTGTGCGAGCACCTGCGCGAAAGTCGAGGAGCTTCTGTGGCCGACGCTCTTTTGCTCGAGTGCTAGGGATGAGCTTTACCGCGTGCGTGAAGCCAATATCAATTTCCGTATCGCAATGCAGACGAAGCATGAAGCAGCGAGTACCGTGAGATGTCATTTGGGTGGTGATGCACTTGACGCCCTCTCCGGCTTTCTCCGCCCACTCATCGTGGTGTTGGAAAAGTCCGTACAGAAAATCAGAATCAGCGTCACCCACCATCGTGCTGTCCGGCGTCCTAGCCAGGATCTGTCGGCAGCGATCTTTGACAGCGTCCTTGGTTGCAAACCATTCATCGTTGATAAAATATGGCACCATCTTCCCCCAGCAAATATCCCTAGCAAGCTGATCGGTATAGCACAGAGAGTTAGCCATTTCTTCGATGCTCAAGCTTGGAAAAAAGCCCGGCAGGCAAGCATCAAAGCAGTCGCATCAGGGAGAGCTCGGTGGATCCTGGTTGTGGGCAGCAGGCGGTAAATGTCACTGGCAGCCTGCCGGCCCACGAACGATTCCAAAGGCTTCAACTGGAAGGTGGGCGTCAGCTCTGCTGCTTCGTAGAGGACATCAAGCCAAAAGGTATCTTGTGGCGAGTCGCTGCAGAGAATCTGACCTGAAAAAAGCTGGTTCATACGTATCGCCACACCGACCGGCATATCACCTTGCTCGCGCAACTGATCCTGACTGAGACCATGCATGTCTTGCGCATCGAACGACCAGTACGTCCAGTAACGTGCCGGCCTGATCAGCGAGCTGTAGGAGGCCTCACTCGATACGACAGCGACTTCGATAGGATAGCTACCAGGAGCTATCCCTGAGGCCTCGAAATCGATAAAGAACGAAGGCCGTTCCATCCTGCTGCTCCTGTTGAAAGGCTGCGATTTTCAGCTATGCCGATCAATCGCTATAGCCGCTAGCGTCTGTGCTACTCGGTGATTTTGCAGATGCTGCATCTCACGCTCCCACTCAACTAGAAATTTCTGCCAGTCGTGCGCGTATGGGCCTTCGGGGAGTCGCGTTGATCCAACGCTGGCTTGCAGAAAGCGCTCTCTCCAAGGCTGCGGGATTTCTTGCTCCAAGACTATATCGGTGCCGGAGTGATGGCGTTTCACCGGGGCAGAATGACGAATCTTGTTGAGATCGAGTGGCTCATGGACGAAGGCTGTGCTGCTTCGCTCCTGGTCGTCGAGATCGTCAAGGATGGCTAAGACACCGAGTGCCATTGAATCACCAGGATGGAGGCTGGCAAGTGCCCAGAGAGCCCTTCGTCTTGCTCTCTCAAGCTCGCTGAGCTCCTTACTGGTCATTGCAGATTCCTCTGAGATGGTTCGAAGCTGAGCAGCGGGAATAGCGTGCCGCCTGACGGCGGATGGCTGGCGTGAACCGAGCCACAGCAAGCCGTGTCTCGTCCATCCGGGCGCTCATCCTGCACGCCTGCGCGCTCCGCTTGCTAGATGCTCTCATGGGAAGGAGGTCTGACGCTGCGAATCCGGGATTCCTGCCGCGCTTTCTAGCGAGTGGGGCACGATGTTGCACGTACCCCAGCGTACCGACAGGTTGGCTACTTATGGAATTTACTGAAGCGACTGGAAAGTGTCGCAGGCTCGATGCTTTCCCAACCTTCTGGATTCGCCGTTGCGCTTAGCATCACCTGAGCGCGCCAAAGAAAAAACAGCGCAGCCAAGCTGCCTTCCACTACCGCAAGCACAGTAGCGCTGGAGAACACGTCCGGGTCAGGCCCAAACAGCAGTCCCAGAGCAAACAAAGACGGAACCCACCCAATTACGAACATCAGGCAAAACGCGATGACTGCAAATCCTGCAAGAGCGACAGGTACTTTGAACCGCTGACTGGTATCAAATATTTTCTCACCGCGCTGGGTGAGGCCGTAGAGCACTCCATGATTTTTCTCTTTTTTCTTACTCCGGTTGAAAATTCCATAGAGGGTCGCAGGTTCACCTGCTTCTAGTTCTTCGTAGAGCTTGTTGGAGACCTGGAGGTTCGGAATCACCGCGCCATCAATGCTAACTAGGATTTTGTGACCACCATTTATAAGATTTACAGACCTTACATAGTCGACCTTTCCGGCGAATTTCACACAATCAAACTTCATTACTAACTATCCCTGCTATCGCGAAAAAAAGATCCCATTGATGCCAGGAAGCTGCTTGATGACGACTGCGGGCTGGCTTACGCGGTTCATGAACATCATGAGCGTGGTGGTCGCCAAGACTCCTCTGCTATGCCAGTCCTCACATCACGCCACCGTGAACAAACGGCCGCCTGGCAAACGACATGTCACTATAATATCATTATGATCTGTTTATCGGAACACGCCAGCCGTGGCTCTATCCTCAGTTTTGGGGGTATGGTTCATGCAGCTGAAAGAGGCCCTAGCGGCGGCGTTGCGTGGAGCGCGTGCTCATCAAGGCTTGAGCTACGACGAACTAGCAGGGGCAACCCACAGGACTTACGTTGGAATGCTTGAGCAAGCACGAGCAAATCCGACGCTGGAGAAGCTCGATGAAATCGCTGAATACCTCGGTCACGATCTACTGACGATGGTTGCCTTGGCCATTGCAGCCCAGGGCGATGAGCTTCCGTCGGAGGTTTTGCAGCGTACCGCCCTAAAAGTCAGGGAATTCGAAGAGACCGGAGGGTGGGCGTTGGTAGAGGAACAATTCAGCGAGGGTAAGCTTGTCAAGCGCTCTCAAGGAAAGCCTAGGCGGCCCTTGAATGCGGAAAGCGTCAAAGCCCTGAAGGCGCAAGGCCTGGACAGGAAAACAATCGCGGAAAAGCTTGGGCTTGCTAGGAGCACAGTCCAAAAATATTGGAACTCATGAAACCAGCCTGGCAGGGTTCAGCAACGATAACGTCACTCAGGCGCCGAAGTTTTTCTTCTGAGCTCCTGTGGCTTGGTTTGGTTGCTCCTGCTCTGGGCAGCTGACAGTATGATTGAGCCAGTGCACTCTGGGTCAGAAGGAAGGTTGCATGGACGACGCAGGACGGTTTGCTTTTTACGAGAAAATCTATTTTTACGAGCTTGAGCGCAAAGAAAAACTCATCTCCAGACTCAATCTCCCCCTTGCGATACTAGGCGTACTACTCTCATTTCTCTCCTACATGCTGGGCAAAGCACCAAGCTCAGAGGACGGTTTTGCTGGCGTCGCATTTTGGATTTTGTACCTGTGCGCCGTTCTGTGCCTGCTTTGTGGCGCATACTACTTTCGTTCTTCATGGCAACTGCGTGACTTCGACAGGGGGATGCCCACGTTGGCCGAGCTGGAGAGGTACAGAGCAGAGGCAACGGCTCATTTCGCAGTTCATGGAGAAAATGACGATGACGCAGAAACCTACTTCAAGGCGATCATTCTGAGCTACTACATTGAGGGGGCAACCGTTAACACGGTGAACAACGATAAACGCGGTGCGAAACTCGTTTCGTTATCGAATTACGTAACCCTCACCATGATTCTCTCGGTGTTGTCATTCGTTCCGTTCTACACCCACCAGCAGGAGCTTACCAAGCATGAGCAATCAAAAGCCGCCGCCGCCTCCCCCCCCGCCAATGCGCTTCGTTAAAGATCACGGAAAAGACCTTCCGAAATCTCCGCCACCGCCTCCGCCGCCCAAAAAATGATCCACAGGACGCAGACATGATCTGCCTGTCGTCCTCAATCATTGGAGAGAAAACGGAAGCCCGATCCCATGCGAGTTACTGATCAATGAAGCTCGTTGGGCTGATCCGTCACGGCAAGAGCGCTGCGAATCCCGGCGTAGCCAGCTTGGATCACGCGACCATTCCTCTTACGCTGAAGGGGGTTGAACAGGCGCACTTGGTGGCTCGTTCTTCCACCAGCGTTCCTGCTCTGATCGTCGCCTCTCCGTTTTCTCGGGCTCAATTGACAGCTATGGCTGCCGAGTTCGGCCATGGCTTAAAGTGCCGTAAACCAGCAGATACAACACCACTGCCTTGGCCGTAGCCGAGGCAGATTAATCGTCAAAATGCAGCTTGCCTGCGACCGTAATGGCTTCCCGCTGACCGTCATGCTGTCTCCAGGTGCAAGCTGGCGGACAGCTTTAAAGCCATATTCGCACGAGCTGCAATGCTTGCAAGCTGACTATTTTGACGAAGTCTAGCTTAAGAAGGTTTCCAGCGATCTACCTCGCAGCTCGGCCCTGTAGCGGTGGGTATGGAGATCAACTCAATCAACGAGCCCCATGGCGCTCGGACGTAGTGCATAGAGTTGCCTGTCCCTTTTTCGATACCAAAAAGTGCGTTTGGCCCGCGAAGCTGAGTACCTCCAGCAGCCAAGACACGATTGAGCACTGAGCCCAGTTCATCACAATAGACGGCGAAGTGCTGGAGCCCCAAAGAGCCTATTCCGTCAACGCCCTGCGCCGCGCCTTCGATCTCGAACAGCTCGATGTTGGCACCGTTCCCAAGACGAATCATGCGGGTTGCCACAATTAATTGCTCTTCTTTCAGGGCAACCGTAGCGGCAAGCTCTTCAGGGGATCGGCGCGGATGGCTATCGACCACCGTGTCGTAGACGATAGCTGCATCGAAGGCCTCGTGAAAGAACCGGGTTGCTGCCTCGATATCTGGAACCGTGATTCCTATATGATCTATGCCACGTATATTGTTAGACATTACGCATTCCGCCCTATGGTCGATCCAAGAAGGAGTTGATCAAAGGGTTCAACGCAGGAGCGCACTCCTCTGGAACCCAATGGCCACAATCTGGCAACACGTGGGATTCAACATTAGTGGCGTAGCGACGGATGTTCTCAGGCTGCTTAGCACCGAACCCGCCGTTACCCCCACCGCCAACCGCGAGGACAGGCATTGTCAACTTAGTAGCCACCAGCTCCTCGTTCTGCTTAATCGATTGGGGAAGCGCACGATAATATTCAAATGCGTGGTGGAAGGTCTGGGGCTTAGAGTATGACCGCACGTAACGGTCTACCAATTCGTCAGTGAACACCGCTTGGTTGCTGGCATGATGACGAATGAAATGCGTCAGAAACAATCGCTCGTTTCCTTTGACCATTGCGTCGGCCAACTGACCCGAGGCTGCGAAGAAGCTGTGGTGCCATCCAGGTGCCTCTCCGGTCGCGACAAAGGCTGGCAGCGAATAAAGAGTGTCGTCAGGAATGGTCGCTTCGATGAACGCAGCCTTGACGATGTCCCCAGGATGGCGGGCAACCATTGGATAGCTGTTCCAGATACCAATATCGTGGGCAACAAGGTAGAAGGGCTTGTCCGCACTCATCCGCTTGGCAAGCTTGTGCAGATATTCCGAAACATCCACTCCAGTGTAAGTAGTTTTCGGCGGCGCTGACAGGCCAAGACCTGGCAGGTCGACTGCTACGACCGTATAGCGTTCTGCGAGTTGCGGCATGAGGCTATTCCACTCATACCATGTCTGGCCGAAGCCGTGGACAAGCAGCACAAGGGGACCTTTACCGCCACGTACGAAATGCAGCTTCACACCGTCAACAGTCTCGTAGGCGCTGGTAAAACCTTCAGGTATCGGAAACTCTGTATGTTGGGCGCTGACAGCTGAAGGCGGCACAGGATTGGTCTGTGCTGCGTTGGCCTGAGTTACACCCATAGCGAGCGCAGCAACGGCTAGTGCAATTGCGTGGAGCTTCATGTTTTTCACCTTGTGGGACGATAAATGATTGGACGATCAACGATCTTGTTGAGCGCGATTACCGGGGGGAAAGGCATAGCGACGTGCTGCCAGTGCTATTACAAAAGCGAGCAGTGCAAGAATGGCGACAGCAGGCGGCAGCATTGACGTACCACCTTGCGTAAGGAGTGCCCCGCCAACAGCCCCGCCTGCCGCGATTGCCAGGTTCCACGCAGTTGTTACCATGGCTTGGGCCAAGTCGACGCCATCGCCGGCGGCATCTGCTGACGCTGTCTGCATCATGGCGCCCGCGCCGCCAAAGCCCAGGCCCCAGACGACGGCGCCCAGATAGACAGCGACGCCATGCTCTCCAGCGATAGTCAAGAGCACAGCGGTCAATGCGAACGAACCGATAGCTGAAAGCACCATAAGGCGGAGCATCCGGTCGACCCAACGCCCGACTACCCATATCCCAACAAGCGAACTTATTCCGAACGCCAGCAGGACTAGATCGACTCGCGATTGCGAGGCAGTAGAGAACGGCGCAATGTAGGTATAGAGAATGTTGTGGGCAGTCATCCAGGCCAGAATGACAAGTAGAATCGGCAGGACACCCTTGGTTCTGATGACGCCTGTGAGCGAGGGGCGGTTGTCCCCGGTTCGACCAGGAGCATCGGGAACTTTGACGATGATCCAAACGATCAACATGACAGCGAGTGCCGATAGAATAAGGAACGACCCACGCCACCCTACTAAGCTCCCAAGGAACGTACCCAACGGCACACCCAGTGAGAGCGCCAGGGGCACACCTACCATCGCGACCGCCATTGCCGGCCCAGTCTGTTCGGGACGGACTATGATGCGTGCGTATCCCGCAAGTATTCCCCACGCCAACCCTGCGGCACATCCTGCTATGAATCGTGCGATCAGTACGACACCGATTGACTCAGCCATCGCGGTCAACGTGTTGCCGACAACGAAGCAGATGATCGTTGCAAGCAGGACAGGCCTGCGGCGCAAACCTTGAGTCAGACTGGTTAGTGGGATTGCCGCCAACAACGATCCAAGTGCGTATATCGCGACAAGTTGCCCTGCAATAGCTTCAGATATCTGAAGGCCAGAGGCGATGCTAGGCAACAAACCGGCGGGCAGTGTCTCAGTGACGATGCATAGAAAGCCTGCGGCGGCTAGGCCAGCCAGTGCCGCTATGGGTAGTCCGGGGCCCTTAGCAGGAGCCTCATCGGACAGGCTTTGAGATGTGGAGGGCTGCATAATTTTCCTCGCGATTGGCGTACTGGCTGCCGTGCAGAGCGCAACCTGACAGCATGGATATTTACGTTAACAACCACTATAGTATTCATAAATCCCAAAGTAAACGGATTATGTAATGTCCATTAACGTAAATAAGCGATCCCGTGGGCGACCGCGCCAATTTGTCCTAGCAGACGCCATCCAGGTCGGGCAGCATCTGTTCCACGAGTACGGGTATGAGAACGTCAGCGTCGCAGCGCTGACCGAAGCGATAGGGATTACTGCGCCGAGTTTCTATACGGCCTTTGGCAGCAAGGGTGCGTTTTTCAACGATGCGTTGAAGCACTACTCCGCGACTGTCGTGCCACTTGACACTTTCTTGATCCCAGACAAACCGCCGCAGACTGTACTGAGGGAGATGCTTAGGGCTGCGGCGCATGCATACGCCGCTCATCCGAACCGCCGAGGTTGTTTTATTCTGGAGCATGCGAAGGCCGGAACCACTGAGTCGGGAATAGCTGCTAAGCAAATCGCAGACGAGAATCGTGCAAAAGTGATGGCGTTTCTCGAAGCATCTGGCATCTCCGCTGCTAGCCACGTCGTAGACTATGTCTCCGTGACTATGCTTGGCCTGTCGGCTGCGGCGAAGGAGGGTTGGGAGGAAGATAGGCTGATTGCAGTTGTGGAGACCGCCGTAGTAGGCCTCAACCAACTAATAGCCAGGGCAAAGGATATAAAGTGTCGCTAGCAGGGATTCACTACCCAGATACCGATGCGTTTTTTGGTGACACGGGCATCACTGACGCGACCGAGCAGCTCAGCAAGCGCGGCTGGCTCGTCGAGGACAATAAGGTCTTCATGGCTGGCTACTACAGATCCGCAGCAGACATGGTCGTGAAGTGGGCGTTGAGCGATTCACTACACTGCAATGTAGAAGTCGCGGAATGGTTCCCTTCCCCTGAGGCGCGAAGTCGGCTGCTCGAGCTACTGAATATTGGCAAGCCCAAGCTTTGGGAGCTGAGCAGGCTGCAAAAAGTGGAAGCTTGGCTAAGCTCGCAATAGGTGATGACGTCAGGTTGGTCAGGAAGACAGCCGTGTAATACGTGCTGAATGAGAGCAATGGATATGCGCAAGAAGTCCCAGTCATGGTTTGTCCCGCTCCTGATTCTTTTTGCCGTCCTGTGGGCAATGGGGAAGAAAGACTCGCCTCCTGCCCCGGTACAACCAAGCACCCTGAACACGCCGAGTACGCTAGCGGGGATTTCTCCGACTCCGTCCTCGGCGCCGGCCCCTGTCTCTGCGACTGAGCACTTTGTAAGTGCTGATAATCTCAATGTCCGGGATCAACCAGGCGGTAAGGTCGTCTCGAAGCTGAAGCGTGGGGAAAAGGTTCAGGTTTTCGAGACCCGGAATGAATGGGCGCGCATCAGCACTGATAGTCAGTCTTCCCAATGGCTTTCGTTGAAAAGCCTGTGCAGCGGGTCGGGCTGCTACGTCGTTTCGAAACCCAAACCAGTGACTCAGCCAGTACAGCCTGCTCGCCAGCAGATTCCTGCGTACGGCTCGGCCTGTCCTTGTTCATCGGGCAATGTGTGCATCGGGCCTCGCGGTGGTCGGTACTGCATTACATCAGGAGGTAACAAGCGCTACGGCGTTTGAGCGATTAATTGATGACATCTTGGGGGGGGGGCTGCAAATTTCGCGGGTGCTTTGAAGAAGTGAACGCCGGTAGACGAGTCCCTCTCGTGACGTTAGGTTTGGCTGCAGATGGCCAAGTGTTGGCTAGCAATCCGTTACTACCCCTGACTCTATAAGTCAGGTGGTTCACCCTCATTTTTGACTTTTTCAGCTTAGGGATAGACATGCACATCATAAGGAAAGTGATAATTCAGAATTTCAAAAAATTCAAATCTCTCACGCTCGATTTCGAGCCTGGCAAGACCGTGTTGATTGGCAACAATGAGGCGGGGAAAAGCAGCATTTTGCTCGCTCTAGACCTCGCGCTCGGTGGGAGTCGCAATCGCATTGAAGCTCTGGGCGCAGAAACACTGCTCAACAAGGATTCGGTGAATACTTTCCTTGCCGGGGAGAAAAGCCTAGAAAAACTACCTGAGCTGATCGTTGACGTTTTCCTAGAGGAAGGTGACGACGAAAGCCTCTATGGAACCAACAATGCTCACCAGCGCCAGACTGACGGCGTGCGCATGATCCTTGCGGTGATGACCGAGTATGGCGAAGCGGTGCAAGCCATCTTGGCTGATGATCAACCGAATTTCCCATTCGAATATTACGCAGTGCGGTTTGAGACGTTTGCCGGCAGGCCCTACGCAGCATTCAACCGCCCCATTAAGCACATGATGCTAGACGGTTCACGCATTGATGGCGACCACGCATCTCGTGAATACACTCGAGCCGTGTACGCTTTCAATGCACCCGTAGAAGACCGGTACAAGCTTGAGAACCTGTACCGCCAAGGCAAGCAGGCTTTTACAGGACAACATCTCGCAGCACTCAACGCTGACCTACCCGCGTATCAGTTTGACGTACGGAGTAGCATCCGGTCGAACCTGGAAACTGACCTAATCATCACGGAAGACAATATCCCGCTTGAGAACCACGGCAAAGGAAGGCAATGCTTCATCAAGACCGAATTCGCGCTGAGCAAGCACAAGCAAGGCGGGTTGGATGTAATGCTGTTGGAGGAGCCCGAAAACCACCTCAGCCATTCCTCTATGAAAGCGCTCGTCGCCAAGCTTGCCGAGAACAAGAGCACACAGCTTTTCATCGCGACCCACAGCAGTCATATCTGTTCAAGGCTTGATCTTCGGCATGCCCTTCTGATCGGCCCGAATACAGCTGCTGGCTCACTTAAAGCCCTATCACCTGACACCGCAGAATTCTTCATGAAGGCGCCGGACAACAATGTCCTGGAGTTCGCGCTTTCGAAAAAGGTGATATTGGTTGAAGGTGATGCGGAATTCATCTTGGTCGAAGAGTTCTATAAGCAATGCTCAAATGGACGCCTGCCGCACGTCGATGACGTTCACATAATCTCCATCGGCGGAACCAGCTTCAAAAGGTACATGGAGCTCGCTAACCTGCTCGGAATTCGAGTCGCAGCCATACGAGACAATGACAAGGATTATCAGAAAAACTGCGTAGAAAACTACGCCGACTTCGCTTCCGATAATGCCAAACTCTTCGCCGACAAAGACAATGACCGTTCAACCTTCGAAATAGGGTTGCACAACGACAATGTGGAAACCTGCAAGGCCGTCTTCGGCCCAGGACGAAAAACCCTTTCTCCATTGGAATACATGCTGGCAAACAAGGCAGAAGCCGCGTTTGAGCTGCTCAAGGGAAAGCCAGGCGAGCTCACCGTTCCTGCCTACATCGCGGAGGCAATCCAATGGATAAACGAGTGATGTTCGCTGTGGCAGGGTCAGGGAAGACCACCTTGCTAGTGAAGCGTCTGAGCCTAGAAAAGCGCGCGCTGATAATCACCTACACGGAGAACAACTATCGTCATTTGCGCGATAGCATCATCAAACGGTTCGGGCATGTCCCAAAAAACATCAACCTGCTGAGTTATTTCACGTTCCTTTATAGCTTCTGCTATCGCCCTCTGCTGCAGGTGCATATGCAGACTCGGGGAATCAGCTTTCGAGCTCCGCACGCCCGTACGCTAAAGCTCAAACGAGACAATAAGGCGTATTACGCCACTACAAGTGGCAGCGTTTACCATAATCGCCTCGCAAAGCTCCTAGAGGCCGTTAATGCAATTCCTGACGTGATGGCGCGAATGGAGCGCTTTTACGATGAGTTTTATGTCGACGAAGTTCAAGACCTAGCAGGTCATGATTTCAACCTGCTGATGGCATTAGCGAAAGCCAAGGTTGAAATGCTGTTTGTGGGAGACTTCTACCAGCATACGTTCGACACAAGTCGTGATGGAAATGTGAACAGCTCGCTACACGCTGACATTGGGAAATACGAAAAGCTTTTTCAAAAGGCGGGTGTGACTGTCGACAAGGAAACACTGAGCCGAAGCTGGAGGTGTGGTGTCACCGTATGTGATTTTATTCGAACACATCTGCAGATTGATATGCAGTCACAGCATACCTACGAAACCGAAATCATTCCTCTGGCCAATCAAGTGGATGCTAACGCCGTGCACGCCGATGGCAACGTGGTAAAGCTATTCTACCAGGAGCATTACAAGTACAGATGCCTGTCTAACAACTGGGGGGCTAGCAAGGGCCTTGACCACTATAACGATGTGTGCGTTGTGCTGGGCGCTACGCACTGGAAGATCTACCAAACATCCTCACTTGCCGCGCTCCCCCCACAGACAAAAAACAAACTTTATGTTGCCTTTTCACGGACTCGCGGAAAGCTATACCTGGCGCCCGAAAAACTTTTCAAACCATTTAAAACGGACTAGGTCGTAGCCATGGGTGGTGATCTCTGGCGTAAGACCTTGTCCAGAAAGTACGCTCAGTATGAAGGTGAGCCGCTGGGCATGACACCTTGGGTGATCAGTCGAAAGACTGGCCCTGCTCCATCTCCCCAATCCAGCTGTACGTGCCGTTTAGCCAAACGAAGACGCTGTTGAGCACCTCGCGCAAGTGCCGGATGTTGATGTGCGTAAGGTCTGGCAGATGGTCTTTACCACTGTTGGTCGTCGCATACCGAAATGCCATCGAGTCCGGGTCAACGTTGTCCAACTGGCGAATGAACTCGTGAACAGCGGTAGCATTCGCGTCAGAGCGCTCCAGACCCAAATCCTTGAGCAGATGCCGCAATTCCGACCACAGAGGCATCAACGGATGCTTGTCGTAGTTCTTGGGCTCTTTGCCTGTCAGAGCGCGAGCACTCTTTAGCATGAGCTTGAACTGCAGCTCCAAGGAATGGCGGTACAGAAAGAGCAACGGGTAGATGCCACTATCCAGTGGCACCTGACGATTAGCCATAGCCTCCACAAGGCCGTCAGCGGCATCTTTGTAGGCAAAGGCATAGAGGTCGGCGCGAAAGTGAGACAAGTTCAGCATCGCATTATGCTGCCAATCCGCCCCCTGGATAAACAGCTGCTGGCCGGAGAAGTCTGCCGGCCAATTTATGGCCTCTAGCTGGGGGTCAAGCATCGATATTGATCCGTCTTCCATATTTTATCCTCACATCAGCCATTCCATGGGTAAGGGCTTTACGAATCCGTGTTGACTGCAGGCAGTCAGCAAATGGTTCTTTGGGTTGGGTTTATGTACCCGAATCCTCAGTGAGAATCCGCTTCCAATGACGATTCACTAGGCTAGGTGACAAGCCCAACTCTTGGGCTATCTGCGCCTGCGTCATGCTGGTTGCCATGAGCTTCCTGACGGCGTCGAGGTTTTCAGGGTTCTGAGGCTTTCCGCGTGTACGCTGAATCAAAGCTCCATCGGCAAATTGCTCTGCTAATAGCTCCATGCCCCCATCAGCTTCAAACGCTCGAAGCTGCTCTTGTGCATTTCTCAAGAGGTCAGGATATGGCGTCCCCAGCCGTGCGGACATACACAAGGTCAACAGGGCGAGCGGATCTATCTCAAGTGCTTCAGACAGGCTTTCGAATTTCTCAAGCGTGATGCTGGTTTCACCGCGCTCCAGAGCGCTGATCTTAGACTTGGCGCTGGCATCCGAAAGCTTCTCATACCGGAAGCGTTTGTTCAGGCGTAGAGCCCTGAGGGTGCCTGCTAAGGCGATTTTGAGATGCATGGCTCTGCCAAAAGTCAGGATATAGCCATACCACTGGGTTTCCGATAAACATCAATATGAGGTATTATTGTAAAGATCGGGGCGGCTCCAGTCCCTCTCTTCAGGCCCGACGCCAACAGGGGGGAGCTGACAGCGACCACGGCCTGACAATTTATGATAAATCCTGAGGATGGAGAGATGGACGTGGATAGTCCCATTCAAGACGGTCTGTTGGGCGATCCTGGTGTCAGCCTAATGGGCGCGGAGCTTTGCCTTGATGACGCCCTGCAGGCGGCAAGAAGGCACTATAAGCACCTTCCACTATGCGTCGTCGAAGAGTGGATCATCCTGGACGCCGTGGTCACTGACGCCGAGCACGCAAAGGTAGTCGCCGCAGGCTGCCAGCCAATGTTTCTGTTTGCCCACCAGGTGGTGCACGACGAACAGAGACGATTCGAACCCGGTAACTGGGTGCGCTCCAGTATGGGCACCACCTTCAAAGAAGGCTTCCTGTTCGCCACGCGGAACTCGGTTTACGTTCTTCTCGGCCCTGGGCACCGGAAGTCGTCTTCCATCGACGCAATATTTTCCCTTTTCTGATCGTCAACCGGCCCCTGCTGGGTAGGGTGTCCGCAGCAACTCAATGTGACGAAGCTCAGAATCATAAGTTTCGTTGGAGCACTTGGTAAGGCTTCAAGGCAACGGCTTGCGACAAGACAATGATCCCTTCAAGTCAACTGCAGGTGCGCCTGATGAGCCTGCTTCACACGAGAAACAAGATGTTCAGGATTTGCATGCAAGATCAGGCTGGGCCCGTTGGAATGTTTGGCGATGGCCTAGCTCACTTTCACGCCGTCTCACGATCTCTCGCAACGCATTGGTATCACGTCAGTCTCAAGCGCCGGCATGAGGGCCGATTTGTAGCCTTTGAGGAGATGGTCAGCGATGAGCCCCGCCTTGTGGAGCTACTCATTGCTCAGGATGAGAGCATGGTTGTTCAGGACGTCCAAGTCGTTACACCTGGCTGGATGAACAAAGGTTCGGGCTGGAAGATGGAGCAATTGACGTCTTTGTCGATGGGACTCAACCAGGTAGCGGTGCCGATCTGCGTTCTTCAGGTCGAGAGCGGTGATGTGTACATCAATACTCATCAGCGTGACCTTGATGTTGATGCCTTGGTCGGGGTCAAGGAGCTGTACCGACGCCGCTCTCAGACCTCCGGTTTAACATCGTCGTCGGAGGGTGTGTAGCCATGGACGACATCCATACTGTTGAGTCGAAGCGACTTTCAGGCTAGAGGTCGGACGGCTTAGCCTGCGTGAGTTCATGGGTATTGCGGGTGATCGGTATATCCCAACGCCGAGTCGGCTGCATTAAATTCTCTACCATTGTTTAACGGTGCCCTTTGCGACGTCATGCTGTGGTGAAAAGCTTTAAGGCCAGCAACTTGCTGACGTCACTATCTCAGGGTGGGTCTCTCCCGAAGTGCAGGGCCGAACCGCCTGGACAGATACCGCTTTGCGTACCCACTGATGAACGCATAGCCTTCTTCGATAGTCAGCGAAGCGGTCTTGATTTCCTTCGCCTGCTGCTTAAAGCCATGCCGCGATCCGAAACCACTGATCGAAAAATTGTTAGCAGTCAGCTCAAAACTTTTTTGGATCTTCTTGTCTACCGGCACGGTCAAGCCGTACTTGGCCGTGTAGGACTCAATCGTTTCGAGAATCTTGTAGTAGGTAGTCCAACCATCCTTTTGTTCGAACAGCTTGACCAAGTGGTAAGCGTCTTGGTACTCGCAAGCAAGCGATACAAGGCGAAAAACTATCGCACTGTCTTCCCGATCACTGCCTCGCTTCGCTGAGGCTGGGAGAGAACCGAGAAGGCCGTGCAGATTGCGCTTTTCGACGTAGTTAACGCTCCGGCCTTCACGCAAAAGGCGCGCAATCTGGAAAGGGTGACGGTGCTTCCACAGCAAAGCCATAGCTCCGTTGAACAGCGAAAGAAGCTCGTGCGCTACCTGCCAGGCCACATCAGGGTCATCTTCGATATCGTCGAAATGCGAGGAGCTGAAGCTGAAATGGTCATTTTTGCAGTCGAGGTAATCGTCGACGCCTCCCCATACCCAAAAATGGCCGTTGTTATCGTTCTCGCCAGAAAGCTGATGCAAGTACATGGGGATGCCGCTAGTAAGCTCGACTTCCCATTGAATCGTGGAGCTCATTCGTGTCCTAACCTCAGAGTCCGGGGCTTGCAGCCTGCCCGCCCAGCATGAAGGACGGTAAATTTAAGGCAGGCAGCTGCAGGTCTGCAAGAGGGGGCCGCTCCCCGCGTGCGGGCCTAGCCATGGCGGAAGGAAGAGACCGCGTAAAGAGATTTGAGCAAGGTGCTCATGCCCGCCCCCCCCCCCTTGTACACAGAGGCTGTGGTAGCGCTGAAGGTCTACCATCAGGCCGAAGCGAATGGGGGGCGAGGGGATAGAGTTAGAGCATCTGCGGTTGATGGCCGAGCATCGTTTTCAAGCCGTCACTGGTTATCAGATTCGAGCTCTGGAACGGCCAGCAGCAGAAATTAATTATTGGTGCGCATCGCTCACGGGGCGCAAATTTGATTGCCCTAGGCTCAGAATGGTAGATCTTCCTCGCGGATTGGCTCTGGCTCCACCGGCGGCTTGGGCGTGAGGGCTTGGTGGATGCTTTCTAGTCGTACTTGGAGCTCATCAAAAGTCACCACCAATACATCCTTCAGGCCGCTTCGATACTGCTCGAAGGCACGCTGCTTAGCCAGATCCCTGGGAGTTCGACCAATGATGACGATTGCCGCAACGGCGTGTGCGTGAACGCGCTCATCAAGCTCATGGGACAAACCGAAAACCTCCCGTTGAAGCACGCTGCGTTGGCTAATGATCTGACCGACTGCACCGCCTAGCTCATAGGAAGGCACGAATGTCTGCCGGTATGACTGACCGAGCAGCTCAGTCTGAGGATGCTTGATCTCGATGAGGGCAAGATTTCCGGTTGCTCTGGCGGCCATCAGGAAATCCGAAAACTGACCGCCCCGGCCACTGAAGCCTTTACCGCCGATGTATGGCTGGTCTGCAATCTTCTTGACCGGATACCCAAATGCCATGTCGAGCACGAAGGGGTGTTCACTTAAGAACCGCTGCCATCTAGGTTCGCTTACCTTGTTGTCCATCATTTTTCGATAGATCTCAATGAGTTCTCCGAGTGTAACGAGCTCGATTTCTGCCTTGAGATTGAACAGTGAGTTGGGCGCAGATTTAGCAAGCGCAGGAACGTTTTGCTCCGTCAGCTTGGCTGCCTGCTGTTGATCTTTAGGCGAAAGCCGGGGCGACAGGGATCCTAGAGAAACCAAGTTAGCGAGAAGGTCTGGGGGCAGCTTCCTGGCGCGTGGAGGATAGAGCTCAGGCGCAGCTTCATGAAGCAGGCTTGTATAGCAGGCAAGCTTCTTGTCAGACAATGTCTCCCGCTGGTGGCGCTGGGTTAACCGATCCAGGCTTTTCCGCAGCTGCTCGAGACGATCAACGCCCAAGTAAAACTCGTTGCCTTTGAGTTTCGCATCGTTATGACCAGTACCACCGTGTATCACGATGGTATCAACCCCCTTTAGACTGCTCAGTGCCTGAACGATGCACCTGTATTCGTACTTGAAGCCAAGGCCGTAGCGCCAATCCGTATAAAGCCCTTCCGGAAGTCCGTCGAGCAATTCATCTACTTCGTAAGGAGTGGCTGGATGGGAGTACGGTGTATAGACAGGTCTTGTAATGATGATCGACCTGATTCCGTGATATCGGGGCTGACCGTACTCGGGGTGTTCGGCTCTAGGGTTGATGGGATAAATGGTCAGGTAAGACGGTGCAACCTCCAGCAGAAGGTGCCAACCTGGCTCATGCTCTGCCAACGCGACATCGCTGTAATAGACCCTAGAAATCCCATATATCTCTTCACCGATGGACTCGTACTCCTCATCTGACTCGATGGCTGAGAGTTCTTCCTCGCTCAAAGCCCCAGTGTCTTCGAGATCAAACCGAAGAAAAGGCCCTCCGTCGGTGCGCTGCTGCATGGCGTACTGCGAGGGCCGCATAGAAGGCATAGTGCTGTCGTCCCTGATCAAGATAGTGGTCGCCGAAGGCGTTATACGGAGTCTAACGAGCCGCTTGAGCTCCGGAAAGACGGACACCAAAATGCTGATTCGCCGGGGGCATCGATGAGCGCCTGTGGCTCAAGGAGAAAGGTATGAGGCCCACTGACGCGATACGAGGAAAGGAAGGGGAGGTTCGGCGTCTGATCGAGGCCTATGGCTTCATTGAGCCCAGACTTTTCGGCTCCGCCGCTCGAGGCGATGATCACGAAGGGAGTGATCTCGATCTGCTCGCCACCATTCATCCAGCAATGGCCGGCAAGATTTCCTTGTTCGACATCGCCGAGCTCGAGGATGAGCTCCAGGCCATGGTGGGCGTCCCGGTCGACTTCCACGTCTGTAACAACATGCCTGAGCACCTCAGGCAATCCATCGAGCGTGAGATGGTTACGCTGTAGCTGTGAGCATGCTTGCGATGATCCTGGCGTCTAGCAGGGCATGGTGAGGCAGTTCCTCCCCATCATTCGTCGCTGTCAGGGTCGTGGCATCAGTAGGAAAGTTTCTGACGTTCTTGGGCCATTTCCCATCGTGATAGGCGAGCTCGCAAAACAGCTCCCAGTCGTAGACAGGGGCGTCAGTGACGATCTCGAGCTGTTCGTCGTAGGTTGCCAGGAACCGGAGGAGTGCCGCTCTGGCCTCAATGATCGGCATGGCGTACTTACCTCCCCACAACTGCGGCAGTACGATCTCCTTCACGAACTCACTGCAGTCTTCTTCTCGCCACGAGTCGACCACTTCGACGTAGAATTCCCGGCGATCCTGGCCAACCAGAGCCAGGGAGATCAGCTTCGCCTGCGCGCTGAGCTGAGAGAATTCAGAATCTAGAAAGAGCCTCATGCTGTTGAAACTCCGTAATGACTAGGGCACGCCTGACTATGGCGCATGAGGGACAATTATGGGAGATGGCCCTCGAGCATTTTGGCTCAGACGGACTGCTCCAGGTGGTTGTAGAAATGTGGAGCCATGTCGCTCCTCCGCCTAGGTCTGTCATAGAGCACCTGACCACTGACAAGGTTAGCCAGGAAGTCCTGAATATACTGAAAATTGCCCAAGAGTGAGTCGGAGCTTTCGTGCCGGGCCGCCCCCCTGTTCCAGGCATCGTGACGTTGTACGCTCGTCACGCCAGTGACTTCGCGGACGGGCTCATTACGCGGCTGCCGAAGGAGTTGCTTTCGCGAGAGTGGAGAGGCTCCTGTCTCGAGATCGACTTGGGCATTTGAATTCACCTACGCTCCAGGCGGCCACTTGCGGTAGCCGTCCCGGCAAACCATATAGCTTACTGCCCCCCATTGAGATGTTTATGAGCGCTGATTTAACAGAAGAAGAAATGCGTCGTGCCCTTTTCGGTATGGCTCAGCCCGAACATCAGTTGCCCGCCGCTCCGGTGCAGGAGCCGGTGCCAGATGTCGTGTTCACGAAGCCGTTAGCAGCTCCCGCAGCCAAGAAAAAAATGGCCAGAGCATTCACGCCTAGGCTCAAGGTCACTCTTCGGGTCGGGAACGAGTTTGAAGGGAAAATGTATGAGCTGATTCATGAGGCCGACACGCTGAGCTCACTACTTGCTGAGCAAGAAGCTATGAAGGCTGCTCGGAAGAAGTACAGGTATGTGGAGGTGGTCTCGGTCAAGTCGATGTAGACGCATCTAACGTACATCCGAAACTGCGTCCATCGCCGGTGGAGCCTGTGCCCAATGGCAGGCGGCAATCCCTCAGATACCCGTTGCGGATTCGCATAATTCCGACAGTTGATTCAAGCTTTTACAGCGGCCAAATAAGGGGCACCTGAAATTAGATCCAAATGCAGCCGGGTAAAATGGAGCAGATTCGTGGTTTCGTAGAAAGCCTATTTCATTCCGGAACTGCAACCGAACCCGTTCTACACCAGGCGAACGATAGACCGGACGGCCGTCATCGCCCCTCCAAATAGTGGGGACGATCAGGGCGTCCCGATCCATCTCGATCAATAGCAACTCCTTTTTGACGCCTTCGTGCTTACCTGCGTACGCGGCATCGGCGAAGGCATCTAATTTTTCTCGAAAAGCATGGTGATTTGTGTTCTGTGATTTGCAAGGGGGCAGGATCCCTTTTTCAGAACCTCCTTAGAAGATATGATGGCTCTGTAGTGGCCGCCGTACCCCATCCCGAGTGACTCAGTAAGCGGTGCCAATCCCTGCTGTAGCAAACCGGAATGCTCAACGCCATGATGAATCAAGGAGTGATTGATGTTGACCTGCCATGAAGCTAGTTACCTGATGGGACGCGCCTACGTGAGCGCCGTTAGACGGGGCGAAACTCTTCGCGAGTCTAGTCAATGGGCTATTAGCGATAGAAAAGTCTACAGCAGTTCACCTTTCATTTAAAGAATAGTCTGCACCCACATACGGGTACGTAGCAGAGCGCTTTCTATACAGCTAATAACGTGAGCTTAAATCGAGACTAAACCTGATGTCGAATAGAGCTAAAATCTCAACTCTAAGCCTGGTATTTCCTCCTTTGTCTAGCCAGGATGCCTACAGCTTTAAAGGTCAGCCAGTACAAAATCACATGAAGGAAAGTGATTTCTACATGATTGGCGGAAAGTCTAGCTTGACCTTTGAAAACTTTAGGGGTGAAGGCGAGATAATATACTTTGATTTGTTTTCAGGAGAGGAGGTTCAGGATAGTGGATCTATATGCCTGAATGAGCTCCCGCCGATGAAAAGCTTCTCTGGTGAAACAGCAAAAGTACGTTGTGGCAAGAAAGATATTCAGATTTATTATGATCGAGATGGGGATGAGTTGCTGATTGAGCGCTACACGCCTGAGAGCTTGCTATGGTCTAGGTCGTGCAGGCTCGAGGGCGTTAGCGGACTGGAAAAGTATAAAGAGCTTATGGTATTTGATCTGCTATATGTTGGGATCGCAAAGAAAGGAGATAGTTACGAGCGACTTATAGCTAATGGGCATCATGCAAAGGCAGACATCTTAAGCAATGAAAAGCAGCGTGCGCCGGGAGCTAGGGTTTCAGACGAAATATTTCTGTTCTTATTCAAGATTGAATCACTGGCCTTACACGTGGCCGGCCCTAGTGATGATATAGATACAGATATGGATTACGATAAAAAAGCTATTTTGGCTGATGCTGAGAAAGCATTCGTGAGCCTGCTTAAGCCGAACTATAACTCGGTCAGGTTTTCTCAGTACCCTAAAGGTAAGGATGGTCTATTTAGTTCAAAGTTAAACAGGTACGGCTTCTCGATTGGTGAGGCGCTTACCTTTAATACTCCGCACGGGAAAATTAAAGGAGATAGGGGTATTTGGTTTGGAGGGATGTCGAACAATGCGGACTTTATTTATGTCGACAAGGAATCTTCAAGGCTCTATATTTCAGGCGAGGATTTTTTGTCGGGAGATCTATAGTGTGTTCGTTGTTCGAGTTATACCTTCTTGGTTTGGTGCGCGATAGCGTGGGTTGGGTGAGATGAAAAGAAGAGAAAAGGTTGTTGCGTTTTTAATACTTGTAGGTTTTTTTTTGCTAGTGGCCGGTTGTCTTGCCTCTATTCTAAGGGCTCTGGTTTTTGGGAGCTTTGTAGACTCGGCTTCCAAAGTCGTCATAGGCTTGATCTTCGGCGTCATAGCTTTTTGTATTGGGCTCGTTGGCTTAGCTAAATCAGCAGAAAATGCACAAAAAGAAAATCCAAGCAAAAGTATAACTAAGCCTTTGTTGTCTCTTGTTTTTGCGATAGGCGCATCGGCATACTCTATCAGGTCGATAGGCTTGGATCCCCTAGATTTTTTTCACTGGGCGACTTGGGGGCTAATATTCTAGGAATCATATAGCTAGCCACTTTGGGGGAGTTGAGATCCTCATGGGTTTTTTAACTTTTCCCAGAGTAAGATACAGGCGCAATCTTGGATGGTAGTCCCAAGTGCAAGCGGAGCGCGCCGGCCCGCGACGGGCCAGAGGCTTGAGGATGAAAGCCCGCAGGGCCAAAACCTAGCGCAGCCAGGTTTTGGTTCACGCCAGCCGTGCCCCGAAGGGGTCAAGCTCAAACCGAATCTACCGGAAATAGCCATCCAACTACGAGACAGGATGGTCGCCAAAGGCTTCGCGAAGCAGGCTCTGCATCATCACCGAGGCCGGGCCCTGAAGAAAATGCTCCTGACTACTCACCTTAAATTGCGCAGGATTAATGTGAACAACAGTCGCCCCACGCCCCAAAGCACGTAGCGGAAGCTCCGCAGCCGGGTAAACGATCCCGGACGTACCAATCGACAGAAACACATCACACTCCTCGGCAGCGGCGAGCCCTACGCTCCATGCGCCCTCGGGCAGCATCTCGCCAAACCATACAACGCCAGGCCTCACATACCCGCTACACGCACTGCATCGGGGGGGCTCAATCCGACTTCCATCTCCCGGCAAGGCGTCGGACGCGAGGGATAAGGTATGCGCCTGTCCACAATCGATGCAGCGGGGTGAATGCAGGCTGCCATGTAGATGAACCACATTTTGGCTGCCGGCTCGCTCATGAAGGTCATCAACATTTTGCGTGACGACAGTCAGTTTAGGCACCCGGCTGGCAAGCTCAGCGATAGCGAAATGAGCACCGTTTGGCTGCGCCTGCAGAACCTTGTGCCGACGCCACTCGTACCACCCCCAACACAGTGATGGATCAGCTCGGAATGCGTCGCTGGTGGCGAGCTGTGCAGGATCAAACCGCTCCCACAGCCCCGTCAAAGCATCTCGGAATGTTGGGATGCCGCTTTCTGCTGATGCACCAGCGCCAGTAAAGACCACGACGTGCTGAGCCTCCCGCAACCGCTCAGCGAGGGAACTGGTGATCATAAGCATCCCTTAGAGTCGGATCTCATTTGGGCGCCGCCATTATGGCCTGGGGCTAATCTTGCCTGTCTCGTGCCATCATATAGTCAGCGAAGGCATTCGCTGGGTTGTGCCCTCCTTCATCACCAGCCCTTCCAAGTGCTTCCGGAGTGACGTCAGTCGTCGGCCAAACACAGCCGCTCACGAAATCATGCAAAAAGCCTAGGCTGTCCAGCTTCATGAAGAACTCATCGTCAGTTTCACCCTTTTGCCGCTTGGTGTAGTAGTACGAGAGCGCGCTGGTTAGTACGTCGGTAAGCTGGATACCGTCAGAGTCGTGTGATGCGCTGAAGGTCAACGTATTCAGCCTCAGAGGCAGCTCAATCTGGGCGTTTCCGAAACCGATCACTTGTTGCTCTTCCGCCTGTTCTTCGAGCTCGGCGATTGCCTTGAAAAAATCTGCCTGACGTTCCAGGGGCTCCGAGTCATCGCATATCGCGTCGAACCGGGCGTGCTGCCGTCCCCATTCAACACACAGCGAAAAAAAAGCCGGGATTGCAGGGTTGAAGGTACTCTTGGGCAGATCTTCGAGGGCATCCCGAACAATTACCGAGGTCATTGACAGCATCTCAAGCTCCCACTCCATCGGCAGCGTGCTCTGTGCGGCAGCTTCTTTCATCACCTCTAAATGCTCGTAGAACGCGGTGATAGCTTCCTCGCTCTTCTCGCCGCACATGTCGTAGTAGAGGGAGAGAAATTGATCAAAGCAGGCATCTCCCACTGCGAGTGGAAGGCAAGCGAAGAGCATGTTGCTCAGAGCAATGTTCTGGCCATTCTCATAGATGTTGAAATCGAATTGGTAGAAAAGCAGCGGCTCCAGGAGGTCATCGATCACCTTAGTCAGTAGCATAAACCGCTTGTGAAACACCTGCGCCTTGAAGCGCTCAGGCGTCACTAGATCAGACCGGAATAGCTCAATGACCCGATCTTGCCCCCGCCCAGTCTTTCGAAGCTTTTTGAAGTGGATTTCAGGCGCCTGCCTGGAGCGCAGTGGGCGGAGCAGTTGCTCACACTCTTCAGCGCTGAAGTCACACGAGCCAAGGATAAACAGTGGTTGGTCGAGATCGGCCAGCTGGCGCCCTGTGTTGCCTGATTCGTCGAAGTAGATTGTTGTCATTTCGCTACCCTGCGCTTCTGCCTTCGTGGAGTCTTGAATGGCCAGCATGAAGCTGGCCATCACCTCATCAATATCAGAACTCGTGTTCAACATCATCGAAGAAGTTTGCGTGTAGCTCGTACTCCAGCGAGCCAAAACGCGCAAGCAAGTCTGCCCTCAGTTCGCCTTCAGCTTCAGGTTCAAAATTGATCCAGTAGCTGTACACGAGACCATCATCCGACTCGTTGTTGGTGATCTCTGAGCCCGCCAACAGCTCGCCATCCTCGACCGATATCCCCAGTTCGCTTGCGAGTGCTTGCGCCATGGACATGCGGTTGCTGTTTCGAGCCTCTTCCACCTGAGCCCAATATTCGTGCTCAGACCTGCGATCTCGATCAGCATCCGATTCCATACTGGAGATGGATACGCCATCCTCTGCAAGCAACCACTTACCATCACGGCGAAGCAACTCGACTGTGGCAGTAAGGAAGAATGCTGCACCGTGATACACCCGATCTTGGTCTTGCTCGCCCTGATAGGTCAGCGAAACCCCCAAGCTCAGTATCCCGGTTGAATCAGCGTATTGAGTAGCATCGACCGTTAAGGCGTCCACCGTGAACCCGCTTGCGTTTGTCTCCGCAATCGCACCGGACAGCTGATCTTCCAACTCCTGATCCAGATCCGAGAAGACATCGTCCTCGTGGATCGCGTCGTCAAAATCCTTGATCCCAAAGACGGCCATCATCAGGCGCGGATCCTCGGGGTTCCGCTGAGCGACCACGGCAAGCTCATGGTAATCAGCAAAGCCAGCTTTCCGTGCGAGGGTCTCTTGAGCGACAGAAAGCTTTACGTCCTGATCACGAACGAGCTGCTTAGCTTGGGATTTGAAAATGTTAAGCGGGGAAAAATTGGACATAGCAATGTCTCCAAAACCATAGACGCTTTGGTTACCGATTGCCTGTTCACCGGGCAGCGTCTGGTTAGGGACATGCCGATGTAAAACGAGAGGGTGTATCTACGATGGGCTATTGCTTCGCGAAACAGGCGCCTGGCGACCATCACCGCCTGGCCATGATCATAGGTCAACGAGTCTGGCTGCACAACCCTTGGACGGCTCTGCTTCCCCACCTCCATACCAGCGATTTCTAAAGCTGAATCGTCGAAATTTGACGCTTTTGGCAGTCAAAAAAACGACCAATTAGGAAAACAATTTTTGCAACAAATATCAGTTGTGGCTGGTTCGATTACTCTGCTAAAAACTGTATCTGCTGGGTGCTACCACCCAGGTGCTCTTTAAACATGACTCAAGATTCGGGCTTGCGGTTGTTGATCAGGAAACTGGTCGGCCTTGGGGTTCTCCTTGGCTTTCTTCGCCGCGCAGGTTGGTGCTGCCCATCGCTCCTCAGTGCTTAGCGCCCAGGGCAATCCCAAAGGTGATCAAAGGGTTGTCTCTGAGCGTTTGATGCGTTGAGGCGAAAAGTGATGCGGCGGTAATGCGGCGGACGGCTTATCAAGGGACTTGATAAGCAGAACTGTGGTTTGTAGTGGCATCTTCAGCGTTCCTTTCGGCCCGGAATGCTTAGCGGCGGGGCAATTTCGCCTGTCGTTGGGAACACAGTCATGGCTAATTTAAAGAACCTAGCGCGTCGCAAGGCGCGTCAGTCTATGCACAACAGTGAAGATGCTCGTGTCATCGAGACAGCTCCATCTCAAGAACCTAAAGCGGGTCGGATTGCGTGGGTAAAGGCGAAAGCAGTAACCCTGCTCAAGTGGATCGCACGTATTCGTCTATGCATCTGGTTATGGGAAAAGGCTGTTGAGGGCTGGGATTTTGTCGAGACAGTGGTGATTCCATTTATTGAGAACCTCTCATGACACAACAAACCACATCATTCGAATTCAGAGGGGCCGGTTCTTCGGGGCCGGCCCATCAACGGAAGCTTGGACATGGATGCCCCGTTCTATCCGCACAGCTCCATCAACAGTATCAAAGCCTTGGCACGTGCTCTTGGAGAGCCTGCTGAAAGACTTCTTGCGCTAGCCCAGCGTAGCTCCCGCCTTTATCGCTACGTGCCCCAAACAAAAAAAGACGGCATAACGCCCCGGCACACTTATGATGCCCATGAGCCGCTGAAGACCATTCAGCGTAAGATCGTGGATCGGGTGCTCAGCAAGGTCACCTACCCTGAATACCTGCACGGCGGCATTAAAGATCCCAAATTCCCTCGCAGCATCTACTCAAACGCTCGGATTCATACCGGTGCCAAAACAGTTATCCTCCAAGACATCGTTGATTTCTTCCCATCGATCACCACCGAGCACATCCAGCGCTTATTCGTGGGCCTGTTTCGCTTTTCCGCAGACGTAGCCTCCCTGCTTGCGAGCCTAGTTACTCGGGAGGGGCAGGTTCCACAGGGTGCGAGCACAAGTAGCTACCTGGCAAACCTGGTTTTCTGGGACATTGAGCCGGCGCTGGTCACTCGTTTTAAAACTCAGGGAATGGCGTATTCGCGCTTCGCAGATGACATCACTGTGTCGAGCAAAACTCGTATAGCTTCAGCCGCTACGACCCAAGTTATTGCCTCGGTCACATGGATGCTCGGACAAAAAGGCTGCCTGCAGAAGCGGAACAAGATGCATGTTCGTAAGCGTGGACAAGCATTGATTACCGGAGAGAAAGCCGAGGCCGTCACTGTGACCGGATTGGTGGTGAACGGGCCGATACCGGCGCTTCCAAAAAGAGCCCGGCTGGCTATCCGTGCTGCCGTGAAACAGCTTGAGGATCGCTTCGAAGGTAATTCAGGTCAGTTGTCCGCTGAGGATGAAAAGGAAGTACGTAGGGTAATGGGGCGTATAGGCAGGTTGATTGCTTGTGAACATCCTGAGGGGCAGCGTCTTAAAGCACGGGTTCGAGTATTGTTGGCGCGAGCCCCCCTACTGGATCGTTATGTGGCTGATGCCAAGCTTCACATTCAGGAGGGCGCGGTTGATCTTCAAGATGTTGAAGGAATGACGGCCCGCGCCATGCCGCTGGAGTCTCACTTGGATCTGCCTTGGAACGTTGGCTAGCATCTCCGCTGCCGAATGTGCCCCGGATCTACCACGACTTCGAGCGTAAGTGAGTGGGGGCTGACGCAGTTCGCTGGCCTTCGATGACCAGTACACGTAAGGATCCCAATCTGGCACCTTAAGCCTTTTTTTCTGTTCAATGAGCCAATTCGGGATCACTAAGCAGCGCTTACGACTCCACCGGCCAAGGCCTGAATGAGCGGGTGTCGTCGCCCGATCCGCCCGCTGACCTATGTGAGTGCTGGAGAGGTAGCCCATAGCTGATCGTAAGCGGCAACCTTCATTGCCGCTGTTTCCTGATCAAACCTGACAATCGCAGTAGGGGATCTGGCAGCAAGGGCATTGAACGATTGTCCAATGCTCCACGCGGTCGCGTTATCTAAAATAATCAATCGATCATGTAAAGTACGGGCCGGTGCAAGGCGGACTTCAAGGGGCCGGGCAGCTGAAAACTGTGCAATCCATCGCTGCATCGCTGGCAGTAGCCCCGGCTTCACACCTTTGGTATCTGCGAGTATTCGTATCGATACTCCCTCTCGTGCCTGAAGTACGTACTCATCCAAGAGATTGGCGTCGGCATAAGGGTCGATGATAAAAATGGACTGGCTTGCGTCTCCAAGAGCGCGGCCAACAGCGCTCAGCGCCGTATAAGGTTCTCCAGTGGGTATGAAGCTATTTCTCAATGCAGCGGGAGCTTCCATTTCAGCCCGAGCAAGCGCTCGATACAGAATGGCCGTCATCCGCTGTACAGCAGCGTCATGTCCTGGGATGTAAGGGTTGCTGGATAAGTTTTGAGCTGTCGTTTTGAAGTTTAACGCATCGACCAAGTCACCAGCCGCTTCCACCAAAACCGTGGCCCGTCCTAACCACCGCTGTCCCTCCGGGTTGTTCCAGCCATGGTTTCGAAGGTCTGGCATTTCGGTGATGAATTGCCCGAGCTGGATATACAGAGCTTCTGGAGTGATTGGCATCTAATAAAGTCCTTCGAATGCTGGCAATTACCAAGCGATAGCCGAGGTTGAGTGATGCTTACCTCATAAGGGCAGTGTAACGGGCGACGCCAGAAATGTGATTAAAAACTAGGATTCGATCAGGCGCATTCCCTATCCAGGTTGAGCCTTCTCATTTGAGGAAAAAGAAAAGACTGCTGATGCAAAGGAAACCTAGGCAATAACGCAATGGGATCAAATGAACGATTAGACGGGCATTAAGGAAAATACCGGAGTTCGATCGAAAAGTATTGGAAGTGCTGCGCGAACCGCTGGAAAGCGGCGAAATCGTCATCGCCCGCGCTCGCGACCGGATTCGCTTCCCGGCGCGTTTCCAACTGGTGGCAGCGATGAACCCGTGCCCCTGCGGCTATCTGGGCGAATCGACAGGCCGTTGCCAGTGCAGCGCCGACCAGATCCAGCGCTACCGCAACAAACTCTCCGGCCCACTGCTTGATCGTATCGACCTGCACCTCACCGTCGCGCGGGAGGCCACCGCCCTCACCCATCAACCGACCGCAGGAGACGACAGCGCCAATGCCGCGCAGCAGGTAGCCGAGGCGCGAGACCGGCAAAATCTGCGACAAGGCTGCGCGAACGCCTTTCTCGACCTGCCCGGCTTGCGCGAACACTGCCCGCTGAGCAAGGCCGACGAGCAATGGCTGGAAACAGCCTGCGAACGCTTGACCTTGTCGCTGCGCTCGGCCCACCGGCTATTGAAAGTCGCGCGTACTCTGGCGGATCTGCAACAGGTGGAACACATACAGCGCAGCCATATCGCCGAGGCGCTGCAGTATCGGCCGGCGACGCAATGAGCCGCCGCCCGTCAGTCAGGCAACCACACCGACCGCCAGGCTGCGACGCTCGCCTCGTCCAGCATCCAGTCGCGCTGCACCTGGGCGCGGAACGCATCGCCGAGCAGCGCCACCGAGTCCAGGTCACTCAAATAGGCCCGCAGGTAGCGCATCCAGTCCTCATGAACATTCTTCACGCGGGTAACCGGCAAGTCACCCTGGAAGGGCTCCAGGTCGCTGCAGATCACCGGCACGCCGCACATGGCGTATTCCAGCAGGCGCTGGTGGCTGCTGCAGCGGTTGATCAAGTTCGCCTCCAGCGGTACCACCGCGAGATCCAGGTTCAACGAGGCCAAGGCTGTGGGATAGGACGCCAGTGGCACGCCCTTGCGTACTTCATGCATATACGGCCGCAGGTCGTCCGGGCAAGAGCCGAGCACCACCCACTCCACTTCATCGGCCAGCGCCTTGATCGCCTCGCTGATGACGCGCAGGTCACCCGCCTGGGGGATACCGCCGACCCAACCGATGCGTGGCTTGACCGAACAGCGCCGGGCACTGCTCAGGCCGCCCCAGCGCAGCGGGTCGAGGCGCGTCGGCAGGATGCGGATGTCCGGATTGAAGCCCTCGAATACCTGCGCCAGCACCGGGTTCGATACCACCACCCGATCCATGCAGGCAAACGCCTGGCCCATCATCTCGACCACCTGCTCGGGTGGCTGGCGCAGCCGCGCGAACGCTGGCTGGTCGGGCAAATAGGCATCCAGGTCGTACACTTTGAATGCTCGGGAAAACCGCTTCATCCGTTGCATGTCGACCAGACTCTGCAAGGTCAGCTGGTGCTGAAGCACGATCACGTCTGGATCGAAGCGTTCCAGTTCGACCGCCGACAGCACCCGCGGCGCATGTACCCCTTCAACCGAACCGGCGGCGCGCATGGCATCCAGCGGCGCGATGATGCGTTGCCAGCCGCACGCCAGTTTTTCCACGGGGTGCACCAGCACTGTTGGCACGGGCTTCCAGGCCGCCAGAGGACGCCACGACAGCGCACTTTCAGCCGGTTTGAACGCAGCGTCGGCGATCAGCGAAAAATGGCGGTTATAGGCCGGATCACGGGCCAGCACCGGTAGCCAGCGTTCATACAGCCTGTCGGTCTGCTCCGCGCTGGGCTTCTCGGCTTCTTGGCCGCTGAGCAGCAACTTGACCCGCGGCGTCCACACATTCAGATACCCGGCTTGCTGGATCTTCAAGCACAGGTCGACGTTGGACCAGGGATGCAGCTGCTCATCGAAGCCGCCCACGGCGATGAAGTGCTCCTGACGGACCATCAGGCACTGGCCACTGAGCGCCGAGAAGTTCTGGTCGACCTGCAGGCGCTGCATGTAGCCGACCGAATCCGCCGCCATGCCCTGGCCCGGCGCGCCAACCGATCCGCCCAGCCCCAGCACCAGGCCGGCCCGACTGATCTTGCCGTCGCCGCCGATCAGCATCGGCCCCACGCAGCCGACCTCGGGTCGTTGGCCATGATTGAGCAACTGCTGCAGCCAATCCTTATGCAGCACACCGGTGGTGCAATCGAGGAATACCAGGAACTCGCCGCGCGCTTGGCTGGCGGCGTGATTGAGCAGCGCCTGGGGAGCCTCGGCTGCGTACCTGAGCACGCGCAGATGGGCGATGCCGAGCTGCTCGATGCCACTGAGCCAGCCTGCAACTTGCGGGTCTTGGTTGGCGCGATCCAGCAGCAGCAATTCATAGTGAGCGTACGGCGTATTTTCGAGCAGGCTGTCGGTACAGCGCTGCACCTTGGCCAACTGCCCGTCCACGAGGATCACGATGCTGACCATCGGAGTGGCGCTGTGCGCGAAATCGAGTTCGTAGCAACCCGGCCTGCTGGAGGCCACCGTCGCCCGCTCGAAGCCGCGGGTATGCAGGTGACGCTCGATGACTGCGCGCACTTGCGGTTGATCGTGCAGGCTGAGCACATCGCCGACCAGCAACGGCTCGCTGACATGCCCCAGGCCCTCGAAGCCGCGCGTCTCGATCAGGCGCAAAATGTATTCGAGCTCGAAAGCCTGGCCGAACTGTTGGTCGAAGCCGCCCATTGCCTGCCACGTTTCGCGGTGGAACAGCCAGTGGCGCGCCATGCTCGCCGGGCAGCTGAGCAACAGGTCGAGATTCAGGTCAGGACGAAGCAGCAGGCCCTTGCTGCCATCCTCCATGCGCATCACCTCGTCGGTGTACAGCGCACGGCGATCACCGGTGCCCGCCAGCTCCAGCGCCATCGCCACGAAACCGCCGACGGTGAGCTCGTCGCCTGCCTGCAGCAACATGAACCACTGCGCCGACGAGGCCATCAGCACCTCATTCACTTGCTCGACGCCCGCATCCGCCGCGAGCTGCTGCGCCAGCAGGTTGGCTTGCGGCAGCACGCTCCCGGGCTCGATGCTCAACACGTGAATGCGGATATCGGCATCGATCACGCCGAGCAAAGCGTTGATGCTGTCGACACTGCGCTGCAGCGGCTGGGCCGCGCCTTCGCTGTCGATGATCAGCCATTGCAGCGAAGGCACGGGATACTGCTCGATACGGGCGTTCACCTGTGCCTGCTGCTGCGCACTCAGGACCCGCGGCGCCAGCCAGCGGCTGACCTCGTCGATCCTGGGCCGCGCCTGATAGTCCCGCGAAGCCTGCTGAGTCACCTCGATAAAGGCGTCCAGCGACTTCCAGAACTCGGCCTCCTGCTGCAGCATCCGCTCGCGGAACAACGGCAAGGTATCGCGAGCCCACTGCAGTTGCTCGGGCGCCAGCCCCCAGGCGAGGCCGAGCCCCTGGGTTTCGCTCTGGCCGATGAGGCTGGGCACCCACTCGTTCGGCAATATCACGCAGACGCAGCCGCACAGCGCCGCCTCCCCAGCCAACGCCGAGGACTCGGTGCAATAAAAATATTCACAGCTTTGGAACAGATCGGCCATGGCTTCCCAAGAGGCGGGATAGCTGGTGGTGATCTCGACGGAGTCCTCTGCCAGCAAGGCCGGGTCGATCTTGACCTGATTGGCGCGCCCTTGGTAGTAACAGACTTTGCCCGGAACGCGCTTGGCCGGATCGTCAGGCAGTTTGAACACTCGTCGGTCATGAGGCGGCATGAACAGGATCTGATCTTCTGGCTGCCCCGGCATCAGCAAGTCTTTGGTATAGGCATAGAGAATATCGTCCCGCCCATAGCCGGTACTCCCATGGACCGTCAGGAAACCTGGCCAGTTAAGCAGGTACCTCACCACCACGTTGCCAGCCAAAGGGTTGCTGCCGATCACCTCGGGATACACCACAACGGGCTCGACCCCGTGCTCGCGGTGACGCTTGATGACATCTTCGGTCAGGCGTGGCGTCATCAGCCCAGGGTTGAGGATGTTGCCGAATACGTACGCCTCCAGACCGGATTGCACGAGGGCATCGCACAACGCATGCATGACGCGGATACCGGCGGAATTGCGCCGGTAGTCCATGGCATAGACGTAATAGGGGTTGGGGCGAGGGGCGTACAAAGAACGCGGCACGAAGACACTCCTGGAAACCGGATTGCGCCAACTATTCGGCGAATTATGGGTTTAGGCGCTGATACCGATGGGCAGAAGCAATATCCATACCACGGACTTTTCGCCGATATGGACCCGTGATTCAGGGGATGCGGGTGACGGCGGCGCGTCACCCGGTGCCGCAAGGGGCGACTTACAACACGACCCGCAAACACTGCCCGGCGTGATAAAGCGAGAAGCCTGTCTCGTACATCAAGGTCCGCAGGCTGGCCGCTCGGACGGGCTTGTTGGCCGAAAACGGCATGGGCAAATCCGCTGGATCGTCATTGAGCAGAAACTGCGCCAATGCCCTGCCCAGCACGGTACCCGTGGTGTTGCCACGGCCGTTGTAGCCACTCACCGACACCAGCCCGGCGGCGGGTTCGAACAGGCGCATGAGGTGATCGGGGGTGAAGTCGATGCAGCCGGTCCAGTGCATCTCCCACTCGACCTTGCCCAACTGCGGGAAATAATGGCGCTGGATGCGGTCGGCCCAACTGCGGATGAAGGCCGCCGGTTTGTTGTCGAGTCGGCCCAGGCTGCCCAGCAACAGGCGCCCCTGGTCATCCCGGCGGATGCTGCTGAGCACGGTGCGCGTGTCCCACGAGCCTTGGCCATGGGGCAACACGGTATCGGCAGCGGCGCCACTGAGCGGCACCGAGGCGACTTGGCAGTAGTAGCCACGGAAGAAGCTGCGTTGGAGGTCGGTCCACTCGCCTTCGGTATAGGCACCCGTAGAGATGATCACCTTGTCGGCCACCACCTGGCCAGCGGGCGTGACGACTCGCCAGCCGAAGCCTTCGCGTTGCAACTGCTGCACGGCGCTGCGGCTGAAAATTCGCCCGCCCAGGCGCTCGACCGCCGCCGCCAGGCCGCGGCTGTAGGCCATCGGGTTGATGGTACCGGCACGATGGTCGAGCAGCGCCGCCTCGACCTTGTCGGTGCCGCAATACTCTTCGCAGCGGGCGCCGGTCAGCAGCTCCAGATTGGCGCCGCGCCGGGACCACTGGGCATGCCGCGATTGCAGGTCCGCCACGCCCTTGCTGTTGTGGGCCATGTGCAGGGTGCCTTGGTTATGCGCCTGGCAGTCGATGCCGTAGCGTTTGATCTGGGCGAAGACTTCTGCAGGCGCGCCGCCCAACACCTGGTTCAGGCGCTCGCCATGCTGATGGCCCAGCACGGTATCGACATCATCAGGCGCGACCCAGGTACCGGCATTGACCAGCCCGACATTGCGCCCGGAACCCCCATGACCGACTTCATGGGCTTCGACCAGGACCACCGATTTGCCGTTTTCCAGCAGATGCAGGGCGGCACACAAACCGGTGATACCCGCGCCGATGATGCACACGTCGGCGCGGGTTTCGCCGCTGAGCACCACGGCGGCCGAGGCCGCTGGCGTGATGTGCTCCCACAGACACTCTTGACGCAGTTTTGTCATGGCTGGGCTCGAATAGGGAATGTGTACTGTCAGTAACGGCCCCTTCGCGGGCACGCCTTGCTGCCACACAGATGCAACGTCCTGCGGCTGTGGGATCATGGCTTGCCCGCAAAGGCGGCCCAGAGATCGCTACTGTCTCAAGGCGCTCTATCAGTCAAAAACAATACCCTGCGCCAGCGGCAGTTCACGTGAATAGTTCACGGTATTGGTCTGGCGGCGCATGTAGGCCTTCCAGGCATCCGAGCCGGACTCGCGACCGCCGCCGGTCTCCTTCTCGCCACCGAAGGCACCGCCGATTTCTGCGCCGCTGGTGCCGATATTGACGTTGGCGATCCCGCAGTCACTGCCCGACGCGCTCTGGAAACGCTCGGCCTCGCGCAGGTCGGTGGTGAAAATGCACGACGACAGGCCCTGCGGCACTTCGTTGTTCAGGCGCAGCGCCTCATCGAAATCGTCATAGCTCAACACATACAGAATCGGCGCAAACGTCTCGTGGCGCACCACGGCGCTCTGAGCCGGCATCTCGACAATCGCCGGCGTCACGTAGTAACCGTTCGGGTATTGGTCCTGCAACTGTCGCTCGCCTCCGAACACGCTGCCGCCCTCATTACGGGCCTGAGCCAGCGCGTCCTGCATGGCCTGGTACGCGGCCTTGTCGATCAGCGGCCCGACCAGATTGTTCTCGCGCGGATCACCGATGCGCACTTTGCCGTAGGCTGCCTTGACCCGCGCCAGTACTTCATCCTTGATCGAGGCATGCACGATGACACGGCGCAAGGAGGTGCAGCGTTGGCCGGCCGTGCCCACGGCCGAGAACAGAATGCCGCGCACGGCCAGATCGAGATCGGCACTCGGCGCGAGGATCATCGCGTTGTTGCCGCCCAGTTCGAGGATGCTGCGCCCGAAACGTGCCGCCACGCGCGGGCCGACTTCACGGCCCATGCGAGTACTGCCGGTAGCGCTTACCAATGGCACGCGCGGATCGTCCACCAGCGCCTCACCTGCGTCACGGTCGCCGATGATCAGCTGGCAGAGACCGGCCGGGGCATCACTGCCAAAGGCCTTGAGGGCTTTTTCGAACAGCGCCTGGCATGCCAGGGCGGTCAGCGGGGTTTTTTCCGACGGTTTCCACAGCACAGTGTTGCCGGCCACCAGCGCCAGCGCGGTGTTCCACGACCAGACGGCCACCGGGAAGTTGAACGCACTGATGACACCGACCACACCCAGCGGGTGCCAGGTTTCACGCATATGGTGGCCAGGGCGCTCGGAGGCGATGGTCAAGCCATAGAGCTGGCGCGACAGACCGACAGCGAAGTCGCAGATGTCGATCATCTCCTGCACTTCGCCCAGGCCTTCCTGGGTGATCTTGCCGGCCTCGATGGACACCAGTTCGCCCAGTTGCGCCTTGTGCGCCCGCAGCACTTCGCCGAACAGGCGCACCAGCTCGCCACGACGCGGGGCCGGCACGTTGCGCCATTGCTGGAAAGCATTGGCGGCGGTGTCGATCTTGCTCTGCACCTGGGCTTTGGTCTCGAGGGTCACTGCGCCGATCTGGCTGCCGTCGATGGGCGTATGCACGGCGTGGTTGCCGCCCTTGAAGGCACTGTGGGCAACGCCCAGGCTCTCGAGCAATCCATCAATCATGTGCTGTCTCCTGCAAATCGGCTAAACGGGAAGGTTCCAAGATAGCGGGAGTATCGGCTCGGCGCACGGCGACTCACAAGCGAGCAATCTTCCGTTTATTATTCCGCCACGGAATGACCCCATCGAAATGACCTATCACTACGACGCGTCCAGCGGGTTCCCGACTTTATGGAATGACGGCGGGAGTTTATTTCGCTTGCGCGACTGCCCGTCGAATAGTTTACATAAGCGTCTGAACACGCCTCGAGTGGAGCGCCTCATGTCTACCCCTGCTTTCGTCAGCCCGGATACCCTGCGCGGCCGATTCTCGCGCGCCATGTCCGACATGTATAAACAGGAAGTGCCGTTGTACGGCGATCTGCTGGCGCTGGTTGGCGAGGTCAATAGCAAGGTCCTGGCCGAGCAACCCGCTGTCGCGGCATCCTTGCATCGCACCGGCGAGATCGAGCGCCTGGACATGGAGCGCCACGGGGCCATCCGCCTTGGAAGCGCCTATGAGCTAGCGACTATCCGCCGCCTGTTTGCAGTGCTGGGGATGCAGCCGGTGGGCTATTACGACCTGACCTCGGCCGGCGTGCCGGTGCATTCGACGGCGTTTCGGGCGGTGCACGAACACGCCCTGCAAACCAGCCCGTTCCGGGTTTTTACCTCTTTGCTGCGCCTGGAACTGATCGACAACCCGGCGCTTCGTCAACGTGCCCAGACGATCCTCGACCAGCGGCAGATTTTCACACCCTTGTCCTTGAGCCTGATCGAGCAGTTCGAGCGGGAGGGCGGTCTCTCGCCGGCAGATGGCGAAACTTTCGTCGAACAGGCGCTGGAGACGTTTCGCTGGCACCGTGAAGCCACGGTCAGTGCGACCGAATACCAGGCACTGCACGACGAACACCGCCTGATCGCCGACGTGGTGGCGTTCAAGGGTCCGCATATCAATCACCTGACACCACGCACTCTGGATATCGATCAAGTCCAGGCCGGCATGCCGGGCAAAGGTATCGCGCCCAAGGCGGTGATCGAAGGCCCGCCGACGCGCCGCCACCCGATACTGCTGCGTCAGACCAGCTTCAAGGCGTTGCAGGAGCACGTCGCGTTCACCGATCAGCACGAGGGCGCGATGGGCAGCCACACCGCCCGCTTCGGCGAGATCGAGCAACGTGGCGCGGCGCTGACCGCCAAGGGCCGCGCGCTGTATGACCGGTTGCTGAATGCCTCACGACAGGCGCTGGCGGGGTTCCCGGCCGAGGGCAACGCCCATGAGTACATGGCGCTGCTGGGCGAGCAGTTCAGCGAGTTTCCCGATGACCTGATGCAGATGCGCGAGCAGGGGTTGGCGTTCTTTCGTTATTTCGTGACCGACGAAGGGCGCGAGGCCGGCGCTTTCGCGGGCAAAACCCGCTCCCACAAGGCGGATTTGCAGAGCCTGGTCGAAGCGGGCCATGTGCGCTTCGAACCGCTGGTGTATGAGGATTTCCTGCCGGTCAGTGCGGCCGGGATCTTCCAGTCGAATCTGGGAGATAACGCACAGGCCGATTATGGGACGCAGTCCAACCAGGCCGATTTCGAACGGGCGCTGGGGGCGAAGGTGATCGATGAATTGGGGCTGTATGCCGATACTGAGCAGCGGTCGATTGCGCAGTGTGCACGTGAGCTGGGCGTCGAGCTGCAAGCCTTGAGGTGATGCAAACGGCCTCTTCGCCGCCAAACGCGCAAGCCCGTTCGGCAACGAAGGGGCTCGCGGCTAAACCTCGAACATCACTGATTTAACGCAGATCAACGGTCAACCCGAAAGCGATCCACCTCTTGGCGCAACTCTGCCGCCAACCCTTCCAGCTCCCGCGCCGTGTCCGCCAGATGCGACACCACCTCGCGCTGCTCGCTGTTGGCCATGGCAATGCTCTGCAGATTGCTGCTCAACAAAGTCGCGGTACTGCTCTGCTCCTGGGTCGCGGTGGAAATCGCCGCGAACTGATGCCCCGCCGAGCGGCTTTGCTCATCGATGTGCGCCAACGCGTCGGCCACCTTGGCGTTGCGCGTCAGGCCCTCTTCCATCAAGCGATTGCCCTGCTCCATGGTCTGGATGGCGTTGCTGGTTTCCTGCTGGATGCTGCCGATCATGCTGGAAATCTCGTCCGTGGCCTGCCGCGTGCGCGAAGCCAGGCTGCGCACCTCGTCGGCCACCACCGCAAAACCGCGACCTTGCTCGCCGGCCCGCGCCGCCTCGATGGCCGCGTTGAGCGCCAACAGGTTGGTCTGCTCGGCGATCGACGTGATCACCCCGACGATGCCGCCGATTTCCTGTGAGCGCTGGCCCAAGGTGTTGATCACCGTCGCCGTGCCGCTCAGGGCCTTGGCAATCTGCTCCAAGGAGGACGACGCCTCGGTCATCGAAGCCCGGCCGATACGCGTCTGCTCGGTATTCTCTCGGGCCATACGCTCGGTATTGCCCATGTTGTCGGCGATATTCAGGGAAGTAGCGCTGAACTCCTCCACCGCCCCCGCCATGCTGGTGATCTCGCCGGACTGCTGCTCCATCCCTTCATAGGCACCGCTGGACAAGCCCGACAACACCTGCGCGCGGCCACTGACCTGCTGCGCGGCATCGCGAATGTGCGTGACAGTATTGCCCAGCGCATCGCCCATCTGGTTGAAGCTGCGCGCCAACTGGCCGATCTCGTCGTGGCTGGCGAGGGTCATGCGTACGCTCAGGTCGCCCGCGCCCATGGCCTCGGCCTGGATCACCAGGTCGCTCAGGGGCTTGAGCTTGCGCCGCAGCAGCCAGATGGTCGCCGCCACAGCAATCAAAGTGGTCAGCAGACTACCGATGATCAACTGTACGCCCACGTCCCAGGTCACGGCGCGCAGCTCCTCTTCGGGCATGGTGGCGATCACGCTCCAGGGGCCGCCGCTGAAGGGCATGGCCACGGAGTAAAAGTCATCACCGCTGTCGCTCCACACGTCGGCGACACCAGGGCGTTTGGCCAATTCGGCCAAGGCCGTGGCGGCCTTGTCGGTGTCCTTGACGCCAGCCGGTGGCACCAGCCATTTGCCCTTTTCGTCGAGCAGCGCCAGGGAGCCGGTCTTGCCGAGGCGGAATTGCTTGAGGTTGTCGAATTGAGCCTTTTGCGCATCGGTGTAATCGAAGCCCACGAACAAGACGGCGATCACCTGGCCGCTGGCGTCGCGCACCGGGGTGTACTGGGTCATGTAGGAGCGGTCGAACAGCACCGCGCGGCCGACATAGCTCTGGCCTGCCATCAACAGCGCGTAGGCCGGGTGGGCATGGTCGAGCAGCGTGCCGATGGCACGGCTGCCGTCCTGCTTGGTCAGCGAAGTGCTGATGCGGATGAAATCGCTGCCGCTGCGCACGAACACCGTGGCCACGCCGGCGGTCATCGTGCGGAAATCGTCAACCTCGCGGAAATCGTTGTTGAGCACCTCGCCGTCGCCCAGGCTCAGGCTCGGGGTCTGCACACTGCCCACGGCTACCGACTGCGTGGCGTCGAGCGTCAGGCCGCGCTTGAAGCGCGACTCGAACAAGCCGCTGAGGCGCTGGGTGCTGTCGCGCAAGGTCGAGTGGAAGGTCAGCAACTGGTCGGCAAGCAACCGCGCCTCGCTGGACATGTGCGCCTCGCGGGTATGCAGGTTGGCGGTGTCCAATGAACGCAACGCGAACAGGGTACTGGCGCTGATGACCACCACCAGAATGACGGCAAGAGTGACCCCGAGTTGCGTGGCAATTCGGGCACGAGGTTGAGACATAGAAACTCCTGGCCGCCAGCTCGATCACAGATCGGACTACCGCGCGGCATAGCTGTTTTTTGAACACGCAAGCGAACCTTTCGTCGCGAGGTTCTGTGCTTTAAGCATCGGCGCGACCGCAAGATACTTGAGTCCATCACCCGGTTATTTGACGCGCCCCCATCAGCGGAGGATTTCCACGTCGGGTAAACGCATCGCCGCCACCTCGGCCTGCAGGAACTCGCTCAAGCGCCGCAGCCGCTCGCCACCCGGACGCGTCTTCGGCCAGACCAGATAATAGTCTTCGCCACTGGCCACCGCCGTGGGCCACGGCAGGCTCAGGCGCTGCTGGGCCACGTCCTCGGCCACCATCAACAAATCACCGATGGCCACTCCATAGCCCCGCGCGGCGGCGATCATGCCCAACTCCAGGGTGTCAAACGCCTGCCCGCCACGGATCGACACCTGCTCGGTCAGGCCCATGCGTTGCAGCCAGCTACGCCAGTCACGGCGGTCGGGCGTGGGGTGCAGCAACTCGGTACTGGCCAGGCGCTCGGAATCCCACGGCGCGTCATTGATCAGCGCCGGCGAGCCCACCGGAATCAACAGCTCGGCAAACAGGTGGGCTGCCTCCCACTCTGCCGGGAAGTTGCCGTTGGACAGCAACACCGCGCAATCGAAGGGCTCCTGATTGAAGTCGACATGGTCGATTTCCATCCAGGCGCTGGTCAGTTGCACCTCGTTGCCGGCCTGCACGTGACGAAAGCGGCTCAGGCGCGCCAACAGCCAGCGCATGGTCAAGGTCGAGGGGGCTTTCATGCGCAGCACATCGTCCTCGGCCTGCAGGGTATGGCAGGCGCGCTCCAGCGCCGCAAAGCCCTCGCGCACGCCGGGCAACAGCAGCCGTGCCGACTCGCTGAGCTGCAAGGCGCGGCCACTGCGCACGAACAGACGACAGCCAAAGTGGCTCTCAAGGGTGCGAATATGCCGGCTGACCGCGCTTTGGGTGATCGATAACTCATCCGCCGCACGGGTGAAGGAGCTGTGGCGAGCGGCGGCTTCGAATGCCCGCAAGGCATAGAGAGGCGGCAGACGACGGTTCATGAAGGACCTCCCGAAATAGGCGACGCGCTAAACCGCGGAACACCGGGACATGAGTATTACTCATGCCACATATCTTTTTTATCCTTTTGTGTCGCGGCCTAGCAAGCGCGACAATAGGCAGCCTTGCCCCTGCCTCTATCGTGACCCGCCATGACCTCGCCACTTCGCGTCGAACTCAAAGCCTTGCTGCGTCTGGCAGGGCCGCTGATCGCCTCGCAGTTGGCGCACATGCTGATGCTGCTGACCGACACCCTGATGATGGCGCGCTTGAGCCCCGAGGCGTTGGCCGGCGGCGGCCTGGGCGCGGCGAGCTATTCGTTCGTGTCGATTTTCTGTATCGGCGTGATGGCGGCGGTCGGGACGCTGGTGTCCATGCGCCATGGCGCCGGTGATCATCTGGGCGCGGCGAAACTCACTCAGGCCGGCTTGTGGCTGGCCTGGCTGCTGGCGGTGCTGGGCGGGGTGTTGCTGTGGAACCTCGGCCCGGTCCTGTTGCTGCTGGGCCAATCGCCCGTCAACGTGGCCTTCGCCGGTCAGTTTCTACTGCTGCTACCGCTGGCCATGCCCGGCAACCTGAGCTTCATGGCGTTGCGCGGGTTCACCAGCGCCGTCGGCCGGCCCGGGCCGGTAATGATCATCAGCATTGGCGGTACGGTGGTCAACTACGGGCTCAACCACGCCCTGATCGAAGGGATGTTCGGCTTGCCCAAGCTGGGCCTGACTGGTATCGGCCTGGTGACCGCCATCGTCAGCACTGGCATGGCCATTCTGCTGGCCCTGCACATCGGCCGGCACCGGGCCTACGCCAGCTATCCGATCCGGCAGGGGCTACTGCGCCCGTCCGTGGCCGCGATCCGCGAGCTGTGGCGCCTGGGCCTGCCGATCGGCGGCACCTATGCAGTGGAAGTCGGCGTGTTCGCCTTCGCCGCGCTGTGCATGGGGTTGCTCGGCAGCGTGCCGCTGGCGGCACATCAGATCGCCCTGCAGATCGTCTCGGTGGCGTTCATGGTGCCGGCCGGCATGTCCTACGCGGTCACGCTGCGGATCGGCCGCCATTACGGTGCCGACCAGTGGGCCAACGCGCGCCTGGCCGGGCGCTTGGGCATCGGCGTCGGCGGGCTGGCGATGCTGGGGTTTTCGGTATTGTTCTGGCTGGCACCGAATGCGGTCATCGGGCTGATGCTCAACGAACAGGATCCGGCCTTCCAGCCGGTGGTCCAGGTCGCCTTGAGCCTGCTGGCGGTGGCCGCGTGGTTCGAACTGTTCGATGGCGTGCAGACCATCGCCATGGGCGCGATCCGGGGCCTCAAGGATGCACGCACGACCTTCGTGGTGGGGTTGTTCTGCTACTGGATAATCGGTGCGCCCGCCGCCTGGCTGCTGGCGTTCCATGCCGGGTGGGGGCCTGAAGGCATCTGGTGGGGGCTGGCGATGGGCCTGGGCTGTTCGGCGATCATCCTCACCAGCGTCTTTGAATGGAAAATGCGCCGACTGATCAAGCGGACCACGGTCAACCTTGCCCCAGCGCCCACTGCTGCGCCGAGCCCCGTTGCAGAAACTCGGCAAAAGCGTCCAGAGGCAGCGCCTTACTGATCAGGTAACCCTGCACCTGATCGCAGCCGAAACCGCGCAGCAGCGTGAGCTGCTCTGCGGTTTCGACACCTTCGGCCACCACTTGCAGGTTGAGGTTGTGGGCCAGATGGATCATGGCGTGCACCAGTTGGCGGTTCTCTTCGCGCGTCTCCATGCCAGCGACGAAGCTCTTGTCGATCTTCAACAAGGCGATCGGCAGGCTGTTGAGGTGCACGAATGAAGAGAATCCGGTGCCGAAATCGTCCAGCGAAAAGCGCACGCCCAGCTTGCCCAGGGCATCCATGGTCTGCTTGACCTGATCGTTGCGGCGCATCACGGCGGTTTCGGTCAGTTCGAATTCCAGCCAGCTGGCATCGATGCCGCGCTCGCTGATCAAGCGCCCGAGGGTGACGAGCAACTGGCTGTCCTGAAACTGGCGGAACGACAGGTTGACCGCCATGTGCAGCGGCGCCATGCCGCGCTCGCGCAGGTCCTGCATATCGCGCAGGGCGCGGGAGATGACCCAGTAGCCCAAAGGCACGATCAAACCGCTCTGCTCGGCCAGCGGCACGAATTCACTGGGCGGCAGTAGCCCGCGCTCGGTGTGCCGCCAGCGCACCAGGGCCTCGACGCCGACGATTTCGCCGCTGTGCAGGTTCAGCCGAGGTTGGTAGTGCAGCTCCAGCTCGTCACGGCGCAGGGCGCGGCGCAGTTCGCTTTCGAGGTCGGCGAGGCTACGGGCGTGGCGGTTGATGCGTTCGTTGAAGACATGAAAGGTGCAGCCCTGGATGTTCTTCGCCTGCTGCATGGCGATATGCGCATGCCACATCAACGGGTCGGCGCCCGCCTTGGCGCGGGCGTGGGCGATGCCCAGGCTGCAGCCGATCAGCAGGCTCTCGCCATCGATCCAGTAGGGTTCGGACATGGCCTCGACAATCCGCTCGGCCAAGACTTCGGCGCGCTGGGGATCGCGGCGAGTATCGATCAGCAGGGCGAACTCGTCGCTGCCCAGGCGGGACAGTTGATCGCCAGGCTCGAGCTCACCCTTGAGGCGCGCCACCACTTGGAGGATCAGCCGATCGCCGGCCTGATGGCCAAGGGCGTCGTTGGCCGAGCGAAAGTTGTCGAGGTCGAAATGGCCAAGGGCGATGCCACGGCCCTCGTTGATTGCCAGGCGCGCCGCCAGCAGCGTCTGGAAACCCTGGCGGTTGGCGATACCCGTCAAAGGGTCCTGTTCGGCCAGACGCTGCAAGGTGCTTTCCAACGCGCCGCGCTCGCGCACATGGCGCAGGCAACGGCGCAGCGTGTCGGGGCCCATCTGGCCACGGACCAGCCAGTCACTGACGCCCAGCGGCGCGGTGTCCGGCTCGGCCTCCAGCAGCAGCACCTGGGGCAGCACGCATTGGCCGGGGCCGGGCTGCAACTGTGCGGTCGTCAGCAGGATCGCGTGAGGGTCGCCATCGAACAAGGCCCCGACCGCCTCCCAGCTCGCTGCCGAAACCAGCGCATAGCCATCGCCCAACGGTGCGAGGGACTCCTGCACAGCTACCGTCCATACGGCTTGATCAGCCAGGAGCAACAGGCGCACGGTTTCGACGGGCGTAGACAAGCAGACTCCTTAACACGCGTTCACAGACCAGAAAGTATCAACACGTAACTGCCGACGACATGAATCGTAACGATTCACAGTATCAGCTACGTCCACTCATTTGAAGGTTTGCCGCATTTGTAGATGCATCCTGCGGGAAAGTATCCAAAGCGGCAAATTTAGATGGTGAAAAGTGCTCGCCAGCTCCAGACGGTCGCGGCAGACGGCGCAGACCCTGCTAAAATGCGCGGCTATTTCTCTGATCCGTCTATTCGAAATGTCCCGACTCAATCCCCGGCAACAAGAAGCCGTGAACTACGTCGGCGGCCCTCTTTTGGTGCTCGCCGGTGCCGGTTCCGGCAAGACCAGCGTGATCACCCGCAAGATCGCGCACCTGATCCAGAACTGCGGCATCCGCGCCCAGTACATCGTCGCCATGACCTTTACCAACAAGGCCGCGCGCGAGATGAAGGAGCGCGTCGGCACCCTGCTGCGCGGTGGCGAAGGCCGCGGCCTGACCGTCTCGACCTTCCACAATCTGGGCCTGAACATCATCCGCAAGGAGCACACGCGGCTAGGCTACAAGCCGGGCTTCTCGATCTTTGACGAGACCGACGTCAAGGCGCTGATGACCGACATCATGCAAAAGGAATACTCGGGCGACGACGGCGTCGACGAGATCAAGAACATGATCGGCTCGTGGAAGAACGACCTGGTACTGCCGCCCGAGGCCCTGGAAAACGCCCGCAACCCCAAGGAGCAGACCGCCGCCATCGTCTACACCCACTACCAGCGCACGCTCAAGGCGTTCAACGCGGTGGACTTCGACGACCTGATCCTGCAGCCGGTGAAACTCTTCCAGGAACACCCCGACATCCTTGAAAAGTGGCAGAACAAGGTGCGCTACCTGCTGGTGGACGAATACCAGGACACCAACGCCAGCCAATACCTGCTGGTGAAGCTGCTGATCGGTACGCGCAACCAGTTCACCGTGGTAGGCGATGACGACCAGTCGATCTACGCCTGGCGCGGCGCGCGTCCTGAAAATCTCATGCTGCTCAAGGACGACTACCCGTCCCTGAAAGTGGTGATGCTGGAGCAGAACTACCGCTCCACCAGCCGCATCCTGCGCTGCGCCAACGTGCTGATCTCGAACAACCCCCACGAGTTCGAAAAACAGCTGTGGAGCGAGATGGGTCACGGCGACGAGATCCGCGTGATCCGCTGCAAGAACGAGGACGCCGAGGCCGAACGCGTGGCCGTCGAAATCCTCAGCCTGCACCTGCGCACCGATCGCCCCTACAGCGATTTCGCCATTCTGTATCGCGGCAACTACCAGGCCAAGCTCATCGAATTGAAGCTGCAGCACCACCAGGTGCCATATCGCCTGTCGGGCGGCAACAGCTTCTTCGGCCGCCAGGAGGTCAAGGACCTCATGGCGTACTTCCGCCTGATCGTGAACCCTGACGACGACAACGCCTTCCTGCGGGTGATCAACGTGCCGCGCCGGGAAATCGGCTCGACGACCCTCGAAAAACTCGGCAACTATTCCACCGAGCGCAAGACCTCGATGTACGCCGCCACCGACGAACTCGGCCTGGGCGAACACCTGGACGCCCGCTTCACCGATCGCCTGGCGCGCTTCAAGCGCTACATGGACAAGGTCCGCGAGCAGTGCGCTGGCGAAGATCCGATCGGCGCCCTGCGCAGCATGGTCATGGATATCGACTACGAAAACTGGATCCGCACCAACAGCTCCAGCGACAAGGCCGCGGACTACCGCATGGGTAACGTGTGGTTCTTGATCGAGGCCCTGAAGAACACCCTCGAGAAAGACGAAGACGGCGGCATGACCATCGAGGAAGCCATCGGCAAGCTGGTGCTGCGCGACATGCTCGAACGCCAGCAGGAAGAAGAAGACGGCGCCGAAGGCGTGCAGATGATGACCTTGCACGCCTCCAAGGGCCTGGAATTCCCCTACGTGTTCATCATGGGCATGGAGGAGGAAATCCTCCCTCACCGTTCGAGCATCGAGGCCGATACCATCGAAGAAGAGCGCCGCCTGGCCTACGTGGGCATCACCCGCGCGCGGCAGACGCTGGCCTTCACCTTCGCCGCCAAGCGCAAGCAATACGGCGAGATCATCGACTGCGCGCCGAGTCGTTTTCTCGATGAACTGCCCCCGGACGATCTCGCCTGGGAAGGTAACGACGACACGCCGACCGAGGTCAAGGCCGTGCGTGGCAATACGGCATTGGCGGATATCCGCGCCATGCTCAAAAGATGATTGAGCCCAGAGGAGCCAACGTGGAAGCCCTGCACAAAAAGATTCGCGAAGAAGGCATCGTGCTTTCTGACCAGGTACTGAAGGTAGATGCCTTCCTGAACCACCAGATCGACCCGCTGTTGATGCAGCAGATCGGCGATGAATTCGCGCGACTATTCGCCGATTCGGGCATCAGCAAGATCGTCACCATCGAAGCCTCGGGCATCGCCCCGGCGGTGATGACCGGGCTCAAGCTCGGCGTGCCGGTGATTTTCGCCCGCAAGCATCAATCGCTGACGCTGACCGAAAACTTGCTGACGGCGACGGTGCACTCGTTCACCAAGCAGACCGACAGCACCGTGGCGATTTCGCCGCGGCACCTGAACAGCAGCGATCGGGTGCTGATCATCGATGATTTTCTGGCCAACGGTAAGGCGTCCCAGGCGTTGATCTCGATCATCAAGCAGGCCGGCGCCAATGTCGCCGGGCTGGGGATCGTGATCGAGAAATCGTTCCAGCCAGGGCGTGCCGAGCTGGATGCCCAGGGGTATCGGGTGGAGTCGCTGGCGCGGGTCAAATCACTGGCCGGTGGGCAGGTTACTTTTCTTTAGCCGGACCGACCTCTTCGCGGGCAAGCCTTGCTCCCACAGGCGTACACCGCACCATTGTGGGAGCAAGGCTTGCCCGCGAAGATGCCCGCAAGCGCACTCAAGATTGCGTGGCCTGCAACGCCGCCAACAACAACCGCTGATACAGATCCTCCCGCAACCCATGGGGCTCGCTCAGCTGCATGCGCTGCAAATGCGCCGCAAAGCGTGACGGCTCCGGCGCATCCAGCGCCGCCTTGCCCAACTCGAAAATCTCGCTGAGGTGGAACTTGCTCTTGAGCCAGTTCAGTGCCCGCAGCAAGTCGCGTTCCTCCTCGGTAAAATCACAGCCCAACGGGTACTCGGCGAACAATCGCGGATGCCGCTCGCGAATGGCCTGCAGACGCTCCGGGCTGTTATCGGCAAAACGCGGATCGAGCTGAAAGTCCTGGCGCAGCTTGCCGGCAATCTGCGCCTCGGCAATCAAGCTGGCCTGAAATCGCGAATCGGCAATATTGATCAACCGCTCGACCACCACCGCATCGGTCTGGCCGCGCAGGTCGGCGATGCCGTACTCGGTGATCACGATATCGCGCAGGTGCCGGGGGATGGTGCAATGGCCGTAATCCCATTGCACATTGGAGCTCACCACCCCGGCCGACTCGCGCCAGCTGCGCAGGACCAGCACCGAGCGCGCGTCTTCCAGCGCGTGGCCCTGGACCACGAAGTTGTATTGGCCGCCGACGCCGCTGAGTACCCGGCCACTTTCGAGTTGATCCGACACCGCCGCGCCCAGCAGCGTGACGGTGAACACCGTGTTGATGAAGCGCGCATCCCGGCGCTGCAGGCGCTTGAGGGCCTCATCGCCATACAGCTCGTTGATGTAGCTGATGGCGGTCATGTCGAAGGTCGACAAGGTGTCTTTCGGCAACTCGCGCAGGCGCTCATAGAAGCTCTGGGGGCCGAGAAAAAAGCCGACATGCAGTACCACGCCGCCTGGCGTCGACTCGTCAAGCGTGCCGAGGTTGGCCAACGTCTGCTGCTGCACATCGGGATAGACCTTGCGCCGCATCACCCCGGCCTCGGCCAGCACCAGCAAGCCATGCACGAACATTTCGCTGCAGCCATACAGCCCGGTGGCGAACGGCTGCAGGCCGCCTTCGCTGTCGATGAGGCTTTGCCAGGGGCGCATGTCCAGGTCATCCAGCACCGCCCGATAGCCATTGTTATCGGCCTGACGCGCCAGCAGCGCTGCAGTCAACGCGTCGCCCATGGCGCCAATGCCGATCTGCAAGGTGCCGCCATCACGCACCAGTGTGCTGCTGTGCAAGCCAATGAAGTGATCCTGGCAGCTGACCGGCATGTTGGGCGTGGAGAACAAGCGGGTGTACTCCGACACGTCGATCAGCAGATCGAAGGTGTCGCTAGGCACTTCGGCGCCGCCGTCCATATAAGGCAACTGGTCGTGGATCTGGCCGAGCATCAGCACGGTCTCGCCGGCGGCGCGGCGCTTGGCGATCATGGGCAGCAAGTCGAGGGTGATGTCGGGGTTGCAGCTCAGGCTCAATTTGGAGGGGTTGTCCTGATCCTGAGCTACCAATTGCGCCACCAGGTTCAGGCCCTTGGCGTTGATGTCCCGCGCGGCATGGCTGTAGTTGCTGCTGACGTAGTTCTGTTGCGCCTCATTGCTGTGCAGCAGGCTGCCCGGCTGCATGAAGAACTGTTCGACCTTGACGTTGGCGGGCAAGGTGTCGGTGCGCAGGGCGTGGAGGAAATCGAGCTCCAGGTAGTCGCCGTAGACGCGCTCGACGAAGGGTTCGAGAAAACGTTTTTGCAGACCATCGCCCAGGGTCGGACGGCCCAGTGCCAGCGCGGTATAAATGGTCAGCTGGCGGTCGGGCAACTGCTGGATACGCGCATAGAGGGCGTTGGCGAAACGATTGGCCTTGCCGAGCCCTAGCGGCATGCCCATATGGATGTGGGCCGGCAGACGTTCGAGGACTTCCTCGACGGCGCGGTCGATGGAGCAGATGGTTGGCATATGCAAAGGATCCGTGAGCGACTGACTCAGCTTAGGACCGCTTTGGAGGGAATGCGACTCAGTGGTGCTGATGCTTTGTAGCGGCAGGACAGGCCTCTTGGCTGGCAAGCCTTGCACCCACACAGATCGCCAAAGGCTGTGGGAGGAAAGCTTGCCCGCGAAGAGCCCCGCATGAACACATCAGAAATTCGCAGGCGTCGCCGCGCTGATCAACCGCGCCGGGGCATCGAAGGGATTGCGAAACCGATGCGGCCGACTGCTCTCGAAGTAATAGCTGTCGCCCACCTCCAGCACGAAGGTCTCCAGGCCCACCACCAGTTCCAGGCGGCCTTCGACCACAATGCCGGTCTCCTCGCCTTCGTGGGTCAGCATCTCGTCGCCGGTATCGGCGCCCGGTGGATAGATTTCGTTGAGGAAGGCAATGGCACGGCTGGGATGGGCGCGACCGACCAGCTTCATGGTCACCGCGCCATCGGAAATATCGATCAGCTCGTTGGCCTTGTAGACCACCTGAGTGGGGTTTTCCGGTTGCAGCTCTTCGGAAAAGAACTCGACCATGGACATCGGAATACCGCTGAGCACCTTCCTCAACGAACTGATCGAGGGGCTGACACTGTTCTTCTCGATCATCGAGATGGTGCTGTTGGTGACACCCGCGCGTTTGGCGAGCTCACGCTGAGACAGCCCCTTGAGTTTGCGGATGGCTTGCAGTCGTTCACCGACGTCCAATACGGGAGTCCTCCAGAGGATTCGACACAGTCGATTGAAACGCCATCATCGCAACAGCGTTCAATATTTACAACAGTTCGACTTGGGTGAATCGTCTGAATGCCCCCGCCTGGCGGGCTATGCGCCGGTGTAGACCAATGGCACCCGGCGCAGATTGCAGAATATCTGATAGGCGATGGTCCCGGCCTGCATCGCTACGTCGCTGGCCAGTACGTTTTTGCCCCATAACTCTACGGGGCTGCCCAGCCCGGCGGCGGGCACGTCGGTCAGATCGATGCACAGCATGTCCATCGACACTCGGCCCAACAGACGGCTGCGCTGCCCGGCCACCAGCACCGGTGTACCGGTCGGCGCCACGCGCGGATAACCGTCGGCATAGCCCATGGCGACCACGCCGATGCGCATAGGCCGATCGGTGACGAAGCCACCGCCATAGCCGATCGGTTCGCCCGCCGGCAACTCACGCACGCAGATCACTTTCGACTCCAGGGTCATGACCGGCTGCAGACGCGCGGCCTCACTCTGTGGCTCCTCGAAGGGCGTGGCGCCGTACAGCATGATCCCTGGCCGCACCCAATCGCTGGGCACTTGTGGCCAGCCGAGCAGGGCCGGTGAATTGCGCAGGCTGATCTCGGCATTCAGGCCTTCGCGGGCGGCCTGGAACACCGCAACCTGCTGGCTGCTGGCGTCGCTGTGCAGTTCGTCGGCACGGGCGAAGTGGCTCATCAGCACGACGCGCAAGACCTTGCCGCTGGCCAGCAAGCGCTGGTAAGCGGCCTGGTAGTCCTTGGGGTGCAGGCCGACCCGATGCATGCCCGAGTCGAGCTTGAGCCAGACGACGATAGACTTGGCCAGGGCAGTCTGTTCGATGGCTTCGAGTTGCCAGAGTGAATGCACCACGCACCAGAAATCATGCTCGACGATAAGCGCCAGCTCGCTGGCTTCGAAGAAGCCCTCCAGCAGCAGGATCGGTGCAGTGATACCGGCCGCCCGTAGTTCCAGTGCTTCCTCGATGCAGGCGACGGCAAAACCGTCGGCCTCGGCTTCCAGCGCCTGGGCACAGCGTACGGCACCATGGCCGTAGGCATCGGCCTTGAGCACCGCCAGCGCACGGGCGCCATTGCTGATTTCGCGGGCCAGTTGGTAGTTGTGGCGCAAGGCCTGCAAATCGATAAGGGCTCGGGCGGGACGCATGGACGGTCTTCTTGAAAGTCTTGAAGCGTTGGGTTGTTCTTGCTGGCCCCTTGGCGGGCAAGGCTTGCTCCCACAGGTGCGGTTGACTCTGTGGGAGCGAGGCTTGCCCGCTAAGGGGCCCTCAAATCCAATACAAATCGTTAAGGCAGTGCCGCTACCACCGACAACTCCACCAGAATCTCCGGCTCGCACAGCTTCGACTCCACCGTCGCGCGGGCAGGCGCCACTCCTTTGGGCAGCCACTTGTCCCATACGCTGTTCATGCCTTCGAAATGCGCGTCGATGTCCTTCAGATAGATCGTCACGGACAACAGGCGCGTCTTGTCGGTCCCTGCCAGATCAAGCAGACGCTCGATGTTGGCCAAGGTCTCGCGGGTCTGCTGTTCAATCCCGGCGCTCATGTCGTCACCGACCTGACCGGCGAGGTACAACGTGCCGTTGTGGCTGACGATCTGGCTCATGCGCTCATTGGTGAGCTGGCGCTGGATTGACATGTTCTGCAGTCTCCTGGTGTTTGCTGTAACGAGAAATATCGAGGCCTTTGGCGCTGATCTGCGGTGTTTTACGCGCGATCAGGTCAGCCAGCAGGCGTCCGGAACCACAGGCCATGGTCCAGCCGAGGGTGCCATGGCCGGTGTTGAGGAACAGGTTCTTCATAGGCGTCGCGCCGACGATCGGCGTGCCGTCCGGGGTGGTCGGCCGCAGCCCGGTCCAGAAACTGGCCGCGCCGAGGTCGCCGCCCTGAGGATAAAGGTCGTTGACGATCATCTCCAGCGTTTCCCGGCGACGCGGGTTGAGCGACAGATCGAATCCAGCGATTTCGGCCATGCCGCCGACGCGGATGCGATTGTCGAAACGGGTGATCGCCACCTTGTAGGTTTCGTCGAGGATCGTCGAGGTCGGCGCCATGGCGCTGTTGGTGACCGGTATCGTCAGCGAATAGCCCTTGAGCGGATAGACCGGCGCGCGAATGCCCAGCGGCTTGAGCAACTGCGGCGAATAGCTGCCCAGCGCCAGCACGTAACGGTCGGCGGTTTCCAGCTGGCCGTCGATCCACACGCCATTGACCCGGTCACCGGCGAAATCCAGACGCTCGATGTTCTGCCCGAAGCGGAATTCCACGCCCATGGCCTTGGCCATTTCTGCCAGGCGGGTGGTGAACATCTGGCAGTCGCCAGTCTGGTCGTTGGGTAGGCGCAGGGCACCGGCAAGGATGTTGGTGACACCGGCCAGCGCCGGCTCGACCCGGGCGATGCCGGCGCGGTCGAGCAACTCGTAGGGCACGCCGGACTGCTCCAGCACGGCGATGTCCTTGGCCGCGTTGTCCAGTTGCGCCTGGGTACGGAACAGTTGGGTGGTGCCCAGGGTCCGACCTTCATAGGCGATGCCGGTTTCGGCGCGCAGCTCATCGAGACAATCGCGGCTGTACTCGGACAGCCGCACCATGCGCTCTTTGTTGACTGCATAGCGGCTGGCGGTGCAATTGCGCAGCATCTGCGCCATCCACAGATATTGATCGACGCTGGCGGTGGCCTTGATGGCCAACGGGGCGTGGCGCTCGAGCAGCCACTTGATGGCCTTGAGCGGCACACCGGGCGCGGCCCAGGGTGAGGCGTAGCCGGGCGATACCTGCCCGGCATTGGCGAAACTGGTTTCCATGGCAACCGCAGGCTGGCGATCCACCACCACCACGTCGAAGCCTTCACGGGCCAGATAGTAGGCAGTGACGGTACCGATCACACCGCTGCCAAGCACCAGAACTCGCATGTTCAATCCCTCAACGCGGAAAACCGCTGACGTAAGTTGTATTAAGCGAAGATGTGGGCAGTATAAAAAGGTACAGCCAGTGCATTTCACTATATACGCGGCTATATTTGGCGAGGATTCTCGGCAAAAACCGCTTTTACGGAGGGGTATCGACCTATGCGCACCCAGCATCAGAGCAAGCGTGAACTGGACAAGATCGACCGTAATATTCTGCGCTTGCTTCAGGCCGATGGGCGCTTGTCGTTTACCGAATTAGGGGAGAAGGTCGGCCTGTCGACCACCCCGTGCACCGAGCGGGTCCGCCGCCTGGAGCGCGAGGGGATCATCATGGGCTATTACGCCCGGCTCAACCCGCAACACCTGAAGGGTAGCCTATTGGTGTTCGTCGAGATCAGCCTCGACTACAAATCCGGGGACACTTTTGAAGAATTTCGCCGAGCGGTGCTCAAATTGCCCCACGTGCTGGAGTGCCACTTGGTGTCGGGCGACTTCGATTACCTGGTCAAGGCGCGGATTTCCGAGATGGCGTCCTACCGCAAGTTGCTCGGCGATATCCTGCTCAAGCTGCCTCATGTGCGTGAATCCAAGAGCTATATCGTCATGGAAGAAGTGAAAGAGAGCTTGAATCTGCCGATTCCGGATTGATATGTGGCGTTGCGACTGGCCCCTTCGCGGGCAAGCCTTGCTCCCACAGATCCATGACGATCGTTCAGCCAACTCTGTGGGAGCACAGCTTGCTGGCGAAGGGGCCTGGCGCCTTAAACCAATACCTGGCGGGTACTCGCGATCAGCCGATGAATCAAAGCCTCGGCGTGCGGATCGATTGGCTCCTCGGGGCCCCGGCCACGCGGGCACGGCAAGCTCGGCGTGGTGCCGAACAGCCGGCAGATCAGCGGGCGCTCGCCATACACGGTGCAGCCTTGCGGGCCCAGGTGCACGCAGTCGAGGCGCTCCAGCGCGGCGTCCTGCTCGGCGGCGGTCTTGCGCGGCAGGCGCGCCATTTCCTCGGCGGACGTGGTCACCGGGCCGCAGCAATCATGGCAGCCGGGCACGCAGTCGAAGCTGGGGATCTGTTCGCGCAAAAAGCGGATCTTGTGGAGATTGCAACTCATGGTGCGCCTGCCGCTGTGTCGAGTGCGCTATTTTGCACGCTCAGGCCGCGAGTTGCTTGCCGATCATCGCCGGGCCTATGCTGCCATCCCATTGGGTGACCATCGTTATCTGAACCACGCTTCCAGGATCTTGCACATGAACGCCCCAGCCCCGCACACGGACCCGCGCCCCCTGCATACGGCCTCCTATTATGCCGCCAGCAGCGCGGTGCAACCGGACCATCCCGCGTTGCAAGGACAACTGGCTGCGGACGTGTGCGTGGTCGGCGGCGGGTTTTCCGGGCTCAACACGGCGATCGAGCTGGCGGAGCGCGGGTTCTCGGTGGTGCTGCTCGAAGGGCGACGGATCGGCTGGGGCGCCAGCGGCCGCAATGGCGGGCAGTTGATCCGCGGCGTCGGCCACGGGTTGGAACAATTCACTTCGATAATCGGCAGCGAGGGCGTGCGCGCCATGACGCTGATGGGCCTCGAAGCCGTGGAGATCGTCCGCCAGCGCGTCAGCAAATACGACATCGCGTGCGACCTGACCTGGGGCTATTGCGACCTGGCCAACAAATCCCGCGACCTGGAGCACCTCAAGGAAGAGGCAGTGGCCCTGCAGAGCTTGGGCTATAGCCATGAAGTACGCATCCTGGAGGCCGACCAGGTGCACACGGTAGTGGGCTCCAGCCAGTATGTCGGCGGTATGGTCGACATGGGCTCAGGGCACCTGCACCCCTTGAACCTGGCGCTGGGCGAAGCACAGGTGGCGCAGTGCCTGGGGGTGAAGCTGTTCGAGAACTCCATGGTGACGCGCATCGACTACGGGCCGCAGGTAAAGGTGCATACCGCACAGGGTTGCGTCACTGCCAAGACCCTGGTGCTGGGCTGCAATGCCTACCTCAACGGACTCAACCCGGAACTGAGCGGCAAGGTGCTGCCCGCCGGCAGCTATATCATTGCCACCGAGCCGCTGGACGACGCGACGGCGCGGCAACTGCTGCCGCAGAATTTTGCCGTGTGCGATCAGCGGGTGACCGTGGACTATTACCGCCTCTCGGCCGATCGACGGCTGCTGTTCGGCGGCGCCTGCCATTATTCCGGACGCGACCCCAAGGACATCGCCGCCTACATGCGCCCGAAGATGCTCAACGTGTTCCCACAGTTGGCGAATGTGAAGATCGACTATCAATGGGGCGGCATGATCGGCATCGGCGCCAACCGCTTGCCGCAGATTGGTCGGCTGGCCAGTCATCCCAATGTGTTCTATGCCCAGGCCTATGCCGGCCACGGCCTCAACGCCACGCACCTGGCAGGGCGCTTGCTGGCCGAAGCTATCAGCGGCCAGGCCAGCGCGCGTTTCGACCTGTTCGCCAAGGTGCCGCACATGACCTTCCCCGGCGGCAGGTACCTGCGCTCGCCGCTGCTGGCGCTAGGGATGCTGTGGCATCGGTTCAAAGAGTTGGGTTGAGGCTCGGCTTCATTCCATGATTGCCTTACAAACAGTCGGCCTCACACAGTTCGGCCAGTTGATGTGCGCCCTCAACGCTGCCAGAACGCCTTCAGCGCCTCGGCCCGCGCCTGCTCGGCCGTCAGGCCAATATCGTGCAACTGCTCGGCTGTCAGCCCGTTCAATTGTTGGCGGGTACGGTGGCAGAGCCAGAACCACTGCCAGCGAGTGAACCCTTCCGGCCGAGCGCCGCTGTTCACGCGCACACCGTGCCGTTGCGTCTGCAATTCCTGGCTCTTGAGTACTAGGCGCACATCGCTGTAGCCGCTCATTTTCATTCCTCCTGAGTGATACTGCCGTAGGAAGAAGCATGGCGCCGAACGTATTTTCATTACAGATTCAGAAATATCTATTTACAACCATACAGAGAGGCGATTATTTTCACTGAATGGCCGATCCTTGCTGCATCTGTACTGGTTTTTATCAAAATACCCGGAGCCGACATGACACTTTACGTCAACCTCGCCGAATTGCTGGGCGCGCGCATCGAGCAAGGCTTCTACCGCCCTGGCGATCGTCTGCCTTCCGTGCGTGCATTAAGTGTCGAGCATGGCGTCAGCCTGAGCACGGTGCAGCAGGCTTATCGCGTGCTGGAAGACAGCGGTCTGGCGGCGCCCCGGCCCAAATCCGGCTATTTCGTCAGTCAGACCCGCGCCCTGCCCGCCCTCCCCGCCACCGGCCGGCCGATGCAGCGCCCGGTGGATATCTCGCAGTGGGATCAGGTGGTCGAACTGATGCGTGCCGTGCCGCGCAAAGACGTGGTGCAGCTAGGCCGGGGCATGCCCGACATCACCAGCCCCACACTCAAGCCGCTGATGCGCGCTTTCGCCCAGCTGAGCCGCGACCAGGACATGCCCGGACTGTATTACGACACCATCTACGGCACCCAGGCGTTGCGCGATCAGGTCGCGCGCCTGCTGGTGGACTCAGGCTGCCGCATCAGCGCCAACGACCTGGTGATCACCACCGGTTGCCATGAAGCGCTGTCGAGCAGCATCCGTGCGGTCTGCGATCCGGGTGACATCGTCGCCGTCGACTCGCCCAGCTTCTTCGGCGCCATGCAGACGCTCAAGGGCCTGGGCATGAAGGCGCTGGAAATCCCCACTGATCCGATCACCGGCATCAGCCTCGAAGCGCTGGAGCTGGCCCTGGAGCAGTGGCCGATCAAGGCCATACAGCTGACACCCAACTGCAACAACCCTTTCGGCTACGTGATGCCCGAAGCCCGCAAGCGCGCCCTGCTCACCCTGGCGCAGCGCTTCGATGTGGCGATCATCGAAGACGATGTGTATGGCGACCTGGCGTTCAGCTACCCACGGCCGCGCACCATCAAGTCCTTTGACGAAGACGGCCGCGTGCTGCTGTGCAGCTCGTTCTCGAAATCCCTGGCCCCAGGGCTGCGCATCGGCTGGGTGGCGCCTGGGCGCTACCTTGAGCGCGTGCTGCACATGAAATACATCGGCACCGGCAGCACCGCCACCCAGCCGCAACTGGCCATCGCCGACTTCATCGCTGGCGGGCATTACGAGCCGCACCTGCGGCGTATGCGCAGCCAGTACCAGCGCAATCGCGACATCATGATCGATTGGGTCATGCAGGCTTTCCCGGCCGGCACGCGGGTCAGTCGCCCCCAGGGTGGCTTCATGCTGTGGATCGAGCTGCCCGAGCATTTCGACACGCTCAAGCTCAATCGCGAACTGCTCGAGCAAAATGTGCAGATCGCCGTGGGCTGCATCTTTTCGGCCTCCGGCAAGTACCGCAACTGCCTGCGCATGAATTTCGCCTCGCGCCCCGATGCCCGTATCGAAACAGCGGTGAAGACGGTGGGCGCCGAAGCCGCCCGCCTGCTGGCCGAACTGGAGGGGAGCACCGCATAATCCGCGCGCAAAGATGGCTAGGGCTGCACAACTTTTGTGGCGAGCCCCGGTCAGACATGCACGCCAGTCCCAAGGTCAAGGATCACGCCGTTTGAAAACCCCATGGTTCGCGCTATTGCTGGCATGCCTGGCGCTCGGTCTCGCCGGTTGCAGCAGCATCCCGGGTCCGCATACGTACAGCGAGATGCTGCGCCCTGAGACCTCCAGCTTCGGGCGTTCGGTACTGGCCGACGCCCAGGCGCATCCAGGCCAGTCCGGGTTTCGCCTGCTGCCCAACAGCGGCGAGGCGTTTCGGGCCCGTGCCGAACTGATTCGCAATGCACAGACCAGCCTCGATCTGCAGTACTACATCGTTCAGGACGGTCTCAGCACCCGCCTGCTGATCGAAGAGCTGCTCAAGGCCGCAGACCGTGGCGTACGCGTGCGCATCTTGCTGGACGACACCACCAGCGACGGCATCGACGAGTTCATCGCCACCCTCGCCGCCCACCCGAACATCCATATCCGCTTGTTCAACCCACTGCATCTGGGGCGCATGACCGGCACCACGCGCGCCCTGGGGCGGCTGCTGAACCTGTCGCAGCAGCACCGACGCATGCACAACAAGCTGTGGCTGGCCGACGACGCCATGGCCATCGTCGGTGGGCGCAATCTGGGTGACGAATACTTCGACGCCGAGCCCAACCTGAATTTCACCGACATCGACCTGCTCGGTGCCGGCCCTGTGGCCCGACAACTGGGCTACAGCTTCGATCAGTACTGGAACAGCGCGCTGAGCCGACCGATCGGCGAGCTCTACGGCCGCCTGACCCGCAAGGACCTGAGCCAGGCACGCAGGCAGCTGGATGCCGCGCTGATCAAATCTCGCGAGGCCAACCGCATACTGTATGACCAGTTGATGAGCTACCAGGCCAGGCCGCAGCTGAGCGTGTGGCGTCAGGAGATGATCTGGGCGCCTAGCCAGGTGATGTGGGATGCACCGAGCAAGGTGCTGTCCCAGGAGCCGGACCCGCATCTGCTGCTGACCACGCAACTGCTGCCAAAGCTCGAAAGCGTCAAGCACGAGCTGATCCTGATATCCGCGTATTTCGTGCCTGCCCAGCCGGGGCTGGTGTTCCTCACCGGCATGGCCGACTCCGGGGTCGACGTCAGCCTGCTGACCAATGCCCTGGAGGCCACCGACGTGCCTGCGGTGCATGGTGGCTATGCACCGTATCGCAAGGCGCTGCTCGAGCATGGCGTGCACCTGTACGAACTGCGCCGCCAACCGGGTGACGATGGCCGTGTGCGCTACCGTAGCGGCTCGGAATCGAGCCTGCACAGCAAGGCGATGATCCTTGACCGGCGCATGACGTTTATCGGCTCGTTCAACTTCGATCCGCGTTCGGTGCTGTGGAATACCGAGGTCGGCGTAATGGTCGACAGCCCCGAACTGGCCGAGCACGTGCGCAACCTGGCATTGCAGGGGATGTCACCGGTGCTGAGCTATCACGTCCAGTTGCAGAACGAACAGATGGTCTGGGTGACCGAGGATCACCAGCAGATGCACACCCTGAAGACCGAACCGGGCGACTGGTGGCGGCGGCTCAATGCGTGGTTTGCGAAATCGGTGGGGCTGGAGCGGATGCTGTAGCGGTCATTGATCCTAGGCAGAGCCTGATACTCGTGGGAGCCGGCTCTGCCCGCGACGGGGCGGGTCTGTCCACCACATCAAAAGCCCGCCCCCACAAGGCGGGCGTGACGCTTACAACTTGATCCAGGTCGATTTCAGCTCGGTGTATTTGTCGAACGCGTGCAGCGACTTGTCACGGCCATTACCCGACTGTTTGAACCCACCGAAAGGCGCCGTCATATCGCCGCCATCGTACTGATTGACCCACACGCTGCCGGCACGCAGTGCCTTGGCAGTCAGGTGGGCGCGGGAGATGTTGGCCGTCCATACCGCTGCCGCCAGGCCATATTGGGTGTCGTTGGCAATGGCGATGGCTTCAACGTCGCTGTCGAACGTGATCACCGACAGCACCGGCCCGAAGATCTCTTCCTGGGCGATGCGCATGGCGTTGGTCACCCCGTCGAAAATCGTCGGCTCGACGTAGGTGCCGCCCGACTCCTGCAAGGTGCGCTTGCCGCCCGCGACCAGCTTGGCACCATCGCTGTGGCCGGCTTCGATATAGGACAGCACGGTGTTCATCTGCTGGGTATCTACCAGCGCGCCGACATTGGTAGCCGGGTCCAGCGGATTGCCTGGCACCCAGCCCTTGAGGGCCTCGATCACCAATGGCAGGAATTTGTCCTTGATCGAGCGCTCCACCAGCAAGCGCGAACCTGCGGTACAGACCTCGCCCTGGTTGAAGGCAATGGCGCTGGCAGCCGATTCGGCGGCGGCTTGCAGGTCCGGCGCGTCGGCGAAGACGATGTTCGGGCTCTTGCCGCCGGCTTCCAGCCACACGCGCTTCATGTTCGACTCGCCGGCGTAGATCATCAGTTGCCGAGCGATCTTGGTCGAGCCGGTGAACACCACGGTATCGACGTCCATGTGCAGCGCGAGAGCCTTGCCGACCGTGTGGCCGTAGCCTGGCAGCACGTTCAGTACGCCCGCCGGGATGCCCGCCTCGATGGCCAGCGCGGCGATACGGATGGCCGTGAGCGGGGATTTTTCCGACGGTTTGAGGATCACCGAGTTACCGGTGGACAGCGCCGGGCCAAGCTTCCAGCACGCCATCATCAGCGGGAAATTCCACGGCACGATCGCCGCCACTACACCTACCGGCTCACGGGTCACCAGGCCCAGCTGATCGTGAGGGGTGGCCGCGACCTCGTCATAAATCTTGTCGATCGCCTCGCCACTCCAGCGCAGCGCATTGGCGGCGCCGGGGATGTCGATGCCGAAGGAGTCGCTGATCGGCTTGCCCATGTCCAACGTCTCGAGCAGGGCCAGCTCTTCGGCGTTCTGCTTCAGCAGGTCGGCGAAGCGAATCATGATGTTCTTGCGCTTGACCGGCGCCAGGCGTGACCAGCTGCCGGCAGCGAACGTGGCGCGCGCATTGGCCACGGCCAGCTCGGCATCCGCTGCATCGGTGCTGGCGATGCTGGTCAGCAAACGGCCATCAATCGGGCTGATGCACTCGAAGGTCGCCTTGGACACCGCGTCGGTGTATTGGCCGTTGATGAACGCGCGACCTTCGATTTTCAGCTGCTGGGCCTTTTGCTCCCAATCAGCACGTGTCAGGGTGGTCATTACGAATCTCCTTCGAGGGTGGATATCAAGCCCGAGCACCGTGCGGCGTACGGATGATTGAAAAGGGCTGCAGGCCTTGATCCCTCCCACAGCGTCAGCCACCCTAAACCACCGGCACCGGCCTTTTCAATATATTTGACAGTTCACGGTCAAACCCTCGGCCATGTGCGTTTTATCAAACAATCCAGCCCATCAGACACGGAGCCCTTGCCATGAACATCGCGCAGATCGTGGATTTCAGCGTCAACACCCCACCTGCCCAGCGCTATAGCCCAGCACCGGAAAAAGTCCTCAAGGGCCAGCCCGAGCAGACGGTCTTCGAGCACTACAACAGCCCCTGCGGGCAATTCGGCGCGGGCGTTTGGGAAGGAGCCGTGGGTCAGTGGTCAGTCAACTACACCGAGCATGAGTACTGCGAAATCGTCCAGGGGGTGTCGGTGCTGCGCGACCTCGATGGCGAAGCCAAGACGGTGCGGGCCGGCGACCGCTTCGTGATTCCGGCAGGCTTTCGTGGCACCTGGGAGGTGCTGGAGGCGTGCCGCAAGATCTATGTGGTGTTCGAGCACAAGTAATGAATATCTAACGCAGGCAGGCGGTGGGAGAGGCTCAGGCTTGTAGAGGTGTCCAGTCGGACACTCACTACTATTTGCCAGGAGGCGTCTAATGACCATCACTATCCAACCCCATTACACCGATAACGAAATCGTCGAGATGATCAGCGATGTAATCGGCCTGCCCTATACCGACGCGCTGCGCGAGGACGTCGAGGCGCGGACCTTGCGCATCGCGCGCCCCGACGGCCCGGGCCATATCACCACCAAGGACTTGCGTCCGGAGCGCATCAACCTGATCGTCGACGACCTGCAAGTGATCGTGGATATCAAATTCTATTGATCCGCACTTCATGACAAGGCCCGTCTTTCGCGAGACGGGCCTTTCCCAGCTGTCCAGCCGGAAGCACTCGACTAGTTGCCAGGAGGCACACCATGAGCACCACTATCCAACAGACGTATACCGACGAAGAAGTCATGGAGATGATCACTCCGTATATCGGGACGACCTGCACCGAGGTCGTACTCAAAGCCATCGCGCGCGCGAGCCTACGTCCTGTGCGCCAAATCAGCCCCCACAGCGCCGGCACAATGGACATGCGCCGGGAACGCATCAACCTGGTACTCGATGAAAACGACGTAATCCTCAGCATCCGCTTCGGCTAACGCTTCGCGTACAACGAAAAAAGGCCCGTATCTCGCGATACGGGCCTTTTTTGTCAGGAAAAATCAATTACTTGATTTTGCCTTCCTTGTAGATCACGTGCTTGCGAACGACCGGATCAAATTTCTTGATCTCGATTTTGTCCGGAGTAGTACGCTTGTTCTTGTCGGTAGTGTAGAAATGACCAGTACCGGCAGAAGAGATCAAACGAATCAATTCACGCATGATTTTGCTCCTTAGACCTTGGCGCCAGCAGCGCGGATTTCGACCAGAACGACATCAATGCCGCGCTTGTCGATGATACGCATGCCTTTGGCGGATACGCGCAGACGCACGAAACGCTTCTCGGACTCGACCCAGAAGCGATGATGCTGCAGGTTCGGCAGGAAACGACGACGGGTTTTGTTGTTTGCGTGGGAAATGTTATTCCCAGTTACCGGACCCTTACCGGTAACTTGACAGACTCTCGACATGCCTCAGCCCTCTAAAACCACATGCCCAACCCGGCATGGGTTGGCCGCTTAATCTCTCAATCATGGCGCCAGGCGCCGTGTTTCTTCAGGGTCTTATCAGCCCCGCCTTGAAGGCAGACGAACCGGGCCCTAGAAAAGAGCGCTGCTTTATACCAGAAAGACCTGGGTGCAACAACAGCAATCTGCACGAGCGCCGAATTCACGGACCGGAAAAAACCCGACCAGCGCAGGCTGGCGGGCCTGCACGGCAAAGACCGCTCGTCGCGGCGATCTGCAAATTTGCATAGCCAATTGCCTCGCAGCGCACTAGGGTAGCCGTTTCCAGACTGCCCGAGCAGATGGTTCCTCAAACCGCCAAAGGAATGAATCCATGCGTCTTGCGCTGCTGCCACTGCTGTTTGCTTCGCTGTGCGCCCCCGTTCTGGCCCAGGCCGCGCCGTTGAGCGTGTGTACCGAGGCCAGCCCCGAGGGCTTCGACGTCGTCCAGTATAACTCGCTGACCACCACCAATGCTTCTGCCGATGTGCTGATGAACAGCCTGGTGGGCTACGACGCGACAGCCGGCAAGGTGATCCCCAGCCTGGCGGGTAGCTGGCAGGTGTCCGCCGACGGCCTGACCTACACCTTCAAGCTGCACCCTGGAGTCAAATTTCACACCACCGCCTGGTTCAAGCCCAGCCGTGCGCTCAGCGCCGAGGACGTGCTGTTCAGCTTCCAGCGCATGCTCGACCCCGCCAATCCGTGGCACAAGGTCAACAAGAGCGGCTTCCCGCATGCGCAATCCATGCAGCTGCCGAGCCTGATCAAGCAGATCGACGCGCCGGATCCGCTGACCGTGCGCTTCACCCTCAACCATCCGGACTCGACCTTCCTTGCCACCCTGACCATGGGCTTCGCGTCGATCTACTCGGCCGAGTATGCCGACCAGCTGCTCAAGGCCGGCAAGACCGACCAGCTCAACAGCCAACCCATCGGCACCGGGCCGTTCGAGTTCGTGCGATTCCAGAAGGACGCCGTGGTGCGCTACAAGGCCAACCCGGATTATTTCCAGGGCAAGCCCAGCGTCGATCCGTTGATTTTCGCCATTGTCCCGGACGCCAATGTGCGCTTGCAGAAACTCAAGGCCGGCGAATGCCAGATCGCCTTGTCGCCCAAGCCGATGGACGTCGTCGCGGCGGCCGATGACAGCAAGCTCAAGGCGATCAAGACCGACGCTTTCATGACCGCTTTCGTCGCCATCAACAGCCAGCACCCACCGCTGGACAAGCCCGAAGTGCGCCAGGCCATCAACCTCGCCTTCGACAAGGCCAGCTACCTCAAGGCCGTGTTCGAAGGCAGTGCGCAGCCGGCCAATGGCCCGTATCCGCCTAACACCTGGAGTTACGCCAAGGACCTGCCGGGCTACGCCTACGATCCTGCCAAGGCCCGCGACCTGCTGGCCAAGGCCGGGTTCAAGGATGGCTTCAGCACCACCATCTGGACGCGTCCGTCCGGCAGCCTGCTCAACCCCAACCCGAGCCTGGGCGCGCAGATGCTTCAGGCCGACCTGGCCAAGATCGGCGTCAAGGCCGAGATACGCGTGATCGAATGGGGTGAACTGATCGGCCGCGCCAAGGCCGGCGAGCACGACCTGCTGTTCATGGGCTGGTCAGGCGACAATGGCGATCCGGACAACTTCCTGACCCCGCAGTTTTCCTGCGCGGCGGTGAAATCCGGGACCAACTTTGCGCGCTATTGCAACCCGGAACTGGACAAACTGATCAACGATGGCAAGGCCAGCAGCGATCAGGCCAAGCGCAGCAAGCTGTATCACCAGGCACAGGCGCTGATCCAGCAGCAGGCCTTGTGGGTGCCACTGGCGCACCCGAGCGCGACCGTACTGACGCGTACCGACGTCAAGGGCTACAGCCCGAGCCCGTTCGGGCGTCAGGACTTCACCAAGGTGACCGTCAGCCCCTGACGGTCGCCACGCCAGGACGCGCGCACGCTGTAAGGGCTGGCCTGGCAGTCATCGCTGACGAACGAAGTAGTACGTGCGCCCATTCACCGCCACTTGAGCGGTTACGGTGAGTGGCGCCACGGGTGGGTCGGCGGCCTCCAGCAAGGCCACATTGCCGGGTGCGGCAACGAGGTAATCGTGCAATTGCGCCTCGCTCTGCAGGATCGGCAAGTGCGCTTGCAGGTAGAACGTCGTGGCGCCCGCCACACGCTCGCTGGGCTGGAACAGCGCTACGTGCCGCCCTTGGGCCTGCAGCGCTCGCGTCTGGTCGACCAGCGCGACGAAGGAGCGGTCCTGATCGACTTTGGGGGCATACCAGAACGCATTGGCCAGATAGCCAGCAACCACCAGCGCCAGCACACCGATGATCAGCCCGTGCCGCAGGGCATGCACTTGCGCCGCAAGGCTCGACACCTGAGCCCGAGCTTTGAGCCAGCCGAGCAAGGCCCCGACATACTCGGCAGCAATGACCGCAGCCGCAGGCGTCAACGCCATCAAATACACCGTGCGCTTGCTCGAGGCCAGCGTCAGCATCGTGAACCCCGCCAACAGCCATAGACTGAAAAACAAGCGATAGCGGTCTTGCGCCAGGCTCTTGCGAAAATGCCACAAGCCGAGATACACCAGGATATTCCACGGCAGGAATGCTTCGGGCAGTTTGAGGATGTAATACCAAAAGGACTCGTAGTGACCCGCTTCGGTGAAAGAACCATCGAAACGGCCGACGCTGTTGGTCCACAGCACGTCCGCTACGGCCTGCGGCCCGGCGCGCTGGTACAGCATGGCAAGCCAGATCAGTAGAGGCACCA